>CAYWFP010000093.1:0-15077 GCA_964457365.1 uncultured Planctomycetaceae bacterium
GCATGGACGAAGGCGGCTACGTGGAGCGCCCCGGCTGGATGAGCGCCGCCGATCCGGCGAAATCCGCACCATCCTCGCCTGTGCCGCCCGCCCGCCGCGTGAACCTGCTTTTTGAGTGCCACATGCACAAGTACGGCGGCGACAAGGAACGGTGCGGGCTGGAGACGATCCGGCGGCATCTGATCTCGGAGCGCTTCGATCCGCATACCCCGACCGTGAATCATCCCTGCCGCATACGGATCGAGACGGGGGGCGCCCTCTTCGCCGAAACCGGCGACATCCTCCGCATGAACCCCGCCGTCACGACCGGCCTCTCGACCGGGCAAAAGAACGAACCGCCCGAGGAGGTCGCCGCGCGCCTGACCCGGTACGCGATGCTCGCCGCCCGCCCACGCCCCCTGCAGGTGCTCGCCGACACCTCCCGCTTCGGCAGCGACCGCGATCCGGCCACGCCCGAGGAATTCCGCCGCCGGATCTTCGCCACGCTCGGGACGGGCGCCAAAGGCCTGCTCTACCGCGACCACACCTCTGGCAAGCCGCTGGCTCTCGGCCTGCGCGACGAGATCCGCCGCGTGAACGCCGAAGTCGCGCATCTGCGGCCCTATCTCGCTGTCGCCGACACGGTGGATTGGGTCGAGCCGACCGGTCGGGATGATGTTGCTATCTACTCGCTACTCGCCGGACGCGATACTCTCGTCCTCATCCTTATGCAGCATGGCAACATCACTTCGGCAGGCCAGTCTGCAAAAGCCGCCGCCGACAAAAACGAAAGCGACCTGCCTTCACATACGGAACAGACGGATCAGACCGCAGGTGTCTCGCTCCGGCTTCGGCTCCGGCCGCCGGAATGGTTTGCGCCAGGAAAGGCGCAGGCTGTCGCCTCCGATGGCTTGAAGGATTTGAATGAAACAGTTTCCGCACAAGGCGAGCTTGACCTTCCCCTGTCCGAAACCGCCGCCTTCCTCATCCGGAGGGCTTCGCCATGAGCCGGAAACCACTGATCGTCCCTTGGCATGGAACACCTTCGCCCGAGGAGGTCGAGGCATTTTTCCATCAGGTAGGTCGCGATTTGAATCCCGCGTTACATCGGGTGGCATCTGCTATCGTTCGTGATGCCAACGCCGCTGAGGATATCGTGCAGGAGAGTCTCCTCAAGTTGCTCGATGCACTATGCAACGGCGGATTGTCCGGCGATATCGCCCCTTGGCTCCATCGGACCGTCCGGAACCGAGCGCTTGACCATTCCCGGAAAGTCGATGTACGTAGCGAGAGTGCCGATATAGCCGATTTGACGGACAGCTTTGTGGATAATGCCAGTTGCCTTGCTCCGGAAGAGCGGGAGTTGACGGCGTTGCTTGGCGGATTCGTCACCGAACTCCCCGAACTGGACCGCCGCATTCTCGTCCTGCGCTATGTCGAGGATCGAGGTTACTCGGATATCGCGGCCCTTGTCGGGTGTACGGAGCGCCAGGCGCGGCACATTTGCGACCAGGTGCGATTGCATTTGCATGGCCAAATGGAGCCGTATTGCCCGCATGAGCGGAAAAAAGAATAAAATTCTTGAACGCCATAAGATCTTATACTGCCGGAGGATACGCAACTACAGCGAAACTTTTCCGGCAAATACGCATTTTCGCGTTGCTGAAACGGGGTTCTCATTCGTGAGTATTATAGAGGGATGTGGTTTCCGCTGATCCGGAGGTAACTGGTCATGGGCAACAGCATTTGCCGCGAACTCAAAGGCGGTTTGTCAGAATACGCCATGGGCGAAAAGGCCGAATTCTTTCCCGGCGAGAAAGAGCGCCTGGAGTCGCATCTGGCGATCTGCCCGGCGTGCCGCGAGCGTCTGGAAGAATACAAGCGGCTGAGCAAGTGCATGCGCATGGCCATCGGCATCGCCAATATCGAAGTACCCGAGGATGTGCTGGAACGCAGCCGCCAGCGGCTCGATGCCATGCTCAAGGAGAAAGTCGCACAGATGAAAGCAAAGACGGAAGCGGAAGCAAGAGAATCGACCTGGCCTTTGGCGACCGAAGCAATCGATACCAAGCCGGCAGAGGATCGCCCCGCCAACATCCGGCGATTCCCGCGCTGGCGCACCGTCGCCGGAATTGCGGCGAGCGTGCTGATTGCCGTGGGCGCTGGGATGTGGCTGTGCCGAGAGCCAGATGCTGTCAATTCAAGTCTTGGTCACCAGGATGTTCCTTCCCGTAGCGGAAGTATTGCCGTTAGAGCCGAATCCGCCCAACAGAATCCTTCCGCAGTCATTCATGCCGAGCCCTCCCTTGCGGGACGCTTCTCGGCGCTAACCGATTCGTGGGATGCCATCGAGCTGCTCAAGACCGCCTTTGAATCGGAAAAACAAAAATCCCAGCCCGATTTCAATGAAATCATCAACCTGTCGGAGAAGTTGATTGCGCGTTGGCCGGATTCTAGTGCAATGATTGAGGGACAGTTACTTATTTCTCGCTGTTATACGCAAATGGCTGATCAGGAGAAAGCTAGGAGAGCTTACATAGAATATGCTGATGCAAAAGGCCGTTGGATTGAAAAGAACGAAGTAATGCGCGGGCTAGATAAGTCAATAGCCATGGCCCACGCACAGCATGCGACATCGACTGCCATCAAACAGGAAGCGGACCGCCTTTTTCGAGACGCCGATTATCTTGCATCCCTTTCCTTCTATGATTTTCTGATCACCCGTTATCCTGATTCGGAAGTGGGCTCTTATGCATTATATAAATCTGCCGAATATTATTCGATGATGCAACAGCGAGAGGAATCGCTTGCCGCTTATGACCAGGTAATTGCCACCTCTCCGAGCGAATACTGGAAAAGATTGGCCACAATATCAAAAGCATCCATATTGTTTAACCTTGGGCGACGGGAGGAAAGCATCAAAGCGTGGTATGATTTGGCAAAAAGTTCAGATGATCCAACGATCAAAGCAAAGGCATATTACGAAGCCGGTTTTCTTTGTTCGCTTTGCGGAGAATCGCGCATTCCAGAAGCGATTGAAAACTTCAAAACGGTCCGAAATGTATACCCGAACGAAGATGCAGCGCGACTTGCGGGGTGGATGCTGGAAAAACTAAACTCGAGAATGGCTGATGACATTATGAAAGATGTTCTTTCGATGTAAGATGGGAGAAAGCGAATGCATACACAAAAGAGGATGAGAACGCATCTGGGATTTCTTTGCACCTGCATAGTGGCGTTTGTTGCCGGTTCGATGCTGGCGGTGTGGGCCGCCAATCCGACAAGCGGACAGAGTGACGTAGAAGTCAAGATCACGGTGAATGGCCAAGTCACCGAGAGCGCTACTGTAACGCATGGTGAGGCATTGAGCCTTGTCGCATCCGCCACATGCGATGATGAACCACTCTCTTGGAATATTTCTGCGCCATGGGACGATCTTCTTGCCAACAAAAGCGTCACTGACAATCAGCCATCTCAGATCACAGCCAGCGGAAAAGCGAATATTCCTGGAACCTACACTGTATCGGCTACGTACAAGGACACCACGGCGACTATATCTCTCGTCATCCGTCCGGGGCTTGATTTTGTCTCAGCGAGTGATTCCCATGCTCCTGCGAATGGCTCAAGTCTAGTGGAATATGAGGTAGAAGGGTTGCCCGACTCAGTTTTTGGTATTTACGATTGGCGTTCGATTCAGGGAGCCCCTGACATTAGTAGTGAGCATCGGGGAACTATTCGGTTTCGGGGCAACAACGCAGAGACAGTACAATTCGAAGCCGAGTACAAACTGAATGGTATAAAATCCGAGCCTGTTGAAACGTCAGAGGTGCATTTTTGGGCATATGAAATAGACCAGCAGGGGCCGCTGAAAATACGGACAGGACGTACTGTTGACGTCTCGGTAACGGCTGTGGGTGGTATTGTTCCGCCTGGTACAGGAAAGTGGGAAATAGAAACCGATAATATTTTGTATACTGGCGATGGAACTTGTGCTCCCGCTGGTGGGGGGCTGTCGCATCAAATGACCACAACCTTCACGGGAACGAAAGCTGGAAAGGTCAAGCTTAAATTTATTGCTGATGACGGAGAGGGAAGTTCCAGAGTTACGGCAGAAAGCTATCTCCCTTCTATTGAAATCGAAATCAGCGGCGAAGCACTGAATGAAATTTCAGTGAATTGTTCGCATTATCCCAAACATGGGCGAATCAGCAGCGGCGAAACACTTGAGGTGGTTTCGCAGGAAATCGGTGACACCATTACATGCCTGGCAATACCGATGGATCAGGACGAATATCAAGATGGCTATCCTAAGTGGCATGTCGTGGCTCCTATTCTCGACCGCGAGGGCGAAGGGACGGAGTTCAAGTTCCGTGCGCTTGGCCCCACAGTTACCGCAAATCTGCTCTTCTTATGGGCAGTTCCGCCCAATTCCTATACAGTAAAATGCAAGGATGTCGACGGAACGGAATACTCTGCCACGGTACTGGCATATCCGAGCGTGGAGCGCTCGAAAACATTTAAGCTTCCAGATCCCCTCAAAGAGGGTGTCAAGAAAATCGAAAGTATTCCCGTTATCGGGAAGTATCTTGAATTCAAAAAATTCAGCGGAAGCCTTACGTACAGCAATGCTTGGAAAGAAAAAGAAAACGGCAGTACGGAGGCTATTTTCGCTTGGGGAGGTAAGTTTATCGGCAGTGCCGGCGCTGAAATCAAGGTCCCCCTTGTCGAAACAACGTTCGCTGGCGTCCCCCCCGATCTCGTTCAGGCCGGCATCTACTTCTGGTTTACCGGTTCCATTGGTGGTGGCGTACAAGCCAAACGCGACATTGGCGGACTCACCATTGGCGGAATCATTAAAGGTAACGTGTCCGCTTTCATCGGCGGCGCAATTGATATTGTTGATGGCTTTGCGTCCATTACGCTCCGAGGAGGAACAGGGATCACCGGCACCTTCGAGCCGGTTGGCCAAGCCGAACCCCCGAAATTCTCCATCAAGGGTGAAATCGCATGGGATGGTTTGTTTGTGGAATATACGACCGAGTGGTTGTGGGGCGCTTTCGAGGATACGGAGACATGGACTGTGGTTGAAGGCAGTTCTCTCTTGAGTGGCGAGAAGTCGATTATCCCTTGGGAATAACATTCTCATAGCGAGATAGAATCGAGGAGATATCATGAAACACCTGACTTGGATGTTGCGAGCAATTTTCATACTGACGTTGTGGTTCGGAAGCACTGCTTTCGTGATGGCTGGCGATGTTTTCGAACTCCTGAGTGTCGACAGTAAAAATGCCGAGACACATGTTTTGCTGAACGGCTTTCCTGTCTTGGATACTACAGAGTCACTAGGGCGGAGCGCGGATGTTTGTCGATACCTGCGTAACGGCACCAACACATTGTCGATTCGATATCAACCGACAGACGCTGCGAATACACCGGCAAGTTTTGCCTTGAGCCTTATCCAGAAAACAAAAATTGTTGGAGCTTATAATTCATACGGATTTGATCCGGCGCTTGTTGCTGGGGGCTCGATTCATCAGGGTGCATATGATGCCGACCCCCGGTCACTGGTATTTGGGCCTGTAGGCAATAACATGGTGTGGGACTTTTCGGCGGCTGACGCGCAGATATATGGGTATATTCCCACGCAACTCAATGCATTTGCACTTTCACGCGATGTCGACTCGTTGCAGATTGCTTTCTCGTCCAATGACAATTCGAAACGTGTCGTTTATGTGTTGCAGCAGGTCCCCGCAGGAACTCTTGCCGCCAGCCTTTCTGACTTGACGCCTATCGAAGGGAAAGAATACTTGGGTGATGGCGGTTTTTCGAGGATCTCGTTTACTGTTCCTGATACGGCTCCATTTTCTATGTCATCTGTATATATGCAGCGACTTAAGTCGGATGAAATTGTTAAAATCCTTCTCCCGACGTCAGATCTTATTTTAGATGAAGACGTAATCGCGCGTGGCCGAATCCGTCGAGGCGAATACGAAGATGGCGCCTTGTTTTTCCAAGGGGGAATTGGCAGTCAGGTGTTTGATTTCGAATTTGCTGATGCCGACGCTATTCAGGGGGTACCAGGAAAACTGCATATCAGTAAACTATCCATGCCAGTCAAGCGCATGTCTGTAACTTTAATTGTGGACAGCGTTAAAAAAGGCAGAAATGCCAAATCCGTGGTCATGTATCCGTGTTTGCCCGTTGAAACTGATGAATTTGGCGGGGCGGAGCTATCGCTTGTTGATGCCCCGCTTATTTTGGGCAATCCCAAATCAGTGAGCACGATTTCTCGGGTCATTATTAGGGTGTGGAAGTGGAATCTTTCCGATGGCGCTCCGCCCTTACGGCGATTCCCTCCACGCACCCCCAAAGTGTCTTTGGGTATGGAAGGCCTGATGTTTCGCCATGACCCAAACGCAGGTATAGATATTGAACGCCAATTTAATGTAAGCATACCTCAGACATGGGTATGGGAAAGCGCCCGACCTGTTTCCCTTCCGCTAGCAAAAACTGATGCGGACGCAATCAAGGCGCTGCTTATGCAAGTACGTGATGCTCTAGACAATAGGGACACCGCCTCTCTCGATGCGCTCCTGCAATTGAAAGCCAAGGAAGCCGCTAAAGCCATGTACAAAGACTATGCGCTGGTTGCCGCTCAGCAACATGATTTCTATGTGAACCGAGTCTTTGTCGCTGCAGGCTGGGGAATGTCACCCCTTGATACAGACGACGTCACTTTCTCGCTTGCCGCCAACGGTCGAGCTGTGGTTGTCGGTCATAGGAATTGGCCTCAAGCGTTGCGGAGCGAGGAAATTACTGTGAACGGTCGCATAACGCGGTTTTCCCTTCCTATTGTTGTGACTAAGGTTCGCGGCAAGAATGGCTCGTATGAGTGGAAGGTGATCCAATAGTTTATATGCGCATATCGCGATGATAGTGTTTTTTCTTGAAGAAAAAGGTCGTTTGTGCTAAGCGTTTATTGCTCGGTATAGTTTTACTGTAGCTATGACGCAGGATTTTTCATGCGAGACTATGGACTTGTTGTCGGGGAATATAATGTCCAATTCCAACTCGGGCGAGTTTGAATATGGGGCTCCTTGGTCGAGTCAATTGACTATTAGCAGTCTCAGCGAAAATGTACTGCAGGCTACAAATACTCCGTTGCCCAAAAAATGGTTTTGGTTGACGGCTGCGATTTCCTGCATACTTACGGTACTTTGTTTTCTTGGCGTATGGGCTGGCGCATCGACGAAATCGGTCAACGCGGCCATGGTAATATCGTGTGCGATTCTCGGCTTCTTGTGCTTTCTTGTGTGCATCTTTGCGGTAGGCTATTCAAGTTATTCAGAGCGTTTGACTATCAACAAATCAGAGGTACGCTACAGTCGACGGTTCTTCTGGATACAAAAAGAGGTGATGGCGACGAAATCGACGATCCAGTGTGTGAAGGGATGGCAATATGGCATGGGCGGACAGCGAGGCGTTAAGATGCGCTCATGCCACCTTTGTATTCATTTCAGCCAAGCCATTCCGCCTCTGTCTTTGAAAAGCGTTGACTATACTCCTTCGCACACTCAACAGGCGGCGGCACTAATGGGGATGCGGTCGTCGCAGCTGATTGTGTCATATGAGGAGGCTGCCCGCATAATTCAACAGTTAGGCGTTCAGATATCTGAGAAGCTTAATATTCCATTCAATACGTAATAGTTGCCGCTGTTAGCGGGCATCCTTTCGGGAGTTTGCAATCTATGAAAAACGCGGTTATCATTGTCCTTTTTGCCGTTGGTTTTGGCGCAACATTTTATTCGCTTCAGTATTTCCAACTTCACCCGGAGCATCGCGAAACAGAAAATACGAGTTCTCAACACGAAAAACAAAGTACGCCGGAGGAATCATACCGCATGGGAATGGCATACTTGAATGGTGACGGGGTTGCCGTGGATCACCAACTTGCGTTGAAGCATATGAAAGCGTCAGCGGATGAGCGTTATCCGCCCGCCTGTCTTTTTTTAGGGAAGTATTATCAAAAAGTTGCTGATGCAGAGGGGAAGAAGCAAGCATTTCGTTACCTTACAATGGCGGCAAGTAGTACACACGAGAAAGTCGCACAAGAAGCTGAGGCATTTCTTGAGATACAGATTCTTGAGGAAGAAGGCGTTGATGTTTCGTCTGTAATGATGCCCACGAATATCGATCAGGGTTCTGGGCGTCCGAATCAATAACAGGATAGGAGAGTTGCAAAATGAAACGTCTTTATGTTGGCATCGTAATAGGGGTTGCTTTCGCTGCTACTCTAGGTGTTATATTCTTGACTGGAGGCACACACAACCCTGAGCAAATGAGTATTGAAGATCTGACGCAAGCAGCGGAGAATGGTGATCAGAGGGCTGCTCATGAACTGGGCCAGCGATATGAAGCAGGCAAGGGGGTCACGGCAAACTGGGAACATGCCGCGAAGTGGTATCGGGTCTCTGCAAAAAGCGGTTACGTCCCTGCGCAATACATGATCGGGCATTGCTATGAACAAGGAACCGGCGTTGATGCGGACGCTTCCAAGGCCATTGAGTGGTATCGTAAGGCTGCTGAATCAACAGATTCCCAACATACTTTTTTTTCAGATATGGCAAAAAGTCGATTGGCGGACTTGATTCAAAATATAGGGAAAGAGTGACATGGTGCGGCCTTGGCATGATCCAAAAGGAATCGAGGAACGAATCTGAGTCGAAAAAGCGAAACGCTGACCGTCAGTGAGTCGTTGCGGCTCGGGCAAGTACGGTGGCCCGTGGTTCTTACCTGATGACGGTGAACCACATCCTTACTTCACAATCTCCCGCGTGTAGCCGCAGAACCGGGTCGCCCGCTCCAAGAAATATAAGCCGAAAGCCTTTGATATATAAGGGTTTTCGGCGTTTTTGTTGGCCCGAATGTCAGTCATCTGAATGTCTCAATTTGTAACTCAAAGAGGGAAAACACGTCCTTTGATTGCCCACGAGGGAAGATTGAGAGACCTGCAGGCGTACCTGCACGGCGGATCTATGATGACACGGAACTCCGGGCCAGGTTATGATATGTACTCGGGAAATGGTTAAACTGAATTGAGCCGAAGGAACGCACATGCTTTTAAACGAAGATGCAGTATTCGGTCTCCTGTGTCACGCCGATGAGTTTGTGCGAGGACAGGCGTTCGATTACTTCGCGGAATCCTTAACAACGCGGCAGGATATCCTGCCTGTACTTCTGAATTCAATCCGCGAGCAGGAATGGAAGTACAAATCGCCACGCGTCTTTCTGTGGCAATTGCCCGTGAGCGGAGTTGCCCTGGACGGCATGATCGAACTCTTGGCGGGCACGGAGGACGAAAACCATCGTTTCCACCTTGGCAAAGGGATCGCCCGAGCCCGGGCAGAAGATCTGGATGCGCGGTGGGACGGGTTGAAGCGAAGCGGTAACCTTCACAAGGAACTGCTTGCGCGATGCCACCGAAAGCGCAAGGCAATCGGAACGCCGCCCATGCAATTATGGGAATCGCTGGTCGACTATTGCATTGAACGTTATGGCGAACACATAGAAGACTCCCTGATCGATGACACGCTGCAGGCCCTTTCGGGTTCGGGGATACCCGATTCTCACGACCTGTTCGAGTTTCTGTTCGACGAGGATCACTCCGGCGATTGGCTCGAAATCGTCGCGATCCGGTTTTTCGGTCATCGCCGGGAGATCGAAGCGATTCCCATTCTGTTCGGTAGGCTCCGGCAACCTTTCGACGATTACCTTCACCCGGAGACGGAACGGGCGCTGATCCGCATCGGTGCTCCAGCGGTAACCGATGCGCTGGCCCTGGATTGGATGGCCGAGCCCTACGATTTCCGGCGCTCCATCGCCTTTGCCCTTGGCTGTATGCCTTCACCACAAGCCGAGGATGCGATTATCCGGGCACTCGCCACGGAGACGGATGCCGCAATACGCACTTATCTCTCTTCCGGGCTTTGCAGGATATACAGCGACCGGGCGATAGAATTCGGTCTTCGCGAAGTCGAACGCGGCTATGACGACGAACTCCTCTCCCTGGAAGAGGACATTGTCACGGTTGCGGACTCCTTGGGGAAAGACTTCCCGCAAAAGGCGAGGTGGAAAAGCGAGCGGACTGTCAGGGAAGAAAGGCTCCTCTATCGGAAATCAGAGTTGACGGGGTATTACCCATATAGCAATAGCAGCGAGGGCCTGGACTTGGAGTTGCCGCCATTTCCCTCTTTGCCGTCGCATATAGAAATGCCCGTTAAGCAGAAAGTAGGCCGGAATGCCCCGTGCCCCTGTGGAAGCGGCAAGAAGTACAAGAAGTGCTGCGGGAGGGGGTAGCGCAACGTCATGAGGGGGCGTATGCCTGAACATGTCGGTGGCCTGCTCGAGCGGGTCGCCTTCCACTGTAGTGAAACCTTTGTGTAGATTGCGCGGTTCTTCGGTTCTCTTGCCATTCCGCAGGTGCGGCACATTGCCGGGGATCGTGACGTCTTGCTAACGGGAGGAGTCCGGCTACAATAGTATAATAGATAGCGATAGAGGCGAGGATATGAGCGAAAGCAATCTGCGGGCAATTCTGATTGCCGGTCCCAATGGATCGGGGAAAACGACTTTCGCCAAGGAGTTTTTGGTTCATGAAGCAGGATGCCCGGTCTTTATCAATGCCGATCTGATTGCCACCGGGCTTTCGCCGTTTCAGCCGGACCGCGCCGCCGTGCAGGCGTCCCGTTTGATGATTAACGCCATCGAGGACCACGTTCGGCGACGGGAAAACTTCGCGGTCGAAACCACGCTGGCGGCGAAAGGTTATTTGCGCCGGATTCTGGATTGGCGACAACTCGGCTATAAGGTGAAGCTGATTTTTCTTTGGCTGCCGACGGTAGCATTGGCTATCGACCGAGTCGCCATCCGTGTTGCACAGGGCGGACATAATATCGGGGAGCACGTGATTCGTCGGCGCTATGCGGCAGGCTTGGCGAACCTCGAACGATACAAAGAGATTGTGGATCATTGACGCCCCCGTCAAAAGTCAAGCGACAGCCATATTCAGCGTAAGTGTCGGAAATATATGCTGTTTGCGTTGGGTTTTTAGCGTCATTTTGATTGAATGCTCCATGTCTCTGAGTATAATTCAACTCATTGTCACATAATGAGTTGGAGAATCAATGAAGACGGTCAAGAATCCGCGACAAATGCAGCTCTTCGACCCCTACGACCGGGTGCTGACGAAGAAGGCGCGGGAGCTTCTCCTGGCGGGGTGGCAGGGGATTTTCCGATACGTGCTTCTGGAGCTGATGCCGGTCGACACGATGGGCGAGCGGTTCAGCGAGACCATGGGCCGGCCGAGCAAAGAGCTGTATTCGATGGCCGGGCTGTTGATCATCAAGGAGTTCATGGACTGGACCGATGAGGAGGCCTTGACCGCGTATCGGTTCCACACCGACATTCACTTCGCCTTGAATATGGAACCGGTGGCGCATGACCTGTCGCCGCGGACGCTGGAGCGTTACGAGAAGAGTTTCGTAGAGGACGAACTGGCCGTCCGGGTCATGCACGAGGTGACGGCGAAGCTGGTTGAGGCCTGCGGTGTGCGGATCGACCAGCAGCGACTGGACTCGACGCACATCTTCAGCGACATGGCGACCTTTGGCCGAACCCGGATGATGGGGGCGGCGATCAAGCGGTTCCTGACGCAGGTGAAGCGCAGCCATCGGGGTGCGTATGATGCGTTGCCGGAGACGCTGCGCGAGCGATACGTTCCGGGCGTGAACAGGCTCTTTGGCGAGACGGGCAAAGACACCGAAAGCCGGCGGCTTCTGCGCCAGCAGGTGGCGGAGGATATGTACTTTCTCGTGCGTGAGTTTGCCGACGATGTTGACCACAACAACAAGAGTACCTACAAGGCCCTGGCTCGGGTATTTGAAGAGCAGTGTGACATCGAAGAAGAGCAGGCGGTCGTCAAGAAGAAGACCGGAGGCGATGTGGTCCAGAATACGTCGGACATGGATGCGACGTATGACGGGCACAAAGGCGCCGGTTACCAAGGGCAAATCTCTGAGACATGCCATGCCGAAAACGATGTGCAACTGATAACGAGTATCATACCCCAGACGGCTGTAACATCGGATAGCGCGGCCCTTCCCGAGGTGCTTGATGATCTGGCGGGACAGGAGATGCTTCCGGAGTCGATGCTTGCCGACGCATTGTACGGCGGCGATGAGAACGTCGAGGATGCCGCGTCGCAGGGTGTGGAGGTGGTCTCGCCGACGAAGGAAGGTGCACGCGAAGGAGGCGACGAAGAAGCAGCGGCCGTTTATGATGCGCTGTCGATCGACGACTTTGTATACGACGAAGAGAAAGAGGTTGTTCAACGCTGCCCAGCCGGTCTGGAGCCAGAGATATCGCATCACAATCCGTCGACCGGAAAGACGACAACAATCATGCCTGAAGAGGCCTGCGGCCATTGCCCCTTTTCCGGGGAGTGCCCAGTCCACAAGAGTCGAGGAAAATACAAGATTGAGCATACCTCCCGCCAACGGCGACTTGCGGCACGACGCCGGGAAGAGCAGACTGACGAGTTCCGCCAACGGTACCGCAAGCGGGGTGGGATCGAAGGAACCAACAGCGGTTTGAAGCGAAGGGTGGGACTGGCACGACTTCGCGTGCGCGGGAAGGCGCGCGTCTCTCACACGATTCGGCTGAAGGTGGCGGGATGGAACATCCTGCAGGCCGCCGCGTCGGCAAAAATCCGGGAATGGATTGCTGAGAGGGCATCTGTGGCTGTTTTTCGGGTTTTCGAAGCCATCTATTTCGGCTGCAGACGTCTTTACATGGCTTTCCGACGAATCAACACGCATTTTCTCTCAGCTTCCGTCTCGCAGCCGGCCGCAACAGCAGACGACTTGCTTTGGGCCGCGTAGTTTTGACGGAGGCGTCATCATTGGCAGATATTCGATAACTCGGGCGAGTCTGCCGAGCTAATGGATGAAGGGAAATGCACATGACTGCGCAGAATGAGGAACGCGATCCGGATTTCGTGGGCGCTGAAAAGGCGATCCGACGGGCCGCCCGTCGTGCGCGAGAGGTTGCCTTTCAAACCGGCACCCCGATTGTGATCTACAAAGACGGGGCGATCATCCGAAAGATGGTTTCTCGTGAAGAGCTAGAGGCTCCGATCCAACCGGATGCCTGAAACGCCCGCTTCTCTGTCAAACCCTATGCTCTCGGCAAAACTGAGACCGCTTTTTCGAAGTGAAGCTGCGAATACGGAATGTGCCCCACGGAGCGCGGCATCTTTTACGCCGGAATGGTTGCGCGGGTATTCGTTTCGCCTTCATCCGTCCAGCCTGTCATTCCCCTGAGCGCCCTCGCGGCCTTGTCCTTGTCTTCGATCAGCGTGTGCGTATACAACTGCATGGTCGTCTCGATATTGGCGTGGCGCATCATCTCCTGGCAGACCTTGGGATGGACGCCGCTTCTTGCGAGCCAGGTGCCGAAGGTATGGCGCAGCGCGTGGAAGTCGACCTTGCCAAGAGGTGTATGGGGCTGAAGGAAGTGGGTATCTGGCTCCCGGTTTAGGATCAGTCTCGCTGCCAGTCTCTCCATTCCTGTGCGACGCAGATCCCTGTACCGTTCCATTCTCCACCACCTACGCGCGTATGCCAGATCCTCGCGCAGCATCTTCGCGCCCTTTGACGGGAGGCCTGGGAATGCCAGGCGGTCGGATTCGCCGAACAGGTTGATCGGGCGGTCAGCGAAGAACCTGGCCAGATCGACGGCTAGGCGTTCGTCTCCGGTCAGCGGCAGTACGGCTCCACGCTTGGCTTTCTCGTGCCTGGCATCGATTTGGACAAACGGCCGGGATTCGTCGAGATGGAAATCGCTCTGCTCCAGCGTTCGGATCTCGTTCCAGCGCAGCCCCGTGGACAGGGCAAGGCGGTAGACCAGCGCGCGCTCGACTCCGCTGCAATTATGATGGGCCGGCCCGGCAATAGTATACCGAATCAGCGCCTTCGCTTCCTCTGTACTGAGCGCCCGCCGCACAATTCGGCGATCCGCTTTTTCGTTCAGCAGGCCGACCCGCGTGGCGGGATTGTCTTGCATCCGCCCTTCGCGAACCATCCAGTTGCAGAAGCTTTTCACCGCCGCGAGCGCGCAGTTGGCCGTGCGGGCCGACGCGCCGGATTGGCGCAGATCGGACAGATAGCATTCGATCCGGTTTGTCGTTATGTCGCTCGGAAATCGCATTTTCGTCCGGTCGAACATCCGCGCGCAATGGGAGACGACTTGATGAATGTGCTGCGGAGCCAGTTCCCGGCTGCGCATGTGGCGCTGGTAATCAGCGAGATGCCCGCCAGTAACATCTAGCGACTCGGAGCTGGCTTGCTTCTTTCGGATTGCCTTGGCGATCATCAACGGGCCGGCCGCTTCGATGCGGGCGGGATCGAGCAGGCCGAGATTAACGAGGCGCTTGCTAAGGGCAGGGGGGACCTGCTCCAGCCAATCGGTCAATTCGGCATCCAGATTCCTGCCTGCCACGCGCGTAGCCACGAGACGCTCAAGCTTTCGCCCCAACTCCTGCGTACTGGCTTTGTCCGCGAAGCCGGCAAACTTCCGCCGCTTTCCGTGCTGATCGGTGATGGCCACGGTGTAGACAGAGGCGGATTTGCCGCGATTCTTTTCCTTGTACACGCGCATGAGGCTGTCCTCCATGAAGAAAACCAATCAAGTCAACGCCGTGTGTAATTCTTGCTCCGGGGATAGCCGCCATGAAGAGCCAAAAACGATGCGAACGGCAATAAATTTGATGGGCGAACATTTGATGGCAGCGTGATGCTGAGTAGGCGCATATGCTGTTCACCCTTTCTTCCCCCGCCATTTCTCCCGCCCTGGCGCACCGGCGGCCAGCCAGTCGCGAAGCTCGTCCACCCGCCATTTCTTGCGCGAGCCGATGATGACAGGGGCAGGGAGTTCGCCCAGCCGGTCCATCTTGCGTACGGTCTTGGGGGTGATGCCGAGGAGAGATCCGATCGTAAGCGTTCACCAGATCAAGGCGGGAGCATCAAGGTTTTGCAGATGAC
>CAYWFP010000094.1:0-14979 GCA_964457365.1 uncultured Planctomycetaceae bacterium
CCGGACCGTCGGCGCGCCGAGCGAAATCCCGATCTTATTGCTTAACGGGTCCTAAATACCAGCGCGCGGCCCGTGTCCGGTGCTTTTCGAAGCTCAAAAGTCATGATCGGCCGATGGTCGATCTCGTCTTCGGGGAAATACCGTTTCGGTTGAACCCTGAAGGAGAAGGGTCATGGGCATCGACCTCAAGGATCTGCAGGCGATGCGGCGAAGTCCGACCCGCTTTCTTTCCCGTTTCGACGACTGCGTCAAGAGCTGGCCCAGCCGTCGGCACCTGGCGACCTGCGTCGGCGGGCGGGTCGGCGACCTGGAGCGCTAAAGCGTCGAATCGAGTCCGCACGATCCGGCGCGGTACGCCATGAAGCAATGCCCACGTTCGATAGCCACTCCGGCGGCACCGAAATTGACCAAAAGGGCTTCTCAACCCATAACGGTTATCCGCCAAATAGGTTGCGGGAATTGGCAAATAATGGTAACAATTACCGACGCAAACCGTTTTCCATGAAACTGCCTGCCATTATCTTGAAGAAAGGAACAAGATGAGCATTCCGCGTCTTCTGGCGATTGTTTCGCTCGTTTCGCTCGGCTCCGTCTTCGCCTCCGCCGGAGAAAAGTCTTCCGTGCTGAAGGGTTACGAGCGCCCTTTCGTGACCGTGCCATACGCGCACGTAAAGCCCAAGATCGACGGGGCGATCGAAGAGGCGGAGTGGCAGGGCGCCGAGAGCATGAACGCCTTGCAGACGACGCGTAAGGAGGTTTCCTCGCGCCAGACCCGTTTCTGGATGATGTGGGACGAGGACAACCTCTACATCGCCATGCGCTCGCCTCTGCGCCCCGGGGAGCGTGTGATCCAGAATCTCCGCCGTCGCGAGCGCGACATCAACGTCGTTTTCGATGATTCCTACGAGGTATGGCTCGACACCGGCGCCAAGGACCCGAAGACCGGCCTGGTCTGCTTCTTCCAGTTTCTCTGCAACTTCGCCAGCGCGCGCCTCGATACGCTGCATCTGCCGTCGGTCGGGAATTCACGCCTCGGATACGAAACCGGGTGGGAGCCGGTGAATCGCATCACGCCCGACGGCAAGGCGTGGGAGTGGGAGATGCTCGTCCCGCGGGAATCGGTATACCGCGACGAGCCCTTCGTCGACGGTTTCGAGCTGAGCTGCCTGCTGGCGCGCAACTTCAAGCGTCCGTGGGAACAGAACTCCGTGGAAGGCACCGGCAGCTTCGCCGTGCTCGAGACCCACTCGCGCTACCGCCTCTCCAAGACCGCGCCGGCGCTGCACCTGCTGGACGTGCGCGACTTCGGCAAGCGCAGCTTCGGTTTCCGCCTCGGTGCCTACGGCCACGCCGACGGCCAGGTCAAATGGCGCTTCCTCTCCGAGGCGGGGAAGAAGGAGGGGGCGCTCGCGGTGAAGAAGGGCGAACTCACCACGACCGATCCGATGCTCGATCTGGTCAAGGAAGGCCAGGGGCCCTTCCGCCTCACCGTCACCGGCGCAGACGACCGCACGCTTCTCGACTGGGCCTCGAACGCCAAGATGGGCAAGGAGAGCCCGGAGAAGGCGATCAACGACAAGGGCGACGTCGTCAAGGTCAGCCCCTCGTTCAATCCGGTGCGCGACTACGTCCGCGTCACGGGCGATTTCATCCAGTACGATGACCGCGATGCCATCGGAAACGTCCGCGTCGACGTGCTGGACAAGGACGGGAAGAAGCTCGGCAAGGCTGACCTGAAGATCGACGAGCAGGCCTACATCGAAGGCGTGATCCGCCTGGGCGATATTCCGTACGGCGAGTACGTCACCCGCGTGACCTGGCGGGACGCCGACGGCAAGGAGATCGGCCACAGCGACAGCAAGTTCGCCAAAAAGGATCACGAGAAGGAGTTCGCCTGGTGGAACACCACGCGCGGCAGCATGGAGAAGGTGCTCGTTCCCTGGACGCCGGTGACCTACGGCGGCAAGGCGTTCGGCATCTGGGGGCGCACGATGCAGACCGGCGCCGCCGGCCTTCCCGCTCAGGTGACGACCCAGAAGACGAAGCTGCTGGCAGCACCGACGACGCTGGTCGCCGACACGGGCGACGGAACCTTGACGCTCGCCGCCGCGGACCAGCCGAAGACCGAGTTCGACAAGGATTACCGCAAGATCGTCTCCTTCGGCGGCAAACTCGGCGACATCAAGGTGACCAGCAAGGTGCAGGTCGAATTCGACGGCATGTACAAGGTGACGATGACCCTGGATCCGCAGAAGCCCGTCGCGGTGAAGAATCTCAAACTCGTCGTGCCCTTCGCCAACGAATCGGCCGACTACGTTCACGCCGCGGGCGAAGGCATTCGCACCGGCTTCTACTACGGTTTTCTGCCGCGCGACAAGGAAGGGCGGATCTGGACCTGCACGACCGTCGACAGCCAACCGATGGCCAAAGGCACTTTCATCCCCTACGTCTGGGTCGGCTCGACCAAGGGCGGCATGTGCTGGTTTGCCGACAGCGACGAGGGTTGGGTGCCCAGCGATACCGTTCCCGCCATCGAAGTGCGCCGCGACTCGGAGAAGTCTACCGACTTCGTGCTGAATCTCATCGGCGAGCCGTTCACCATCGACAAGCCGCGGACCATTGCCTTCGCCTTCCAGGCGTCTCCCGTGAAGAAGATGCACGACAAGTGGCGCATGGATTCGTGGTGGTGCGGCGACACGTTCAAGAACTACTCCTCCACGCCGTCGCTGATCTGGACCGCCATCCCCTACTGCATGGACAACGAGAAGTGCAAGGAGATGGTTAAGGCGCAGCACAACGGCAAGAACAGCTATATCTTCGGCTTCAGCAAGTACCGCGCCAACGCCGTGCCGTACTTCATTCACCAGTCGTTGCCGGCGCATCTGGTGCCGGAGGTGAAATACTTCGGCGATCAGTGGAAAACCTCGATCAGCGAATGCCTGTATTACGGCAAGACCCTGACCGACTATATGGTCTACAACTACAGCAAATGGTGTGAAGAGACCGGCATCGACGGTTACTACGTCGACAACATGCGCCCCGTGGCCTGCGACAACATCGACTCCGGCCGCGGCTACAAGCTCCCCGACGGGCGCATCCAGCCGACGTATCAGATGTTCAGCACGCGACGCTACTTCATGCGCGTGCGCGCGGCCTTCGCCGAGCAGGGCAAGCACGACAAGATCGTCCTGCACATGACCAACAACATGATCATCCCCTGGGTCGGGGCCGCGGACATCGCCTACGACGGCGAACACTTCGTCATCTATCCGGAGATGGGCAAGGATTTCATGGATTTCTGGTCGCTCGAACGCATGCGCGTGGACTACTCCGGCCAGTGGGGCACGCCCGTCAACTTCATGCACGAATACCAGGGAAAATGGGACCGCACGCGGGAAATGTCGGCCATGCGCGCCTATACCGGCATGGTGGGGCTGCATGACGCATTGCCTTCCGGCAACTCCAACGGCGGCAACCAGCCGTTCTGGATCGGCCGCGACCGTTTCGGCATCGAGAACGCCGACGTCGAGTTCGTCGGTTACTGGGACGCCAAGCCGCAGGTCGACTGCGCGGCGAAGGACATCCGTATCTCCTTCTGGAAACGTCCGGAGAAGGTGCTTCTCCTGGTGGTCAACACCGGCGAGTCCGCCGGCGCGCAGATCAAGCTCGACGCGAAGGCCCTGGGCCTGCCGGATCCGGGCGAGTGGTTCGTCGAGGACGCCGAAGCCGGTACCAAACTGAACCGTCGCAAAAAGGTCGACGGCAAATGGGTCAACTTCACCGCCTGGGACAACGCGGACGAAGGCAAGGTCGAACGGCAAGGAAACGCGCTGGTCGTCCCGGTGAAGCGCCACGACTACCGCCAGATCATCGTGCGGAAAAAGTAGCACGACACCGAAACAACCTCGAACGCCGCTACGGTTCTTCCGTGGCGGCGTTTTTTTGGTTGTCGGTTTTCATGCCACAGAGAGCGTGAATGCGTTTGGAGTCGGCCGTGTGTTAAGGTAGGATACGGGGTGAAGATAGTCCGTTACGACAAGAGCGATCTGCTCGAGCGAACGGCCTATTACGCGTTCTACCCGCTCGCCAAGGTGAACCGGATGCTGACCCGCACCCCTCATGTGCTGGATTGAAATTCCGCCCGCCACGCGCTCGGCGTCGTTCCGGCCACGCGTTTGAACTGGCCGGCGAAGTGCTGGGAAGAGGGATAGCCGAGTTCGTACGCGATGGCGGTTATCGGCAGATCGGTATTCGTGAGCAGACGCTTGGCCTCGTCGATACGCGCGCGGATCTGGTAGGTCTTCGGCGACATCCCGGCGACGCGCGTGAAATAGCGCGAAAGCTGGCGGTACGACATGCCCAGCGGAGCCAGCACGGCCTTGACGTCGCCGCCGGCGTAAAGGCTCGCGTCGAGGGCCCGCCGCGCGCGCTCGGTCCAGTAACCGGCCGGGTCGGCCCCGGTGCGCCGCGCGGTCGCCCCCGGGCGTACCGCCAGCCACGCCAGCGCCAGCGCCGCGTGATGGAGCACCGCGCCCGAGTGTGGCCCCGGCGTCTGCGCCTCCGCCTCGATACACGAAGCCAGCGCCAGTAACTTCTCGTCCGCGCGGCCGGCATGGGACGGTCCCGCGAAGTCGGGCTCTTTCGGATTCATCAGCGAAACGAAGACGCCGCGGTAGCCGGTCTCGCTTGCGGTCCAGAGCCGAAACGCACTGCCGATACGCAGCACCGCCACGGATTCGCGTCCGAGCGCTTGCCTGGTGTTGGCGGCGGTGAAGTGGAGCATGCCCTCGTGAACGACGATGGCCTGAAAATGAACATAATCTTCGGTCTCGAAACGATAAGAAGCCGGCTGATGCTTGCGTCCGTAGCTGACAATAATATTATTTTGACTCATATCCATACATTATACGGCTGAAAGACGGACGCGGTCAAGCCGTTTCGGCGGTAAAGTGACAACATGTCCAAAGCAGGAAAGGAGCGACAATGAGTGCGCTGAGAACGATGACCGATCGCGAGCGCTTTATCGAGACTCTGACCTACGGCAGCCCCGACAAGATCCCGATGATGACCATGGGGCCGCGTAAGTCGACATTCGAAGCGTGGGCCAAGCAAGGGATGGATCCGGAGCGCGACTGGTTCGGGCAGCTCGCGGAAGCCGTCGGCATCGAATACGAGTACCCGCAAAACCCGTATGTCGGCCTCGGCGTCAACTTCCGCATGATGCCGATATTCGAGGAGAAGGTGCTCGAACACCGGAACGGCCACTACATCGTCCAGGACTGGATGGGTAATATCACCGAGATCAGCGACGCGTTCGACGTTACCTACATCCGCAACGCCATCGACTTCGTCACCCGCAAGTGGCACAAGTTCCCGGTCGAGAACGAGGCCGACTTCGAGTCGATGAAGAAGCGCTACAATGTCGACGAACCGGGGCGCTTCCCCGAGGATTTCGAAGAACGCTGCCGGATCGCCAGCGAACGCGACTGGGCACTCGGCATCAACATCGCCGGGCCGTTCTGGCAGATGCGCGAGTGGTGCGGCTTCGAGCCGCTGTGCATTCTATTTCTGGACGAACCGGAGTTCGTCCGCGCGATGTGCGAGTTCTGGTCCGACTTCGTCGCGCAGATGCTGGAGCGTATTCTCGAACACGTCACGCCCGACAAGATCCACATCAACGAGGACATGGCCTACAAGGGCGCGAGCATGATCAGTCCCGCGATGACGCGTGAATTCCTGCAGCCGGCGTGGACGCGCTGGGGCCGAATCGTGAAGCAGGCGGGGGTGCCGATCTACGACATGGACAGCGACGGCCGCGTGGACGATTTGATCCCGATCTGGATCGAAAGCGGCTTCGACGTCTGCGACCCGATGGAGGTCGCCGCCGGATGCGACCTGCCGGCGTACCGCCAGGAATTCGGCCAGCAGATCGCCTATTGCGGCGGCATCGACAAGCGCAAGATCGCCAAGGGCGGGCAGACCCTGGAGGACGAGTTCGCGCGTCTGCAACCGGTGATCGCCGGCGGCGGCTATATCCCCGGGTGCGATCACGGCATGCCGCCGGACATCAAGTGGGAGACGATGCACCAGTTCATGCGGCTCTGGGCCGAGGCGACGGGGTGGCTGTAGTCAGCCCAACCCCAGGTCCTTGACGAGGTGATTGCTTCGGTTGATCTCGTCTGGCGACAAGACGGCATAGTCGGCGACTTTTCGCCGGAAGATTTTGGCTATCTCGGTGGGTTGCGGCACGGCTCCGCCCATGTCCTTGGGTTCGAGTCGCGAGGCCATATAGGCGGCCACGTCGCCGAGGGTCCGGCATTCGCGCGGAAAACGCGCCTGGCGGAAAAGCGAGCCGGGATTGTTGTGACTGTGGTACTCGATGTTGATGGCCGCCAAGGCCATAAGTAGCAGAGCAAGCGCGAAAGGGAGCCACGCGAACAGGAGACTCGCCGCCGTCACCACGGCCAGAATGGCGAACAGGATCCGCGCAGGCCACGCGGAAGAGACGTGGAGACTCCCGTCGTACTTCGGCAGCGCCTTGCGCAGATCGCCCAGCTCTGCGTGCGCGCGCAGGAAAAAGCGTTTCTCCTCCTTCTCCGAGACGATCTCGCGGATCGGCGTGGACGGGCGGAGTCGTCGCCGTTCGAGGTCGGCGGTCTGCAGGATCGCCCGGCGCAGACGCAGAAAACAGAATCCGCTGTAGCAGCGGCGATTCTCGTTCTTCCGCAACTGCTCGGCGATGTAATCCTCCCACTCGCCGACAGTTCCGCCGGGAAGGTCATCGTCAGCTATGGTGATGCCGAAGGCGTCTTCGACATCCATCAACAACTCGGCGATTTCGAGACCCATGCGCGACTCCGACGGCGATGGTGGGTCTGGAGGGACTCGAACCCCCGACCGAGCGGTTATGAGCCGCCTGCTCTGACCGACTGAGCTACAGACCCGTGAATGAATGCGCCGCCCGTTCACTATGGCCGCGTATGCGTTGTTTGTCAAGACCGCGGCGCTTTTGCGGTTGACGCAGGGCGAGAGGCGGCCTATACCCGCAGGCGTATTTTCGACGACAGGAGGCGATGATGCTCAAGGCCGTGATCTTCGACATGGACGGAGTGTTGGTGGACTCCGAGAAATTCATCTGCCGCGCGGCCATCGCGATGTTCGAGGAAAAAGGCTTCGACGTCGCCGCGGACGACTTCAAGCCTTTCGTCGGCACCGGCGAGAACCGCTACCTCGGCGGCGTGGCGCAGAAACACGGCATCCCGTTCGATCTCGAGCAGGACAAGATGCGGACGTACGCGATCTACGACGAGATCATTCGCGGCGCGCTGAAGCCTCTGGCGGGCGTGCAGGAATTCATCCGCGAGTGCCGCGCGCGAAAGCTGAAAACCGCCGTCGCCAGCAGCGCCGACAAAGTGAAGGTCGAGGCGAACCTGCGCGAGATGAAGCTGGGCGAAGACGCGTTCGATACGCTGGTCAACGGCCTCGATGTCGAACACCGCAAGCCCAATCCGGAGATCTTCCTGCTGGCCGCGAAACGGATCGGCGTGGCGCCGGAAGCCTGCCTCGTCATCGAGGACGCGGTCACCGGCGTGCAGGCGGCGAAGGCGGCGGGGATGAAGTGCCTCGGCCTGACCACGAGCTTCACCGCCGAGGAACTGGACGCCGACTGGACCGCCCCGGACCTGGCGCACGCGCCGGAGGCCGTGCTGGATTGGTAACCGCTACTCCCACGCCGGGAACATCCTGGTGACGAGCCGGACGGCGTCTTCGGGCGGGGCGAGCGCGTCCCCGGGGGTCTTCTTCCCCAGTACGAACTCCAGCATAATCTTCAACCGGTCCGCGGCGATCTCCTTCTGCCCGATGAAAAATGGATGCAGCTCAACGTGGGGGATGGTCTCCCAGTCGCGCCAGTGTTCCTGCAGATGCTCGATGCTGCGCTTGTCAGTAAAGGCGAAGGCGAAGCGGACGTCGTGCTTCCGGATCCGCTTCCACTGGCTCGGATCGACCCACGGCGCGTTGACCGGATAGTAGTAATCGCGCTCCTCCTTGCGCCCGGCTGTGTGGCGCGAACCGATGATCAGGGACTTGTCGCAGATCACCCCGCCGTCGGCGTAATACTCCGGATAACTGACGGCCATCAGTTGCGCCACCACGCCCGCCTCGCCGAGGCCGAGAATGACCGTACGCTTCGAATCCAGATGCGGGTATTTCTCGTGCAGCGTCGCGAGCGTGTCGAAGACGAGCAGCATGCGCACGGTATCGGGCACCCCTTCCCCGGCGGCATTGGGCGCGGCGTAGATCATCCGCATTCCGTTCAAGACGCCCTGAAACGCCGGCGGCATGGCGGCTTTCTCGCCGCTCTGCAGATGCACGAAGGCGCTCCACGCCGGCAGCCCCTCCTTCGCCTCGTTCTCCAGTTCCTCGTCCGACATCGTCATCTTGAAGTCGGCCGGCAGGTACACGAGCGCGCTCTGCTCCTTGATCGCGTAGGCGAGTTGTCTGATCGGGTCGTGCTCGGGGCGCCGGCCTTTCTCGTCGTCGCTCAGTTCTTCGCGCGGGACGACGTTGTTGGAGATCTGGTTGATCTCGTAATAGCGCAGCATGTACTTGCCGCGCTTGGCTTTGTTGAACATCGCTTTGGGTCGTTTGAAAGCGCGCACGGTCAGGGACATCACCCCGTCGCGCCGGATTTCGTCTTCCTTCTCTTCTCCGGCGAATCCGAATCGATACAGTGCACAGAAGATAAATAGACACACTGCCAGACGAGATGTCGGATACATGACTTTCCCTTTCTTCCCATTGGCCTGCTAAACATATCATACGCACGGAAAAAATCCCGGCAAGGGAAATTCATGTCAGAAAAAAGTTCACGCTTGTGGACCTGCCGGTATAATGTCGATTGATTCCAAAAACGCAGAGACAACGGGGCTGTTTCATGAAAACCTGTCGCATCAAGCAACTCCTCGCCACCGGCCAGCCCGGCGAAACCGCCGTCGTCAACGGCTGGCTCAAATCCGCGCGCCACAGCAAGACAGTCAGCTTCCTCGCCCTGGACGACGGCTCGTGCTTTGCCGACCTGCAGGTCGTGGTAGAGCCGACGCTGCCGAACTACGAGGACGATATCCGCCATCTCGCCACCGGCTGCGCCGTGCGCGTCAGCGGCCGCGTGGTCGAGAGCCCGGGACAGAAGCAGCGCATCGAGCTCCACGCCGACGAGGTGGAACTCGTCGGTCCGGCCGACGAGAGCTACCCGCTGCAGAAGAAGCGGCATTCCTTCGAATTCCTGCGCTCCATCGCCCACCTGCGCCTGAGGACCAACACCCTCGGTGCGGTGATGCGCGTCCGCAACGCCGCCTCGCGCAGTATCCACGACTTCTTTCAACAGCGCGGCTTTCTGTACCTGCATGCGCCGATCATCACCGCCAGCGACTGCGAAGGCGCGGGGCAGATGTTCCGCGTCAGCACGCTCGATCCGGAGAATCCTCCCCGCGCGGAGGGGAAGGTCGACTACGACCAGGATTTCTTCGGTCGGCCGGCATTCCTGACGGTGAGCGGACAGCTCGAGGGCGAGATCGCCGCGCTCGCGCTGCAGAAGATCTACACCTTCGGCCCGACTTTCCGCGCGGAGAACTCCAATACCAGCCGGCACCTCGCGGAGTTCTGGATGGTCGAGCCGGAGATGGCGTTCTGCCAACTCGCCGAGGACATGGACCTTGCGGAGGAATTCCTGAAAACTCTCTTCAAGGACGTGCTCGAAGCCGTCCCCGACGACATGGAATTCTTCAACCAGCGCATCGACAAGACCGTGCTGGAGACCATGCGCCACGTTATCGACGAGCCGTTCGAGCGCATCACCTATACCGAGGCCGTAGATATATTGAAAAACTCCGGCCGGGAATTCGAGTTCCCGGTGGCGTGGGGCGCGGACCTGCAGAGCGAGCACGAACGCTTCCTCACCGAGACGCATATCAAGAAGCCGGTCATCGTCACGGACTACCCGAAGACGATCAAGGCGTTCTACATGTACCTCAACGACGACGAGAAGACCGTCCGCGCCATGGACGTATTGGTGCCCAAGATCGGCGAGATCATCGGCGGCAGCCAGCGCGAGGACCGCGCCGAGGTATTGCGCGCGCGGATGAAGGAGATGGACCTCGCGGAGGAGGACTACTGGTGGTACCTCGAACTGCGACGTTTCGGTTCTGCGCCGCACGCGGGTTTCGGCCTCGGCTTCGAGCGCGTGGTGCAGTTCATGACCGGGATGCAGAACATCCGCGACGTCATCCCCTTTCCGCGCGTGCCGGACTACGCGGAATTCTAGCGGCGAGTCGCCGCCGACAGTGACGCAACGCGATGTCACGAAATTGAGATAGGCGCGCTCCCGCTGGTCGCGGAATATTCATATACAAAAATCGCTCGGGTCGCGTAGTCAACCCGATATCAGACTAGGATAATCCATGCCCGACCGCGACACGCTGCTGAGCCGCCTGCGCCTCGCGACGGGGCTGCGCTGGCGGGCGATGCTGAAGCGCCTCACCGCGCGCGCGGCGCACCGCAGCGACAACCCGCAGAGCATCCTCCTGATCAAGCTCCACGGCCTCGGCGAACTCGTCTGCGCCACGCCGGCGTTTCACGCCGTCCGTCGGCGTTACCCCGAAGCGCGGGCGGAACTGCTGACGCACGAGTCGCTGGCGCCGCTGTACGAGGGGGCCGAACTCGTCGACCGCATCATTCCGTGGAAAGCGGATAACTTTGCCGAGGCGCGCGAGATGGCGAAGGTGCTCCGGCGCGAACGCGGCGAACCGTACGACCTGGCGCTCAACTTCGACGGATGCTCTGCCTATTCGCGCTGGGTTGCACTCTCGGTCCCGGCGCACGCGGTCGTCGGTTTCGGCCCCGAGGGGAAATCGCTTGGCGGATACCTGCCGAGCGTGCCGTGGACGCATAACCGCCATCTGCGCGCCCTGGGACTGGATCTGGTCGCAGCGGTGGACGCGAACGAATTCGAGCCCGGCCTTGTCGCGCCGCCGCTGAGCGAGCACGAATGCGCGGTGGCCGACCAGACGCTGCGCAAATCCGCCGATCCGCACGACCGTTTCGTCGGCATCAATATGAACGTCAGCGAATGGTCGAGCGCGCCGAACTGGCCGGCGGAGAAGTGGGTGCTGCTGGCGCAGACGCTCGAGTCGCTGCCGGAATATCGCGTCGTCTTCTTCGGCACGGAGGAGGAGCAGACCTACGTTTCCCGCCACGTCAAGTCGTTGGAGATGATCAACCTCGCGGGCCTGACCACCGCGCGGCAGTACGCGGCCTTGCTGAGCCGGATGGACCTGTTCGTCAGCCCCGAGTCGGGCGCGGTGCAGCTCGCCGCCGCGCTGGCGGTGCCGACGCTCTCGCTTTACGCGCGCGCGCGTTACTTTCACGCTCATCCCCCGGTGGAGGAGCGGCACGTCGTGTTGACCGACCCGCCGGCGCACATCGCCGAGATGGACCTCTCGCTCCAGGCGTCGCCGCCGCAGCCGGGGCCGCGTACGCACCAGACCACGGTCCACGGCGCCGGCCCCGCGCAATCGATCATCGCCGTGACCGAGACGGCCGAGAACACCGAGACCGTGCGCGAAAACGCCGCCACGACCGCCGGGCCTCCGATACAGCTGGCTATCCCGCTCGCCGAAGTCCGCCGCGCGGCGCTTGCGCAGTTGAACCACCTTGCCGAACCGAGCGAGCCGATGTGGGAATGAGACATGTTTCCCTCACACAGACCGCGATCGCTCCAAATCCAAAACAAACCTTGACTTCCGCACCTGTTCTTCTTACAGATAATAGTGTCGCGAGCCACCTCTCAGGAGCCTGTCATGACCCGAATCGCGCTTTCCATAGCGCTCGTTGTGAGCGGACTTTTTCTCACCGGCTGCCCGTATCCGCAGACGTCGCCGCACCTCTCGCCGCAGCACCGGCAGGCCGAGGAAGTCAGCGTCCTCGCTTCGGTCGCGGCGCGACACAACTTCCCCGACACCATGGTTATGCTTTCACCGCAGGAGACGCTCGCGCGTATCCGCGTCATCCTGCAGCGCGAGGGACTGAAGGAGTCGAACTTCTTCACCCCCCGCCCGCTCCACCGCCGCGCCCGGATGCGTCCGCTGAACATGTACTGGGAATCCACGCGCGTGCTGCAGGCGGGATTCTGCGAGAACGCGATGTACTCACCGTGGTACCTGATGGTCTTCGTCTGCCCCACCATGGACGGTCGCGTCGCCGTCTGGGTGCGCAAGGGCTACGAAGGGATGAACGACTTCCCGCCGCAGAGTCTCTACGCCCTGCCCGCGTTCAACAAGAACTGGCGCGCCATCGTTACCCGGCAACTCCAGCAGTCGATCCGGGGCACGGCCAACCCGTATCAGCCGCCCTCGCCCGAGGCGCCGATGAGCGGACCGACCTATCAACCGTAAGCGGTGACGAAGAATGCCCGGCGGTTTTCGTGACGAACGTTTTCGCGCCGGGCGATTGCCGCAACGGATCGAGAAAACAATGAGCGAACCGACAGGACCGGAAAGCGCGCCCGCGCCGATCGATCCGTTTTACGCCGCCGATCGCGTGTATCCCGACCCGAGCGGACTCAGCCTGTTCGCCGAGCCGGGAGACGATCCCTGCTGGCTGTACCTCCCCGGCGCTTTCGAAGCGTGGCTTTTCAACCGGTTGCGGCACGAGTCGTTCGCCGCCTCTCTGCGGATCTTTCATCCGGGCCGGTTTTCCGATATCTGTGCCGTGCTCTATGTCGTCGGCCAGCCGCACCTCGATGAGCTTCCCTCGGTCTGTCCCGCGCGTTTCGCCGCCTGCGGCAACCTGCACGTGGAACTGAACGATACGGTCGTGCTGCACCGGCAGGCAACTGGCGACGCTCCGGAGATTGTCGAGATCGACATCGCTGCGCACCTGCGGCTCGGCGAGAACCGGTTCCGTATGCGCGTCCACGCATTGGGCGAACCGCCCGCGCTGTGGATCGATAGCGCGATTGCTTCGGACCGCTGCTGGCAAGTTAGCGCCGACGACAGCTCCTACGAGACGCCCAATCGCCTGCCGTTCGTCGGCACGGAACGTTTTCCTCATCGCGAGCGTCTGCCGGAGATCACCCTGCGAGCCGCAAAGACGGAGGACGACCTCTGGGATTTCGGCCGGCAGGTCTACGGCCGCCCGGTCGTCGCGACGACCGGGACGGGGACGGTCCGGTTCTTTCCCGGAGAGACCGCGTCCGAAGCGTTGAACGCCGATGCGCGTTTTCACGAACAGCACATACCCGAACTTCGCGTCGCATCGGAGGAAACGGTTTCGCCGGTGGAACTAGCGCTGCGCTTCCTGCGCGTCGAATTGTCGCCGGAGGTGCGGATCGAGAAAATGCAACTGCTGGCCTCGACGTATCCGGTGCAATACCGCGGCCGCTTCGTCTCCTCCGATCCGCTGCTCGAGCGCGTCTGGCTCCATGCCGCCCATACCCTGCGCCTGTGCATGCGCGAGGTCTTCCTGGACGGGCTCAAGCGCGACCGACTGCCCTGGGTGGGCGATCTGTACCTCGCCGGCCTGTCCAACGCGTACTCGTTCTTCGATCCCGGCATCATGCGGCGTTCGCTGCTGACGCTCTACAGTGCCGAGCCGGAACGAATCGACTGCAACAACATCATCGACTACTCCTTCTTCTGGATCCTGGCGTTGCACGACTACGTCCTGCATTTCGGCGACATCGACTTTCTGGCCCGGATCGCTCCGCGGCTGGAGCGGTTGCTCCTTTCTCTGGAGGCCAGACGCGACGAAAGCGGAATGATTCCGACCGCGGCGTGCAACTGGTTGTTCATCGACTGGGCCGAGGTTCACAAGGACGGCTGCAGCGCCTGCCTGGAATTCCTCGCTCTGCGGGCGTCCGCCTGCGCCGCGCGGCTGTTCGCTTTTCTCGGTGACGAGGCCAAGGCGGCGCAGTGGGAAGAGACGACGGCCCGCAGGAGCGAAGCGGCGCGCAAGCGCTTCTGGTCCGATGCCGACGGCGCGTTTCGCGACTGCACGGAGAGTTCCAGAACGGGACGACACGCCAACTTGCTGGCCGTGTTGGCGGAAGTTCCCACGGCCGAGGAGCGGCGGTTATTGGTCGCATCCGTCTTGTGCAATCCGGCTGTCCCGCCGGTCGGCACGCCGTACATGCGCAGTCTGGAAGCCGCCGCCCTGGCCCGGTGCGGCAGGCGAGACGAATTGCTGCGCATTCTTCGCGGCTACTGGGGCGGGATGATCCGTGCCGGCGCCTCGAGTTTCTGGGAGCGCTACAGCCCTGCCGACCGGGGCGACCAATCCCTGGCGATGTACGGCCGCCCCTTCGGCGCCAGCCTGTGCCACGCCTGGAGCGCCGGACCGATCTTTCTTATGAACCGCGAATTGTTCGGCCTCGAACCGTTGGATCCCGGTTGGCAACGCTTCGCCTTGACCCCGAGACGATTGGAACTCGAGCACACCGCCGTCACAATCCCCACGCCGCACGGCGCGATCCGAATCGAGCAACGCGCGCACGAAGTTACCGTTGACGTACCTTTCGGCACTACACTGGTCTGTGCGGGAAGGGAGTCGACCGGACCGGAGCGGGTAACGGTTAAGGTATCCTGAGCTGCAGGTGTCGAGATCCGGCTCTGTCGCTCTGGTCGTGGCTTATCTCGGCTTCGGCAATGACGGGGTATAGTGGCCGGCAACCCTGAAGGACACAAGTCGTCTCGGAGGATTCTTCGGCGAACAAGATACAAGCAAGCAATTGACCTTGTCGAAGAAGGCGATATACTGGAGGCGATCCTTAAACATAGAACGCGATCCAGACATGCGGGCGTAGCTTAGTGGTAAAGCCCCAGCCTTCCAAGCTGGACACGGGGGTTCGATTCCCCCCGCCCGCTCCAACCTTCAGAACGCCGGGAATGCCTGATTTTACAGGGGTTTCCGGCGTTTTTCGTTTCC
>CAYWFP010000095.1:0-14847 GCA_964457365.1 uncultured Planctomycetaceae bacterium
CCTCACATACTACTGAAAAGGAATATGGAGGAACCATATTATGTCTACTCGACTCCTGATGCAAACCACCATGGGCGATATCGAGATCGAACTCTTCGCGGACGAGGCGCCGGTGACGGTGGAGAATTTCCTCGCCTACGTCGATGACGGCTACTACGCCGGCACCGTCTTTCACCGCGTCATCCCCGGTTTCGTCATCCAGGGCGGCGGCATGACCGAGGATCTCGCGCGCAAGCAGAACGGCCGCCCGCCGATCGTCAACGAGGCCGAGAACGGCCTGCAGAACCTGCGCGGCACGCTCTCGATGGCGCGCACGGCCGATCCCGACAGCGCCACCTCGCAGTTCTTCGTCAACTTGAAGGACAACGCCGCGCTCGACCCGGGCGGCAGCAGCGCCGGTTACGCCGTATTCGGCAAAGTCGCCGAAGGCATGGATGTCGTAGACGCCGTCGCCGCGGTCGAGACCGACAGCTACGCCGGTCACGACGACGTGCCGGTCGAGCCGGTTACCATCACCGGGATGCAACGGAAATAACGGGTCAGTCGTCCTCGGCGATGCGGCGGCGGCGGATCAGGCCGGTCCAGTTTCTCCACCGGTAGGGGCTTTGATCCGTAGCGAATCGCTTTGGCCACCGCGTAGAGCGGCGGGACGTCGGCGTATCGGCCGGATGTCGGCGCACCGTTTCGAACCAGGATAGCACATTCCAAACGCGCATGAAACGCCCTCGATCTGATACTGCCAGAGCCACTTTATACAATCTGCGTGCGGTAATGTCGGTTCATGTATTAGTCTTTAATGTATTCAATGCAAGTTGACGAAAAGACTGGCGCTCATGACCGATGCGGCTTGCAAAACGGGCCGATTCGGCTAGGCTGAGAGCATCAGGCGAGGATGGCGGAATTGGCAGACGCGCAAGATTTAGGATCTTGTTTCGCAAGAAGTGGGGGTTCGAGTCCCCCTCCTCGCACCAAAAAAAGCGGCCTCGCGCGCCGGCGGGACCGATGAGATAGGGATAATCTTTTTTCCGCGACTATCCCGGCGCGGTTTCGGCAAGCATCTCTCGGGTCATCTCCTGGATGGTCTTTACCGAGACCGGCTTCAAGAGGCGAACCGCGCGCGCGGGCAGGTCGATCTTGTCGATCAGGCCGGTGACGACGATGATCGGCATATCGATCTCATGTTCGACCAGCATTGAGAGCGCCGAGGTGCCGCTGCCGCCGGGCATCATCAGGTCCGTAATCAGCAGGTCGTAATGATTCTCCAACACTTCGTGCAGCAACTCCGCACCGGACTTCACCCAGGTCACGCGGTAGCCCAAGCGTTTCAGACCACACGAGTAGACTAGCGCCAGGTCTTCGTCATCTTCAGCGATCAGCAATCGTTTTGTCATGACCTGCCCGGCATGTTTCGCCCTCGTATACCGGGAGCTTATGAAGCCGCAATCTGATGGTCAATCTTTGTTCTAGGTTAATATCCCGCTTTACTCTGCGTTTGATTGCGGGATCTACCCGCTTGACCGTTTCGTCGCGATTTCGTATCCTTTCGTGAGGTGGATGCGGGCAGATTTCCAGTACGGGTTGACGAGGCGGAATCACGAAATGGATATGGATAAGGGCAAGAAGAAGTTGCCTTCGGGCATTCTCGAAGAGGTCGACACGCTGCACGACGAGAAGAGCCTGCTGGAGACGAAGACCAGCGCGCAGAACTTCGACGACGAGACGACCGCGGTGAAGCGACCCAAGGACATCGTCATCCCGCACGCACTCAGCGGCGAGCGGTACCGCTTCGGCGAGGTACTCGGTCGCGGCGGCATGGCCACGGTCTACGAGGCGTTCGACCACATCCTCGGCCGCTCGGTCGCGATCAAGGTGCTGCATCCGGAACGGGCGCTGCAGTTGGACCTGAAGGAGAGGTTCTTCTACGAGGCGAGAATCCTCGCGCAGATGGACCACCCGGGCATACTCGCCGTCTACGACAGCGGCACGCTGCCGGACAAGCGGCTATATTACGCGATGAAGAAGATCCAGGGGCGGACGCTCGAGGCGGTGCTGGACGAACTGGGCCGCTCGGCGCTGCGCACGCCCGAGAGGCGCAAGCGCATGACCGGCATCTTCCAGCAGGTCTGCGACGCGGTCGCGCATGCCCACGCGCGCGGGACGATCCACCGGGATCTGAAGCCCGAGAACGTCATGATCGAGAAGGGCGACCACGTCGTCGTCGTCGATTGGGGCGTCGGCAAGAACATCTCGGCCTCGGAGAGCGCGCAGGGCATCGTCGCCACGCAGACGGGGGTGGTCAAAGGGACGCCCGCGTACATGTCCCCCGAACAGGTCGTCGGCCGGACGCGCGAGATCGACAGCCGCAGCGACGTCTTCAGTCTCGGGGTGATGCTCTACGTCATGCTGACCGCACGGCTGCCCTTCGCCGGCAATAGCGACGTGGAGGTGATGGACGAGGTCATGCACCGCCGCCCGCCGCCGCCGCGGAGCGTCAACCCCGACGCTCCGCGCGGGCTCGACGCCATCTGCCGCAAGGCCATGCGCAAGCAGCCCGAGCGGCGCTACCCCGACGCGGGCGCTCTGGGCGAGGACGTCCGCCTCTGGCGCCGACACAAGCCCAATTCCGTCTACCGCCCCGGCCTTTACGAGCGCCTGTCGGGCGTGTTCGGGAAGTGAGTAATGCTGTGACACGCGTGCTCGTCCTGTTCTCCTTCGGGTTCCTCCTCCTCGGCTGCGCGCCACGCGCGCCGGTTTCGCCGCACGTGGCGCAGAAGGTGGCGCTGCGGGCGGTGAAAGTGAAGTACGAAGGGCGGCCCGGGCTGGCTTCGCCGCGGTACCGGATCCTCAAGACCGAACCCGCAGGCCATGGCTGGTGCGTACGCATCCGGCCGTATGTCGACGAGCCGGTTCCGCTGCCGGCCGAACATATCGTCACCGTCGATCCGCACGGCTGTGTCGCTTCCCACGAGCGCGTGCTGCGGTATCCCGAACACGTGCCTGAGCCGGTCGCAGAAGCGGCTGCGGGGACCGCCCTCGGCGATGAGGCGCCGGGAAAGTAACCGGCCCGCACGCCATGTCATTCTGACACGAAATTGCCGCAGCTTATCACGCCGCAAACCATTTATTCTTTGCTATACAAGGCTTTACGGGATATGGCATAAAGGTTGCTTTAACTCTCTCGACGCAACGTATTACGCGAAAGGAGAGACAATATGCGGCTGGACAAGCTGACCTTGAAGAGCCAGGAAGCGCTGCAGCAGGCGCAGGAGATCGCCAGCAAGCGCCATCACCAGGAGATCGGTGCAGCGCATCTGCTCTTGGCTTTACTGGCGCAGGACGAGGGGGTGGTGCTGCCGCTCATGAAGAAGCTGGGCGCCGAGCCCTCGCTGCTGGAAGAAGAAGTCGAGACGCTGCTGGAGAAGAAACCGCAGGTCCACGGCGTGCGCGCGGGCGAGAACATCGACCGCGACCTCTCGGACATTCTCGAGAAGGCCTGGATGGAGGCCGAGCGACTGCAGGACGAATACCTCTCGACCGAGCACATGCTGCTGGCCTTGTCCGAGGGGGCCAACGGAGTCTCGGAGGCGTTGCAGCGTCACGGCATCACCCGCGACGCGATCTTCCAGGCGCTGACCGACGTGCGCGGCAGCCAGCGGGTGACCGATCCGAATCCCGAGGAGAAGTACCAGGCGCTGAAGCGGTTCACGCGCGACCTGACCGCAGCCGCCCGCAAGGGCAAGCTCGACCCGGTCATCGGCCGCGACGAGGAGATCCGCCGCGTCATGCAGGTGCTCTCCCGCCGTACCAAGAACAACCCCGTCCTGATCGGAGAACCCGGCACCGGCAAGACCGCTATCGCCGAAGGCCTCGCCCGGCGCATTGCCGGCGGCGACGTCCCCGAGGGCTTGAAGGAGAAGCGCGTGCTGGCGCTGGACATCGGCGCGCTCATCGCCGGCAGCAAGTATCGCGGCGAGTTCGAGGACCGGCTCAAGGCGGTGCTGAAGGAGATCGAGCAGGCCGCCGGGGAGATCGTCCTCTTCATCGACGAGATCCATACCATCGTCGGCGCCGGCGCCGCCGAGGGCGCGACCGACGCGGCGAACATGCTCAAGCCCGCTCTGGCGCGCGGGGAACTGCGCTGCATCGGCGCGACCACGCTCGACGAGTACCGCAAGCACGTCGAGAAGGACGCCGCGCTCGAACGCCGGTTTCAGCCGGTATTCATCGGCGAGCCGAGCGTCGAGAACACCGTCGCCATTCTGCGCGGCCTGAAGGAGCGCTACGAGGTTCACCACGGCGTGCGCATCCTCGACCAGGCGCTGGTCGCCGCGGCCGAACTCTCCGACCGCTACATCAGCGACCGTTTTCTCCCGGACAAGGCGATCGACCTGGTGGACGAAGCGTGTTCGGGCCTGCGACTGGAGATCGACTCGATGCCGCACGAGATGGACCTTCTCAATCGTCGCAAGATCCGGATCGAAGTCGAGCTCAAGGCGCTGGAGAACGACCCGAACGCGCAGGAGCGGCGCGACGAACTCGGACGCGAACTGGCGGAGGTGAACGAGACGCTCGCGGGGCTGAGCTCGCGCTGGCAGGCGGAGAAGGAGGCGATCACCCAGATCCGCAAGTTCAAGGAAGAGATCGAACAGACCAAGACCGGCGCGGAGCTGGCCGAGCGCAAGGGCGAACTCGAGCGCGTCGCGGAGTTGCGGCACGGCCGCGTCCCCGATCTGACACGCGCGCTGGCGGTGGAGAACATCCGCCTGCGCGATCTGCAGCGGGATGGGGCGCTCCTCAAGGAAGAGGTGGAGGAGGAGGACATCGCCGCGGTGGTCAGCCGCTGGACCGGCGTGCCGGTGAGCAAGATGCTGCAGAGCGAGATGCAGAAGTTGACCGTGATGGAGGACCGCCTGCGCGCGCGCGTCGTGGGGCAGGACCACGCCCTGGCCGCAGTGGCCAACGCGGTCCGCCGGGCGCGCGCGGGACTGCAGGATCCGCATCGCCCCATGGGCAAGTTCATCTTCCTCGGCCCCACCGGCGTGGGCAAGACCGAGGTCGCCCGCAGCCTCGCGGAGTTCCTCTTCGACGACGAGCACAATATGGTCCGCATCGACATGAGCGAGTTCCAGGAGAAGCACACCGTCGCGCGGCTGGTCGGCGCGCCGCCGGGCTACGTCGGTTACGACGAGGGCGGGTACCTCACCGAGGCGGTGCGGCGTCGGCCCTACAGCGTCGTCCTCTTCGACGAGATCGAGAAGGCGCACCCGGAGGTTTTCAACGTGCTGCTGCAACTTCTGGACGACGGGCGGCTCACCGACGGGCAGGGGCGGACGGTGGACTTCAAGAACACCTTCGTCATCATGACCAGCAACCTCGGCAGCCGATTCATCCAGGACGCGCCGGACCTGGAGGATCCGTCGGTGCGCGCGCAGGTGCTGCAGGCATTGCGGGAGCATTTCCGCCCCGAGTTCCTGAACCGGATCGACGAGATCGTCCTCTTCCACCGCCTCGAACGCGAGCAGATCAAGTCGATCCTCGATATCCAGCTCGGACACCTGCGAGAGCTTCTGGCCAAGAAGAAGATCGCGCTGACGCTGAACGACGCGGCGCTGGAGAGGCTTGCGGCCGAGGGATACGACCCCGATTATGGCGCTCGACCGCTGGGGCGGCTGATCCAGCAGAAGCTGCAGAATCCGCTGGCGATGATGCTCCTGGACGGCGAGATCCGCGAGGGCGATACCGTCTGCGTCGATCTGGACGACGAAGAGCTCGCCATCACCCGGCACGCGGAGCCCGAGGACGAGAGCGGCGGACGGCTGGCCAGTTGAGCACAGAGCAAAGGAAACGAAAAGCCGGCGAGGCGTTCCTCGCCGGTTTGTTCTATCCGGAAGCGGGCGGCGTTTACGCGGCGATCTCGTCGGAGCGCGTATCGTCGACCATCACCCGCGAAGGGTGATCGAACTTCGGCCGTAGAATGACCAGCAACCCCTTGCGGTCGCCCGACATCTCGCAGTAGTGGAACTCGAAGGACGCCTCGTGCAGGTCGCCGTCGGTATCGATCTGGGCGAAGATCTGCATGCGCGTGGCCGCGCGCTTGAGCAGGTTGACCGCCCAGTCGTGGCCGATGTCGCCGAGCTTCTCCTCCAGATCCGGCAACGACGTCCCCGGTTCGACATCCTCGGTCCACGCCGGTAGTTTCTCCACGCAGGCCAGTTCGCGCACGGACTTGCCGACCTCGATTTCGTGCGCGCAACTCGCGCGGGTACTGTTCATCAGTTCCACCCAGGTCTCGAGCTCCTCCTCGATGGTCGCCGGCGCGTCGCCGGTGACGAAGGCGCGGACGTACGGCAGCAAGTCGTGCGAGAAGCGATCGACCAGCCAGTCGCCGCAGTAGATCCATTTGCGCAGATAGCGCGGCCAGTACCCCGGGGTGCGGCTCCAGGGCAGGTGCAGCGCGAGGCAGCGACGTTCGGGCGCGGAGAGCCCGGTCATCAGGCGCAGCGCGAAGTTGCCGGCCCCGTGCGCCACGGCCGCGGCGACCAGGAGCGCGGGGATGAGCACCGCGATGACGATCAACGCCGCCGCCGCCGCCGGCGCCAGCATCTGGCCCAGCATGAAAAGGCCGACCGCGGAACCGACTGCCGTCAGCGCGAACGACGCCCATATCGAGAGGGTGAAGGCGTAGGGCATGACCTTGACCGCCCGCTGGACCTGCGAGAGAATCCGGCGTAACTCCGGGATCGTGGCGCTGATGGATTCGTTTCGGCGTGCGGCGCCTTTTCGCATCGACATCTCCTTCTGCGGGGTGGCGGGCAGGGCGCGGCGACTGGCTTCCAGCAGCCCCTTCAGCGACCGCGCGGCGATCCATTTGCTGCCATCGAGGGAAACCTCGCTGCCGGCGTTGATCAGACCCGCTTCCACCATCTGGCGAAGCGTCCGGACCGAAAGCGGTCCGCGGACGCCTCGATCCGTCTTTACATACAAATGCAGTACGCGTGACATTGCTTTCCCTCCTTTCCCTGAGAGTTGTTTCGACCAACCCGGCCGCCCAACTTTGGCCGATTGTTCAATTCTTTGTTATGAACGAGATTAGAGTGGATTTCGGCACACTCGACGACAACCGGAAGAATTCCTCCTCAAGCCGTTGTGTTTCGCCGTTCTGGCCGTATAATTGATTTTTACTCCCGTCCCCATAAGCGGTTACGGAAAAATCATGACGATCAAGGTGGCCCCTTCGCTTCTCGCTTCCGATTTCACCCGCCTTGGCGCGGAGGTCGAACGCGCCCGAATCGCCGGTGCGGATCTGTTGCACGTTGACATCATGGACGGCCATTTCGTTCCCAACCTGACCATCGGCCCGCCGGTGGTGCGGTGTCTGCGCCAAGCCACCGAGATGCAGCTCGATGTTCACCTCATGCTCGACAACGCCGAGCGGTTTCTGGAACCGTTCGCCGCGGCCGGTGCCGATGCGTTGACGGTGCATATCGAGGTTTATCCCGAGCCGGAGGGCGTGCTGGAAAAGATCGCTGCGCTGGGCAAACTACGCGGACTGTCGCTCAATCCGGACACGCCTGTCTCGACGCTGGCGGGGCATTTCGACCATGTCGACCGGTTGCTGATCATGAGCGTCTTTCCCGGTTTCGGCGGGCAGGAGTTCATGCCCGTCACGTATGATCGAATCCGCGAGGCCCGTGCTCTGATCGGCGACCGGCCGGTCGAGATTCTCGTCGACGGCGGCGTGAATCCGACGAACGCCCCGGAGCTGATCGAAGCCGGAGCGGACATCCTCGTCGCCGGCACGTCCTGTTTTCGCGCCGAGAACATGACCGCGGCGATCCGCGCATTGCGCGGCGAGGCCGAACGGAGTTGACAAAGGAGGCGGTATGAAGCTGTGGAACGGATTGCGCGGGATCCAGCCGAAGAAACAGCCCGCCCGGTCGGAGGAGGGCACCGGACCGGCGGCGAAATGCGGCGGCTGCGGCGAGCAGGTGATGAAGTTGACGCTGCGGGAGAAGCTCTACGTCTGCCCCCATTGCGATCATCACCAACGTATGGGCGCATGGGATCGCATTGCTGCGACGCTCGATATCGATTCGTTCGAGGAGCGCGACGCCGCCTTGGCCAGCCTCGATCCGCTGGAGTTCCAGGCCGTCAAGAGCTACCGGGAGAAACTGAACGAGGCGTACGCGAGCACGCGCATGCTCTCGGCCATGGTCAGCGGCCGCGGCGAGATCGAGCGGCGACCGGTCGCCTTCGGCGTCACCGACAGCGATTTCATCATGGGCTCGATGGGATCGGTGGTGGGCGAGAAGTTCACCCGTCTTGCCGAATACGCCATCGCCGAGCGCCTGCCGCTGATCGTGGTCTCCGGTTCCGGCGGCGGTGCGCGCATGTACGAGGGGCTCTACTCGCTGATGCAGATGGCCAAGACCTCCGCGGCGCTGGCGCGACTCCGGGAGGCCGGGCTGCCGTTTCTGAGCATCTGCACCGACTGCACCATGGCCGGGGTGTGGGCGAGCTGGGCCGGCCTCGGAGACATCATCATCGCCGAGCCCAAGGCCTTGATCGGTTTCACCGGGCCGCGCGTGATCAAGGCCACGATCAACGCCGAACTGCCCGAAGGCTTCCAGCTCTCGGAGTTTCTGCTCGCCCACGGGCAGGTCGACATGATCGTGTCGCGCGCACAGATGCGTGCGCGCATCGCCGATGTCCTCGCGGGGCTTCTGGGCAAGCCCGCCGCCCGAACCGTCGAGGCGTGAACGTGCTGGCCAAGATCGACGGCAACGCGCTGCTGAGCTACTCGACCAACGTCCATGCCCTGGGCGCGCCGGAAGATCTTTTTCGCGTTCTGACAGGCGATGTCGCGGCGGTGCGCGGTCATCTGCAGTGGTCGGGGCCGTTCGGCGTTGAACTGCACACCAACGCCGCGACGTTGCAGTACCTGCTCACGCCGGGCGCGATCGAACGCCTGCACGCGACGCTTGCCGAGCACGATCTTTTCGTCTTCAGCCTCAACGCGTTCCCACTCTCCGATTTTCACGCCCCCTCGGTCAAAGACGAGGTCTATCGCCCGGACTGGTCCCGACTGCGGCGCGTGCATTGTACACTCACCGCCGGCAAGGTGCTCGCCGGCTTGTTGAACGAGGGTTGCGAAGGCTCGATCAGCACCAGCCCGGGTTCCTTCAAGCCGTGGGGCGATTCGCCGGATCTCCACGCGCGTATCGCGCGAAACCTCGCGCACGTGATGCTGGCGTTTCACGAGTTGCGCGAGTACACCGGCCGGACCATCCGTCTGGCGTTCGAGCCGGAGCCCTGCTGCACGTTCGAGACCGTCGACGAGATCATCCGCTTTTATCAAGACTACGTCTTGCGCGACACCGTAGCGGAGATGAAAGCGGAATGGGGGCTCAAGTGGAGTCAGGCGCACGAGGCGGTCCGGCGGCATTTCGGTGTTACGCTGGACGCTTGCCATCTCGCCGTCGCCTGCGACGATCCGGCTGCCGCGCTGGCCGAACTGGACCGTGCGGATCTGTCGGTAGCGAAAGTGCATATCAGTGCCGCCGCCCGTTTGGAAGACCCCGGACGTAATCCCGAGGGGCTCGCGCAGCTGGAGAAGCTGAACGAACCGCAGTATTTGCATCAGACTTTCGCTCGGGACTCTCGGGGGCAAATCGCCTTCCGTGGAGTCGACCTGCCGGATTTCCTCTCGCTGACGCGTGAACAGATGCTGGATTTCACCGAGGTCCGTTCGCATTTTCACATGCCGCTGTTTCATTCTCGCGACGCGGCCCTTGGCACGACCGCGGCGGAGACCGAAGCGCTGCTGGAGGCGATTCGCCAGCGACCGGATGCGATCCAAGTGGTCAACGAGACTTATACCTGGCCGGTGCTGGCTCGCAAGGACGAGTCGGTTGACATTCACGCCAATATCGCACGGGAGCTCTCCTGGACGCGCAGCCGTCTCGAAGGCGAATGCTGATGGCCAAGAAACGCGGCAAGGCACGATTCGACGCGAGTTACGACGATTATCGCGAGGCGCTGGCGCGGACGGCCAAAGCGTTGCCGCAGGTGATCGCGGTGGAGGGCCCCGAGGAACATCTGCGTGCCCGGGCCGTCGAGACGCTGCTCGGTGCGCTTCGTCATGAGCGTCCGGCGTTGGACGAGGCGTTCTTCCACGGCGGCGGAGCGGGGGAGGGCGCGAACCTGTCGGCGGTGCTGGACGAGCTCAATGGCGCCAGCCTCTTCGCCAGCGAGAAGGTAGTAGTCCTGCGCCGCGCCGATGCCCTTCTCTTCGGACGCGCGGAAGGCGAGACGGGCTCAGGTACGCGCAGCCGGCAGACGCCGCAGCAACGTCTGGAGGCGTGGATCGCCGCGCCGCCGGCGGGAACCTGGCTGCTGATCGAATTGGAGAAGACCAACCGGCAGTACCGCCTTGGCAAGGCTCTCGCCGCCGGTGCGTCGGTGCCATGCCCGGAGTTGAAACGCTCGCAGGAAATCGAACGCTGGTTGCGCCACGCCGCCGATGCTCACGGCAAGACGGTCGGGCAGGGCGTCGCCGACGCGCTGCACCTGGCGCACGGCAACCGCCTGGGCGTGCTGGACGCGGAACTGCAGAAACTGATCACCTACGTCGGCGAACGGCCCGCGATCGAGCGCGACGACGTCGAGGCGTTTCTGGCCGGTTCGGTGGAGTTCAGCATTTTCGGCCTCACCAACGCCGTCGAACGCCGCGACAGGGCGGAAGCGTTGACCTTTGCCGCCCTAATCAACGGGCAGGGGACGCGCGACACCGCCGGAAAGCGACGCGATGCCGACAGTTCCTCGCACATGGCGCTGCACATTCTCGCGACCACGATGGAGAATATCCTGCGTGCACGGGCGGTTCTGGCCGAACGGCTGGACGAACGCGAGGCGGCGCAACGCCTGGGCGTCTCGCCCTGGCGGGCCCGACAGCTTCTACAGGCCGCGCGAGTGCACGATCTGGCCTCGTTGCGAGGTGCGTTGAACGCCCTCTGCCGGTTGCTGCACGCCACCCACGACACCGGCGGCGATCCGCGGCTGGCGCTCGAGCGTGCGGTGCTTGCCTGCTGCGGCGACCGCGGTGCTGCGCGAGTCCGCTCTCCCCGGACATGATTAGAAGCGGATTTGTTGTGGACGGCATGCATGCCGCCCGGTAGATTGACCCCCGAGCGTCGGAGGCCGTCTTTTCATGGAAGAGCGCTATTTACTCTCGCTGGATCTGCACGCCGTCCCGCAACTCAATACGCAGGTGCTGGTGATCGGCAGCGGCCTGGCCGGCCTGGCGGCCGCGCTCGCCGCCGGGGAGGAAGCGCAGGTCTTGCTGGCGACCAAGGATGTGCTCGAGGAATCGGCTTCGCAGTATGCGCAGGGCGGTGTCGCCGCGTCGATCGGCCCCGATGATTCGCCGGAGTTGCATCTGCAGGACACCCTCGCCAGTGGCGCGGAACTCGGCGACGAGGCGGCGGTGCGGACGATGGTCGAGGAGGGCGTGGATCGATGCCGTGAACTGGTGGCGATGGGCGTGCCGTTCAAACGCGAAGGCGAGGATCTGTCGCTGACCATGGAGGGTGCGCACAGCCGGCGGCGTATCCTGCACGCCAACGACGCCACTGGCGCGGCGATGGTTAACACGCTTCTGACACGCGTCCGCGCGCACGACAATATTCATGTCTTCGAGAAGCATTTCGTTATCGACCTGCTGCATCACGACGGCGAATGCTACGGCGCGGTTATGCTGGATACGGTCTACGGGCGGTTGTTGAGGGTCCGGGCCGAAGTTACCGTGCTGGCCTCCGGCGGGCTGGGGCAGATCTTCCGCGAGACCACCAATCCCGAGGTCGCCACCGGCGACGGTTATGCGCTGGCCTGGCGGGCCGGCGCGCGCTTGCGCGACATGGAATTCGTCCAGTTCCACCCGACAACGCTCTACCTGGCCGGCGCGCCGCGCTTTCTGATCAGCGAATCGGTCCGCGGTGAAGGCGGACAGCTTCTGAATGCCAAGAACGAGCGTTTCATGGCGCGCTACGACAAGCGCGGCGAGTTGGCTCCGCGGGATATCGTCAGCCAGTCGATCATCAAGGAGATGCGCGCGACCGAAGCCACCCATGTCAATCTCGACTTGCGTCATTTGGGGCGGGCGCGTATCGAGGAGCGCTTCCCCACGATCCAGCGCATCTGCATCGATTTCGGGCTCGACCTTGCCGAGCATTCGATCCCCGTCCGGCCGGCGGTTCATTACATGATGGGCGGAGTGGAGGTGGATCTGCACGGACGTACCCGCGTCCGGCGGCTCCTGGCCGCGGGGGAGGTTGCGTCCACCGGCGTCCATGGCGCCAACCGGCTGGCGTCGAACTCGTTGCTCGAGGGACTGGTTTTCGGCTGGCGGGCCGGAAAGGCGGCGCTGCAAATCAGCGACGACATGCCCGGCGCGCCCCACTTTCCCGTCTCGTCGCTCGCACGCCGCGTGGTCAGCCGTGTCGGTGCGCTCCAGCTCGAGGACGTGGTGCAGTCGCTGCGTTCTTTGACGTGGCGCGACCTGGGCATCTTCCGTCACGCCGACGGGCTGCAGGACGCGTGGGAGACGATTCGATTCTGGGAGAAGTATGTCCTGCCCGAACAGTTCCAGGCCCAGCGCGGATTCGAGATCCAGAACATGTTGACGGTGGCCAAGGTGATCGCCTGGGCCGCGCGCGAGCGAACCGAGAGTCGCGGGGCGCACCAGCGACTGGACTTCCCCCAAACCCAAGCGGCATGGCGCAAGCACCAGAGTTGGGATATAGCGACGTTCGCGCGCGCGGTGGCATAGCCGATCGCGGGCGGTCTACGGAAGGAGGCGACGATGATCTGGATCCTGTTCAAAGTGGTGATTCTGCCGATTGCCGCGCTGTTCGTGCTGGCGATCATCTACGGCATGTTACTGCAGAAACCGGTCGAGAAGAAGAAGTCCGCCCCCCCCAAAGACGAGGATGACGAAGACGAGGAGATGATCGGCGCGGTGCCCGACTGGGCCGGATTCTTTACCCCGAGCCAATACAGCGAGTTCATGTTGATGGTGATGGAATACTGCCGCGAACGCGGATTGCAGGCCGAGGTCGATGCCGGCCAGGTGATGCAGGACGGCGAGCGCCTGGGGGATCTCTCCGAGGTGGCCGCTGCCTGCCAGCAGCAGGACAGTCGCGAATGGAAGGTCACCATCCGGGACTACTTTCAACGCAAGCTCGAGGAACAGAGCGGATGATGCGTCAGTCGGCGAAGCCCAGTTCCTCGATGACATCGCGGATGGAGGTCAACGCCTCCGGCGCGGTGTCGCTGAACTGAAATCCCGTGTCGTAGAAATTCGGGTTGACGTCGTTGTTGCACCAGCGGCTGACGGCGCGGAATGCGATGCGGCGCTTCCGACCGTTCTCGTCCTGCCAGACGATTTCGAGCTGGTACGCGCGGCCGACCGGGATAGGCTCTTCACTGACGAGCATGGCGCCGTCGAGAGAGATGTCGCCGAGAAATCCGAGCACCCCGCCGTTTTCGCGGTCATATACGCGCAGGTAGAAGATCAGGTGCCGCCGTTGCCGCCGTCGACGTTCGCTTTCGGTCTCGCCCGGATCGGCGTTCATCTCGCTTCCTCCCGGTTCTCCCTTACCCGGGAGGAAGTCTCTCACGGCATAACCGCCCGGTCAAGACGGAAGTTGCCGCGGACGACGGAGAGCCTCAGCGCGCGTATTCGGTGATGCGGAACTCGCGCACCAGCGTCACCTTCACCTCGCCCGGGTAGGTCAACTCGTCCTCGATCTGTTCGGCGATCTGCCGGCAGACGCGTTTGGCCTCGACGTCGTCGATCTTCTCGGCTTTGGCGATTACACGCAGTTCGCGCCCGGCCTGGATGGCGAACGAGCGCTCCACCGAGGGGTAGTTGTTGGCGATACTCTCGAGGCGTTCGAGTCGTTTGACGTAGTTCTCCAGGGTTTCGCGACGGGCGCCGGGGCGCGAGGCGCTGATGGCGTCGGCGGCCTGCACGATCGAGACGTAAATGCTGGTGGCGTCGTTGGCGCTGTGGTGGTGCAGGATCGATTCGACGACGTCCTCGGATTCGCCGCAACGCTTGGCCACGTCGGAGCCGAGTTGGGGATGCGTGCCTTCCTGCTCGTGATCGACCGCCTTGCCGATGTCGTGCAACAGGCCGCAGCGACGGGCCAAGCCCTCGTCGAGCCCCATCTGTTGGGCGATCATACCCGAGAGGAACGCCACCTCGCGGCTGTGGTCCAGCACGTTCTGTCCGTAGCTCGTGCGGTACTTGAGGCGCCCGAGCAGCATGACCTCGCGCGGTTTGAGATTGCGCACGTCCAGTTCCAGCGCCACCTGTTTGCCCGTCTCCTCGATGTTTTTTTCCATCTCCTCACGCGTCTTGAGCACCACCTCCTCGATGCGGCTGGGATGGATGCGGCCGTCGCTGACGAGCTTGGACATGGCGCGAACGGCAATCTCGCGGCGCACCGGCTCGAAGCCAGAGAGCACCACCACGCCCGGAGTGTCGTCGACGATGACATCGACGCCGGTGACGCTCTCGAAGGCGCGGATGTTGCGGCCCTCGCGGCCGATGATGCGGCCCTTCATGTCGTCGTTGGGCAGTTCCACCGTAGAGACGACGTGTTCGGTGGTGTAATCCACCGCGAGCCGGCCGATGGCGTCGGAGAGAATCTCCTGGGATTTCTCCTCGGCGGTTTCCTTGGCACGCTGATGCGCCCGTTCGATCAGTTGTTCGATCTCGTGGGCCATCTCCTCCTCGGTGCGGGCGATCACCTCCTGACGCGCCTGCTCGGGGCTCATCCGGGC
>CAYWFP010000096.1:0-14297 GCA_964457365.1 uncultured Planctomycetaceae bacterium
CGGCCGATGGCGTCGGCGAGGTGGAAGTCGATCTTCGGGCCGTAGAACGCGCCGTCGCCGGGATTCATCACGAACTCGATCTTCAGATCCTCCAGCGCGCTCTTGAGCGCCGCTTCGGCCATGTCCCAGGCTTCGTCGGAGCCGATGCGTTTCTCCGGCCGGGTGGAGAGCTCGATATGGTCGAACTCCATGCCGAGCGTCATGTAGACCTGGAACATCAGCTCGATGCAGTGGCGGATCTGCCCCTGCAGTTGCTCCGGGGTACAGAAGATGTGCGCGTCGTCCTGGGTGAAGCCGCGCACGCGGGTCAGTCCGTGGATCTCGCCGCTTCCTTCGTAGCGGTGGACGTGGCCGAATTCCGCCCAGCGCATCGGCAGGTCGTTGTGGCTGTACAGCCCGGCCTTGAAGAGGATCATCGCGCCGGGGCAGTTCATCGGCTTGACGCCGAACTCTTTGCCGTCCTTCTCGGTGATGTACATTTTGTCGGCGTAGTTGAGCCAGTGGCCGGAGGTGATCCAGAGCTCCTTGTTCAGGATCTGCGGGGTGCGGTACTCCTCGTAGCCGTGCTCCTCGCCGAGGTGGCGCAGGAAGTTCTCGAGTTCGCGGTAGACGGTGACGCCGCCCGGGCGCCAGAAGGCCATGCCCTGCGCCTCGGGGTGGAATTCGAAGAGCTCCATCTCCCTGCCGATCCGGCGGTGATCGCGCTGCTTCGCCGCTTCGATCCGCGCGAGATGCTCGTCGAGCTCCTGCTTCGTGGCGAAGGCGGTGCCGTAAACGCGGGTGAGCTGCTGCTTGTTCGCGTCGCCGTGCCAGTACGCCCCGGCGAGGTTCATCACCTTGAAGTGGCCGATGCGCCCGGTGGAGGGCACGTGCGGCCCGCGGCACATGTCCTCGAAGCCGCCCTGGGTGTAGAAGCTGATGGTCTCGCTCCCGGCGCGGTCGATGTTGTCCTTCTTGTACTCGTCGTACATGTACTTCTCGATCGCCTGCGAGAGCGGCAGTTCGTGGCGGGCGAAGGGCGTGTCGCGCTTGACGATCTGCCGCATCCTCTCCTCGATGCGCGGCAGGTCGTCGGCACTGATCGGCTCGGGGCTGTCGACGTCGTAGTAGAAGCCTTCGGCGACGGTCGGGCCGTAGGCCAGCTTGGTGCCGGGGAACAGCTCGACGATCGCCTCGGCCATGACGTGCGCGGCCGAGTGGCGCATCAACCCGAGCCCCTCGGGCATCGCCGGGGTGACGATGGCCACGCGCGCGTCGCTGTCGACCACGGTCGGGAGATCCTTCAGCTCGCCGTCGACGAGGCCCGCGAGCGCGGCCTTGGCCAGTTTCTTGCCGATGCGCGCGGCGATCTCGCGCAGCGTCACCGGCTGCTCGAATTCGAGCGTACTCTCGTCGGGTAGCGTAATCACCGGCATCGCGCATTCCGCCGCTGTGCCGCCGCCGGCGACACGCGCCGGGCGGCAGGCTCTTCGGGTACAAGGGGGCAAACAACGCGGGCGGGCGGCGGACCGGCGCGGTCCGCGAACACCATCGTGTCTGCACCCTTTACGGATCCATCGGCCGAGGGCCGCCATGGCGCCGGAAGGGAGGGTGCTCCCACCGGGGCCGTATCGACCGCTCGTCGCGTGCGGCCGTTCGTTCTCGCTGGTGGGCGTTGAAGGACTTGAACCTTCGACCCCTAGCTTGTCGAGCTAGTGCTCTAGCCAACTGAGCTAAACGCCCAAATGTTCGCCCCGCCACGCGGAACGCGGGCGGGACGCGAATCTCCTAACTATAACCGCCATCGCCGATTCGTCAAGATCCCGTCGGCATTTTTTCCGCCCGCTCTTGAGCCGCGGGGCGATGGCCCCTATGATGGGAACGGCTCTGCCCGGGAGATCGCATGAAGCTGTTGACCATCGTCGGCGCGCGCCCCAACTTCATCAAGCTCGCCGCGCTGCACGAGGCGTTCGCCGCCGCGCCGGCGGTGCGCCATGTCATCGTCCACACCGGCCAGCACTACGACTTCTCCATGAGCGAGCAATTCTTCCAGGAACTGTCGCTGCCGAAGCCCGACCACCACCTCGGCATCGGCTCGGGTACGCACGCCGAGCAGGTCGGCAAGACCATGATGGCGCTCGAGCCGGTGATCGTGGAGGAGCGGCCCGACTGGGTCGTCGTCGTCGGCGACGTCAACGCCACGGTGGCCGCGGCCATGGTGGCCAAGAAGCTCTGTCTGCGGCTGGCGCACGTCGAGGCGGGCCTGCGCAGCTTCGACTGGTCCATGCCCGAGGAGATCAACCGCGTCGTCACCGACCGGCTGGCCGACCTGCTGCTGGTCAGCGACCCGGCCGGCATGGACAACCTGCGCGCGGAGGGGCAGGAAGCCTTCCGCATCCACTTCGTCGGCAACGTCATGATCGACACGCTGCTGCGGGCGCGGCCGCTCGCGGAGGTCCGCGGCGTGCTGGAGGAGTACGGTGTGCGCAAGGGCGAGTACGCGGTGCTGACCATGCACCGGCCGGGCAATGTCGACGACCGGGAGAAGCTTGCCGGCTGGATGAACGCGCTGGAGAAAATCGCCGCGCAGATGCCGATCGTCTTCCCGGTCCACCCGCGGACCAAGAAGCACCTCGTGGAGATCCACTACCTCCCCAAGTCGGAGAACATGAAGCTCGGCAAGCAGGCGGGCTACCTGGACATGGTCGCCCTGCTCAAGGACGCGAAGGTGGTGATGACCGACTCCGGCGGCATCCAGGAGGAGACTACCGCGCTGGGCGTGCCGTGCCTGACCCTGCGCGACAACACCGAACGTCCCATCACCGTCAGCGAGGGCACCAACACCCTCGTCGGCTCCGACCCGGCGCGCCTGCCGGCCTTGCTCGGACAGGCGCTGGCGCGGACGGCCTCGGGTTCGCGCCCGGAGAAGTGGGACGGCCGCGCGGGCGAGCGCGTGCTGCGGGCGCTGAGCGATCGTATCGACATCCCGCCGCGGCAGCGGTAATTCGCTTTCGAGGGCAGGGCATGAACCGTTCTCCGCTTCTGTGCCGGCGTTTCTGGCCGCGCGCGCTGCTGTGCGTGCTGGTGGCGCTCTTGCTTCTGGATCATTTCGTGACGCCGACATGGAAGGCGTGGCGTTTTCGGCAGGACTATATCGAAGCGGGCGAGCTGTCGAACGGGTTCTTCGAACGAGTAGAAGAGAATTTTCGGATCAAGTCTTTGGGGCGCGCGCGTGTTCTGGCCTTCCGGCATACACCACGCGAGCGACGATCTCGTGTGGCCCGGGTGGAGCCGTTGACGGTCGCGGATGTCGTTTATGGTTACCGGAGCCTCGAGTTCTCGGAGGTGTCTTCCTCGGCAGGATTCAAACCGCGGGCAGTGACTGCCCTTCGTTTCGCCACGTATCGGGCGAATTTCACCCGCTCGCTCGCCAACCGGCTCAGGGCCTGGAGAAGACCCGGTCCGTGAGGCGTTCTCCACGCCGCCGGGCGCGGGGCATTGCGCTCGCTCTCCGCTCTGCTACAATATCCCGCGGCGTGTGAACCTGGACCGGCGGGAGCGGACCGTGCCGTATCTGCGCATCTTCCATCCGGAGCTCGGCACCAGCGAGGTGGTGCTGCACAAGCCGCGCCTCATCGTCGGCCGCGAGCGCGAATACGTCGAGCACGTCCTCCCGGATCCGGGCGTCTCGCGCATGCACGCGATCTTCCTGCGCGACCACGACGGCTGCTCGCTCGTCGACTGCCACTCCAGCGCCGGCACCGTGGTCAACCAGGCGCGCATCACGCATGTGAATCTCGCGCAGGGAGACACCATCCAGATGGGCGGGGTGACGCTGGAGTACCGCACCGACGACGACACCTGCTTCGAGCTGACCAGGCACGAGGTCCGCGACGACGTCGAGCGCTACCTGCGACAGAACTTTCGCCTGCTGCCGGTCGGTATCGACGTCACCTACCGTACCGTCGAGGTCAAACCGCTGAGCATCTTCGCCGCCGGCGACACCATCAGCATCGGCCAGGGCGGCATCCTCGTCCCCAACGGGCGCGATCTGCACGAGAACCAGTCGATCGAGGTCTCGTTCAAGTGGCCCGACGGACGCGGCAAGACGCTGATGGGCGAGGTTGTCGGGATCGTCGAGGTGGAGGAGCGGCGCATGCCCTGCGTCAAGCTGCATCAGGTGCCGGACGAGCTGTATCGGCGCCACGTCCGCAACGCCCCGCACGGCAAGTGGGTCTCGGTCTGGGAGGCGCGCTGATGGCGTACCTGCGCATCTTCGACGAGCACAACGGCGCCGCGGAGGTTCACCTCGAGAATCCGCGCGTCGTCTTCGGCCGCGAGCACGACTTCGTCGACCGGGTGCTCGCGCACAAGGACGTCTCGCGCGTCCACGCGGCGATTCTTCGCTCCGGCGATGGCTACCAGATCGTCGACCTCTACTCGCGCGCCGGCACCTACGTCAACGACGTCAAGCTCGAGGCCCGCGCCGATCTGCACCACGGCGACGGTATCCGCCTGGGCTCGGTGGTGATGGAGTTCCGCCTCGACGACGAGGCGTCGTTCAACGCCCTGCGGCAGGAGTCGCAGGACGAGATCGAACGCCACCTGCTGGCGAATTATCGCCTGCTGCCGGCGGGGGTGAACCTGCGCTACCGGACCATCGGCCTCGACCCGGCCGAGGTCTTCGAGGAGGGCGACACCGTCCACATCGGCGAGGGCGGCGTGGTCATCCCCGACGCGGCTCACCTGGAGGATGGTGCCTGTCTCGAGGTGCTATTCATCTGGCCCAACGGCAAGAAGAAGACGCTCATGGGCGAGGTCATGGGCACCATCGACGGCGCCATCCAGCGCGCGCTCTGCGTCAAGCTGCACAACGTCCCCGCGGCCAAGCGCGAGAAGCTGTACAAGCACGCTTCGCGCAGCGAGTGGCATGCCGTCAAACAGTCGGACAAGTCCGAGCGTCGCCGGCGCTGAAGGGGGAGTGGATGAAACGATTTCGCGACCGGGTCTTCCGCCACCGCGTCGACTCGCGGGGGTTGCCGCCGGGGACGGTGCTGGATACGGGCGGGCGCGGCAGCGAGCGCGTCGTCATCACCGTCTTCGACTACGACGCGGAGCGATGCGACAAGTACGTCCTGCCCGACGCCGGCGCCGTCGCCGACTACCGCGACCGGCCGACGGTGACCTGGATCAACGTCGACGGCGTGCACGACGCGAACGCGCTGATGGCGTTCGGCAACCTCTTCTCGCTGCACCCGCTGGTGCTCGAGGATATCGCCCACACCGGCCAGCGCCCCAAGTGCGAGGACTACGGCGACTACCTGTACCTGGTGATCAAGATGATCCGCTACGACACCGAGGCGCGCCAGATCGATGCCGAGCAGGTCAGCATCGTCCTCGGCCGCGGCGTCGTCCTCTCCTTCCAGGAGCATCGGGGCGACGTCTTCGACGCGGTGCGCGAACGGCTGCGACTGGACAAGGGGCGCATCCGGCGCCAGGGCGCCGACTACCTCGCCTACTCGCTCATGGACGCGGTGGTCGACGAATACTTCGTCATCCTCGAGGAACTCGGCGCCGATATCGAGGAGCTCGAGGACGAGGTGCTAGAGAAGGTGCAGCCCCAGGCCGGCCGCATGCTGCGGCAGTTGCGGAACGAGACGATCCTGCTCCGCAGACCCGTCTGGCCGCTGCGGGAGACGATCAGCATCCTGCAGCGCTCGGAGTCGCCGCTCTTGTCGAATGACCTGAATCCGTTCCTGGCCGACCTGTACGATCACACCATCCAGGTCGCCGACGGGGTGGACTCGCTGCGGGAGATGGTCGCGGGGTTGCGCGACACGTACCTGGCGACCATCAGCAACCGCATGAACGAGATCATGAAGGTGCTGACGACCATCTCCACCACTTTCATCCCGCTGGCCTTCATCACCGGCGTCTACGGCATGAACTTCAAGCACATGCCCGAGCTCCAGTGCGTCTGGGGCTACCCGGCCGCGCTGGGGGCGATGGCCCTGGTCGCCGGGGGCATGTTGCTCTATTTCAAGAAGAAACGCTGGATCTGAACCCGCGCGCGCGAGATTTCCCTTGGCCCCCGCGGGCCGAGGCATATCATTGTCCCCGGTTCCGGTTTATGCGAGGATGCCGCCGATGGGCGCCAACTCCTTCTTCAAGCTCCTGCGGCCGGTGCGCTACCCGGCTGGCCTGGCGGGCGTTCGCTTTCTCGGCGCGCTCGCGCGCATGCTGCCGCGCCCGGCGCTGCTGCGCTACGGCGCCTGCTGGGGCGGCGTGGCCTACGCGCTGGCGAAGACCGAGCGCAAACGCGCGCGCGCGCACCTGGACGCGGCCTTCCCGCGGAAGACCGCCGCCGAGCGCCGCCGCCTCGCCCGCGCCTGTTTCGAACATCTGGGCATGTGCGCCATGGAGGTGCTGCGCCTGCGGAGCATGCGCCCGGAGGAGCTGCTCTCGCTGATTCTGAACCCCGAACTCTACGATCAGGCCGAGCGCGAGCTGGCTACCGGCGAGAACGCCGTCTTCGTCATCGGCCACCTCGGCAACTGGGAGTACTTCGGTGCCGCCAGCGCAGCCCGCGGCTTTCCGGTCCACACCATCGCCAAGCGCCTGCGCGACCCGGCGTACGACCGTTTCATCTGCGACATCCGCGCGCGCTTCGGCGTCGACGTCATCTACTCCGACACCTCGCCGCGGGTGTTGCTGAAGCTGATCAAGTCCGGCGAGCCGGTGGCCATCCTCGCCGACCAGGACATTCCGGCCATCGACGGCGTCTTCGTCGACTTCTTCGGCCGTCCCGCCTATACTCCCGTTGCTCCGGCGGCGCTGGCGCGGACGGCGAACGTGCCGGTCTACGTCTGCGCGCTGCTGCGCGAAGGGCCGCGTTTCCGCCTGATGCGGCTGGGGCCGTACGAGCCGGCGCGCACGCGCGACAAGCAGGCCGACCTGGCCGACCTGACGCAGCGCTGGTGCCGCGGCATGGAGGAGTTGATCGTCCGCTACCCCGAGCAGTGGGTCTGGATGCACCGTCGCTGGCGCACCACGCCCGCATCGCTGGCGCGACGCCGGGAGCGCGAGAGGGAGGAGGCATGAGCGCCAAGTCGATCACCGACCGCACGCCGCTGCCGCGTCCCACGCGCGTGCTCTTGACGCTGGACGCGCTGGACATCAGCGGTGTGGCCTTCTCGGCGCAGAACCTGGCCACCGGGTTGCAGCGCGAGGGGGTCAGCGTGACCGTGCTGGCGCGCGCGGGGGGCGAGCGCGAAGGCACCATGGCCGCCACCGGCGCGGTCGTCCACGTCTTCCGCTTTCTCGGCGTTCCTTTCCTCGGCCACGGCGCGCTGCAGGCGGCCGAGAGCTTCAAGCCCGAGATTGTCCACGCCCAGTCGACACCGGTCGTGGCGCGGAGCTGGCGCATGGCGCGCGACCTGGGCGTGCCGTGCTTCGTCACCGTCAATCGGCTCGACCGCAAGGAGGCGCGCTACCTGGCCAAGCACGAGGAGATCGGCGTAATCGCCCTCTCCGAGGCGATCCAGGAGCGGCTGATCAACAAGGCCGGCATCAAGCGCGACCGCATCGCCGTCATCCCCAACGGGCTCGATCTGGCGCACTTCCCCGATCCCGCGTACCGCCATCCGTTCGAGCCGGGGCGGCGCGCGATCATCGGTACCTACGGCACGCTGATCGAGCAGAAGGGGCAGCGCACCTTTCTCCAGGCCGCGGCCCGGCTCGTGGCGCAGGGCGTCGACGCGGAGTTCCTCATCATGGGCCACGGCCCCGACAAGCCCGGCCTCCGGCGCCTCTGCGAGGAGCTGGGCATCCACAAGCGCGTCACCTTCTCTCCCAGCACCATCAGCGACGTCGGCCACATCGCCAACATCGACATCTTCGTCGAGCCGACCCACCAGGAGGGCTTCGGCCTCTCGGTCTTGCAGGCCATGGCCGCGGGCGTGCCGGTGGTGGCCAGCGGCGTCGGCGGGATCTTCAGCATCGTCAAGGACGGCCAGACCGGCCTGCTGGTAAAGCGCGGCGACGTCGAGGCGATGGCCGCGGCGATCCTGGGCCTGCTGCAGGATTCGCGCAAGCGCCAGGAGATGGCGCTGCACGCGCGCGAGGAGATCGAGCAGCGCTACAGCGCCGAGAAGGTCGCGCGCAAGCTCCTCGCCGCCTACGGGCGTCTGCTCGCCGGGCGGCCCGCCGCCGCCCCGCCGGAGCGCGAGGGGCGCAAGAGCGAGCGGGTCCGCTGACCATGACCGACGAAACGTCCCATACGTGCCCGCGTTGCTGCCGCAATCTGCAGCGGATCCTATTCGTCCTGGTTCTGTTGGGCCTGGCCGCCTACGGCCCCAAAGCCGTCCTGGAATCCCGCGAGGCGGACTTCGAGCGCTACTACCGCGCCGGCTGCGTCGCCGCGCAGGGAGGGGATATCTACGACCATCCTGCCGACCGGGGCGATCTGGAATTCAAGTACTTCCCCTTTCTGGCGCAGCTTCTGAGCCCGCTGGCGGTTCTCTGCGAAGCGATCGCGCAGGGAGAGCTCTTCCCCGCGCGCATGCCCACGCCGGTCGGGCAGACCCTGGGCGCGGCGCTCTGGTACGTTATCCTCTGCGGTTGTTATCTCGGCTCGCTTCGGCTGAGCGTCTCGATGACACGGTCGACCGATCCGCGCGCGACGCTCTGGCTGTACGCCGGCGGTCTCTTCCTCTCGGCGCGGTTCTTCGTCGCCAACGTCAGGAACGGCCAGGTGAACATGGTGGCGATGTTCCTCGCCGTCCTGGGCTGTTGGCTGGTGTTGCGACAGCGCCGGCGCCTCGGCGGCGCGCTGGTGGCGCTGGGGGCGCTGGTCAAGTTCATGCCCGCGACGTTTCTTCTTTGGTTCGCGCGGCGGCGGATGGGTTGGGCGAGCGCGTACTTCCTGGTCACGGTGCTGGCGGGGCTGCTCTTCGTACCGAGCCTGCACTGGGGCGGCGGCCCGGAGCGGAATATCGCGCAGCTCCGCGGCTATATCGAGCGTCGCCGCGGCATGGTCACGGACGTCCCCGACGAGGAAGCCGCCGGGCAGAGCGTGCCGAGCCTGCTGAACCGGCTGCTGCGTCCGGCCAACGCCGCGCCCCTGCGCGCGCGCAAGATCGACGGCACGTACACCGACGCGCCGATCCACATCAACGTCGTCGAGCTCTCGCGCGGGCTGGTCGGCAAGATCGTCTTCGCCGCGGTCGTCGCCTTCGCGGCGCTGGCGCTGTGGGCGATGCGCGGGGCTCTCGCCGACCGGCCGCTGCGCGGCGCGCTGGAGGTGAGCCTCGTCTTCCTGCTGATGCTGCTGATCAGCCCCGAGGCCAGGAAGGCGCACTTCGTCACGCTGCTGGTTCCGGGCGTGACGCTGGCGGCGGTGGCCTGGAGCGAGGCGACGCTGCGCCGGCTCGCGCTGGGCGGTCTCGTGATCGCCGGGATGCCGCTGAACCTCGCCAGCCGCGAGACCGTCGGCGAGCGCGAGCTGTATTATCTCATGAACGCCTACGGCGTGGTGCTCTGGCCGACGCTGCTGCTGTTCGCGGTGGTGTGGGTCGCGCTGAGGCGGAGAGACGGAACCTAACCCCGGTGTTTGAACCGGGCGGCGTCATCGTTGTGCCTTCCTACTCCTCCTGCTCGATCATGCCGGTGTCGCGGTTGTAGCGCGTCGTCGGCGGACGGTAGCTGAGCTGCCGCCGGTAGAGCGAACGCCCGGTCTCGCAACCGAGGATGAAGACGACCGCCGTCATGGCCACGCGCACGAGAATACGCAGGCTGTCGTCCTCCCAGTGTTGCGGGAACTCGTCAAGCAACGGGAAGATAGTCACAACTGCCAGGATATGGAGCACCAGGAAGATCGTACGCATGGTCATGCCCGCTCTTGGGTGATCGTATTATTTATGCTGAAGTCGCATTGAGGGCGATTTCCACAAAAATCTCGAATAGCTTTGGTAATGCTATTCAATGTAGGGAAAATGTAAAGCATAAAATTCAAAAAACTACATGACCATTTTGTGTTTTGTTTCCAGATAAGAAAGTGTTCCTGGGCGGATCGGTTTGATTTGCACGGCGTTGCGGACCGTTCGGGGCACGGCGCGGCTGCACGCGAACCGAGACGTTTATTATTCCCGGTTGCGGCCCAGGTATGTGCGGCGGATTCGCGCGGTCGGACGGCGCGGCGCAACCCGGCTGCGCGAAACGGTGCCCATCCCGCGCTTCAGCAGAACAGTGGCGGCAGGTACTCCGGCGCGTCGTCGCAGGGCGCGGCCTCGTCGGTCGCGACGGCGTAGAGGCGCTCGTGCGCGGCGCGCGCGGCCGCGGCCAGCGGTTCGTACACCCGGTGGCAGACGTCCAGGAAGCCGATGTTCCAGTCCTCGCCGTCGAACCGTCCCAGCGCCGCTTCGTCGTAGAGCGTGAAGTAGTGGACGCCGACGCACCACGGCTTGGCCGCGGCCTGTTCGAGGTAGACGCGGTAGGCCTTGCCGCGATCGGCCTGGGTGGCGACGCGGCCGATGCCGCTGCCGGGGAGCCCCGCGTCGAGCGCGCCGAAGTGCCACTCGCCGACCAGCAGCGGCCGGCTCAGCGACGCGACCGCCTCGCCGAATTCGTCCGGCACCTGCGGGCGGTAGCAGTTGACCGAGAAGACGTCGAAGCCCTCCATTCCCGGCAGCGCCCAGGCCGGCGGGACGGTGTAGTACCGTGCGCCCAGGTTCAGGTGGTGCGGAGCGACCCGCTTGCACGCCTCGTTCAGCGTCGAGAAAAGCTCGCGCACCATCCGCGTCGAGAACGCTTCCATGTCCGCCCGGGCGGTCTCGGTCAGCCGTTGGGACCAGTCGCCCCCGGCGATCCGCGCGCAGGCGGCCGGCAGGCCCCACGCCGCGGCGAGCGCCTCGTCGGAGCCGTACTTCTCCCGCAGCCAGCTTGCCAGCGCTTCGCGCGTCCGGCAGTGCGGGGTGTTGAAGAGCATCCCCTCGGCCGGCGACTGCGCGGCGAAGCCCCACTGCGGCTCGTTCATCAGGAAGTATCCCACCAGCGTCGGGTCGTCCTTGAAGGGCAGGAGCTGCTCGGCGTATGTCGCCGCGTCGCGGCGGAAGTCGGGGTGGAAGACGTCCGGGAAGTCGCGGAAGATCCTGGGCGTCGCTTCGAATCGGGGGCTGAGCGGGTGGACGTAGGGAAAGCGCGCGCGGCCGGCGGCTTCGCTGTCGGACCAGTTGCCGACGGTGTTGAAGCCCCAGCCTTTCAGCAGCGAGAAGGCGATGCGCTCCCACGCCTCCTTCCACTTCTCGGGGCCGAAGACGCGGATCAGGTTGGCTGCGAGGTAGTCGACATGCGTGCGGCCGAGCTTGTCGATGCGGCAGGCCGCCGCATAGTCGCCCGTCTCCTCGGGGCGCCACGCCAGGGCCTTCTCGACGCCGTCGCAGCGGTAGCCGACGGTCGCGCGCACGCAGTCGAGCCCGGCCGACCAGAAGGCGTGGCCGTCGGGGTCCACGAGCCACCAGCGCGCGCCGTCGTGGTGGGTGGCGAAGAAGCCGCTGCCCCCGGTGAGTCTGCGCGCCCGCCAGCCGCCCCAGCGGGTGAAGTCCGCCGGCCACTGTTGCGCGTCGGCCTCGTCATGATGACCGCGCAGGCGCGTGGCGAGTTCTTCGACGCCGCGGGTCTTGCCGGGCCAGTCGTGCAACGTGCTCTGGCCGAGTTCGTCGATCAGCGCCCCCTTCGGCAGCAGCGGATCGGTCAGCGCCTCGGGCTCGCGGTCCACCGCCGTCAGCGGGGTCATGCAGAAGCGCCGCGGCCCCTCGGCCTTGCGCGCCACCTGCAGGACGATGCGGTCGACCCGCGTCAGGTCCACCCGGTCGCCCATCAGCATCGGCTTCATCCACGCCCCGCGGCGGCCGATCTGCCACGCGTTCATGTCCAGCGCCGCCGCCGGCAGCGCCATCCGCGCCTGGCACTCGCAGAGCGTCCAGAACGCCAGCAGCGCCCGCGGGCCGTTGCCTTCCTGCAGGACGATGTTGAAGACCATGTCGCGGTGCCCGGCGGTGAGGATGTCGCAGCAGAGGTGGCTCATTCCCGCCAGCCGCCCCGGCGCGAAGCGGTACTCGATCCGGTTCGTCTCCCCGCTCGTGCCGTAGTAGTGGTCCATCTCGCCGGAGACGGTGTACCACGTGCCGCCCGGCAACACCGGCTCGGTCTCCTCGGCCCGCAGGGTCGGGTCGACGGCATGGATCGCGGGGACGAAGGGAAATCTCATGACGCTCCTTTCGCGACGGTCAGTCCGTGGGCGGCAAGGCGTTCCTCGGTGCGGCGCCTGGCCAGCAGGATATACTCGCGGTCGGGGGAGAAGATCTCCAGCGTGATCGTCCCGGCGTACTCGATCTCCTCCAGCGCCAGGCAAACCGCGTCCCAGTCGATGCGGCCCGCGCCCGGCGGCAGGTGCAGATCCTTATCGCCGAAGTTGTCGTGCAGGTGCAGGTGCCGAAGGCGCGAGGCGAAACGGCGCAGCATCGCCGCGGGGTCCTTGCCGAAGAGGTTGCAATGTCCCAGGTCGAGGTGGCAGCCCAGCTCCGGCAGGGCCGCGAGGATGCGCTCGAGGTTCTCCGGCGTGTCGTGCCGGTGCGGCACCGGCTCGTAGACCAGGCGCAGGCCGCGCGCGCTCGCCTCTGCCAGCAGCGCCCGCAGCGACTCGAGCTGGAAGGCGACGCCCTCGTCGGCGTCGAAGAGGCCGTTGGGCCAGTCGGCGTGAACGGTGACCAGCTCCGCGCCGACCGCCGCGCAGGCGTCGAGGTGCGGCCGGATTATTCCGACGCTTGCCGCGCGCAGCGGCTTCATCGCCGAGCCGATCGGCAGGTACCAGGCGAGGTGGCCGGTGACGCCCAGGCCGTGCCGCTGGAGCCGTGCGCGCAACGCGGCGGTGTCGACGTTCTCCGGCGTCAGGTCCGGCTCGAGGTTCAGGTCGAGAAAGGCGAAGCCGTTCGCGGCGATCCAGTCGATCTCCGCGGCGAGGTCCTCGCGCGGGTGGTTGGGGTAGCCGAGTCGGATCATCGCAGCGCCTTGTACTGCTTGTAGATTCGCTCGGCCAGCTCGCCGATGCGCACCTCGTCGTGCCCGCGCAGCGTCTGCGCCTTATCCGGCAGCGCCGCGGCCCCGGCCTGGTTCCGCGGGAGCGCGAGCTTGTCCGGCGCCATGCGGATCAAGGCCTTCAATTCTCCCAGAACGGGGCCGACCCGTCGTCCCTCGTCCTCGAGCTGGCGCAGTTCGACGTCCATCTCGCCCGGGATCAGGTGCAGCCAGTTCAACTCGACGCGGCCGTACGGATCGGGAGGCATCGGGGTTCTCCTCGGTGTCAGCGTGGCAACGAGACGGTTCAGGGTGCGCGCCGGACATCTGCTTGTCAACATGAATCTCCATCCTTTTCCTGCGGGATCGGCTCTCGCCCGCGCTCTCTTCGCTTCCGACCATGCCGCGCGTGGCCGAGGACGATCTCCAGCCGTGCGCCTGCGCGACGCCGACAGCGGAAGTTGCCAGTCCACTTGTCAAAGAGCGCGCGCGGGAACCAGGCCCGCCTTTCGCCTCATTGTATCCGGGCCGTCGCGGGGACCACGCCCGCCTCCTCGACCCGTCTTCATATTTGCGTCGGGACGGGGGAGAAATCAAGCGACTGTGGTACAGAACCGTACCGTAGCGCAAGGCGGGGCATCCGGGAGGCGGCCATAACGTTTTGTGGCAACGAATCTGGCGGATGATTCCCAGACAGGAAGGCTCCGCTCTTTAGCTGCATTTGTTAAGCGCCCGCAAGCTGCGTTTCAAATCGGCGCTCGTGTCGCAACGTCATTCTACAATACAAATCGCGCTTGTCAAACCACTCGTCGGTATAACACGATAAAATAGTCGTATTTTCTCCCCTGATTCTTCTAAGTCGTGAAACAGAAGCATACTTGTTTCGATTTCGTGTAGCGGCCTGGTTTCATAATATTTTCTCGGAGGATGTACGTTTGAATTCGGAGTACCTGGCGTCGAATGATTGTGTTTGTTGTGTGAAAGACCTCGTCAGGTCTCGTGCCCAGACTTTTAGCATATGTCGGATTGCCCACCCGCCTATCCGGTACGCTTTTGTGCCATCATCTCTGTAATGCTTATTCCGGCATGGACTGGATCGGACGAGTTGGGAGGGGCGCTGTGAAATAACAGGCATCCGCCTGTCCCCGGGAATCGTCTTGACAGAATACCGCGACGCCCTACCATGGAGTCGTTGATACGTCGCGCAGAATTGTGCCTTAACAGAAAGGGGCTTGTATGAAATCCAT
>CAYWFP010000097.1:0-13873 GCA_964457365.1 uncultured Planctomycetaceae bacterium
GGTAGCGCCAACAGCGATTCGCAGCCATGTTATTCATTCGCCAATATGGACTTGCAAAATCGGGCTGTCGAAGATGGGCGTGACGGATCCTTCGGCCTTGTTTTTTTCTTATCGGGCGATACGATACCCGCATCGTGAATACCCGCGCGATCGAGGTGACCCGAGGACGAAAGGCGAAACGCATGAGTACGACCTGTATCGGCAGCACGTGGCCCTCCGAACTCGAGGTGACGAAGGATCCCGTCAGCGGCGCGACGGTGCGGAAGCTGACGAACTACATGGCGCACAGCCACCACAACTACTTCACCTACCCCGGCTGGTACGACGAGGGGCGGAAGCTGGTGATCGTCTCCGAGCGGGGCAATCACAGCAACTTCTACGGCGTGGATCTCGACAGCGGCGAGATGACCCGGCTCACCGATTTCGGCCCCGGTGAGCAAGCGGGGAACTTCTGCAAGAATCCCAAACGCGAGGAGATCTATTACCGCTCCCGCAGGATGCTGAATGCGCTGGACCTGACCACCCTGCAGACGCGCCCGGTCTTCGAGTTCCCCGAGGGCTACGTCGGCGGCGGGGGCGACGTGACCGCCGACGGGCGTTTCATCGTCATCGGGGCCCACGAGGACCTCTCCGACCGCTTCCAAGTGGATCTGCTGAACGGCTATATCGGCTTCAACGAAATGTGGGCCGCCAAACCGCACTCGATAATCTGGAAGATCCCCCTGGCCGGCGGCGAGCCGCAGCCCGTCCACGAGGACCACTATTGGTTGGGCCACTTCAATGCCTCGCCGAAGCTGGCGAACATCATGACCTTCTGTCACGAAGGCCCGTGGAATAAGGTGGACAACCGTATCTGGGGGCTGAACCACGAGACCGGCGAGTGCTGGAAGATCCGCCCGACCGACCCCGGCGAACATCTCGGTCACGAGTACTGGATGAGCGACGGCGAGCACATCGGCTACCACGGCTTCGACGCCAACGGCGGTTTCTACGGCGCGATCCGCTACGACAATACCGACCTCTCCGAGGGGCCCTTCGACGGGCACTGCTGGCACTTCCACAGCCACATGCTCGAGCTGGTGATCGGCGACGGCGATGCGAAGGAGGCGTACCTGCTGGCCTGGCGCTTCCGCGACGGCGTCTTCGAGGGGCCGAAGGTCCTGGCGTGGCATCGCGGGTCGTTTCACACCCAGCAACTGCACGTCCACCCGCACGTCTTTGCCGGCGGCTCGCGGGTGCTCTACACCGCCGATCCGCAGGGCTACGGCCAGGTCTTCAGCGTCGAGGTGCCCGCCTGGGACGACATGCCCGACCGCGCCGAGGTGACGCGGAGCAAGGAGGTGTGACCGCGCGGCGGTTTCCGCGCGGAGGGCCGGTGGTCGACGTCTCCCGCGGAGCAAGACGTCGGACGCCTACTCCGCCTCCTCCTCGAGTTCGTGCTATTCGACCTCTTTCTTCTCGGCCTCCGAGGCGTCGGCCTGTTTGACCGTGATCGGCGTATCCTTGGTCCCGGCGTAGAAGACGACGATCACCGCCGGCGTATCGCCCCCGTTCTTGCCGTAGTGCCAGGTCTTGACCACCTCGACGATCGGGTCGCCCTTCTTCAGGCGCAGCGTCTTGCCCTTGTCGGTATGCACGGTCAACTGCCCCTCGAGCATCACCCCGGCGTTGATCACCGGGTGCATGTGCACCGGCAGCGCCGCGCCGGCGGGGATGGTGATGCGCAGGATCGTCACCTCCGGCTTTCCTTTCGGATACGCCGGCAGCTCCGCGCCGTCCCAGCTCGTGCCGGTCTTGGCGAGCATCTTGACGGTCGTCTTCGCGGACTCCGCGCCGCGGGCGAAACCGCTCAGCAGCACCAGGCCGATCAGCAATCCCTCGAGTATCCTGTGCGTCTTCATCGCCTTCCCCTTCTCCAACAGCCTACGCTTCCCGCAACCAGACGCGCATCTCCCCGGGCTTGCGGTTGGCCCAGTAGCAGTACGGAATCGCCTTGAACGCGACGCGTTTACTCGTCGCCGGGGCGGTGCGGTAGAGCGCGTCCTTCCAGTCTCCGCTTTGGAGCTTGACCGCCTTTCCCGTGAGAACCGTGCAGCCGCCGAGGAGAGTCTTCGCGAACCGGGCCGACACCTTGCTTTTCGGCGGCAGCGCCAGCGCGTGCAGATCCGCGCCGTTGTCCGCCTCCTCGAGGCAGTAGACCAGCGGGCCGCGCATCATCGCCACCTGTCCGGCGTTCTGTCGCGCCCGCGGGTGGCAGCGCACGCGCTCGACCGGCATCGGCAGCGTCAGCTTCACCGTATCCCCTTTGCGCCATTCGCGCGCGATGCGGACGTATCCCTTGCGCAGGAACGGGTCGATCCGGACCGCCTTGCCGTTGACCGCGAGCTTCGCCCCGCGGCACCAGCCCGGCAGGCGCAGCGCCAGGGCGAAGTCGGCCGGTCGTTCCGGCGCGACCTTGAGCGTCACCGTCTCCTTCCACGGGTACCGCGTCTTCTGTTCCAGGCGGACGGTCTGCTTGTCCAGTTCCACCTCGGCGGTGCCGGCGGCGTAGAGGTGGACGAAGATCTCGCGCCGGCCGGTGCCGTAGAAATACCCCCCCAGCGAGGCGAGCAGGCGCGCGATATTCGGCGGGCAGCAGGCGCAGTCGAACCAGCGCGCGCGGCGGTAGTGGTAGCCTTCGCCGGCGAAGCGGCCGTTGCCATCGAAGCCCGGGTACGTCGCCAGGGGATTGCCGTAGAAGAACGTCTCGCCCTCGCGGCCCACGCCGCTCAGCACGCCGTTGTAGAGCGCCCGCTCCATGACATCGGCGTACTCGCCGCTCGGTTCGAGCGCGAGCATCCGCTGCGCCCAGAAGACCAGCGCGATGGCCGCGCAGGTTTCGAGGTAGGCCGATTCGTTCGGCAGGTCGTAGTCGACGGTAAAGCCTTCGTTCAGGTGGGTCGGGCCGATGCCGCCGGTGATATGCATGCGCTTGCGCGTCAGGTTCCGCCACAACCGTTTGCACGCGCTGCGGAGGCTCTTGTCGCCGGTCAGCGCCGCGACGTCGGCCATCCCCGCGTAGAGGTAGCCCGCGCGCACGGCGTGGCCGACGGCCTCGGTCTGTTCGCGGACGGGCTTGTGGGCCTGGTAGTATTCCAGGGGATGGTAGGGGCTGAAGCGGAGCGCGTCGCCGCGTTTCCGGGCCTCCTGCTCGAAGTAGTTGGGCTGACGGCCGCGTTCGTCGACGAAGTACCGCGCCAGTTCGAGATAACGCTTCTCGCCGGTGGCGCGGTGGAGCTTGACCAGCGCCAGTTCGATCTCCTCGTGTCCGGGGTAACCGCGCTTCTTTCCTTTTCCGCGGCCGAAGGTCGCGGCGATATGGTCGGCGAAGCGGCAGAGCACGTCGAGGAGCTTGCGCTTGCCGGTGGCTTCGTAGTAGGCCACCGCCGCCTCCATCAGGTGACCCGCGCAGTAGAGTTCGTGCCGGTCGCGCAGGTTGGCCCAGCGCGTCGTCGGTTCGACGACGGTGTGGTAGACGTTGAGGTAGCCGTTCTTCAACTGCGCCGCGGCGATAGTCTCGACGACCCGGTCCACCCGCGTTTCGAGCGTCTTGTCCGGGTGCGTGGCCAGGCTGTAGGCGGCGGCCTCGATCCATTTGGCCACGTCCGAATCCCAGAAGTAGTGCGGATCGGGCGTCTTCTCGTGCTGCCGGCCGACGAGCTCGAACGCGTCGAGGCGGCCGGTCTCCTTGCAGCGCGCGTACTGGATCGGCAGCGTCGCCACGCGGTTGGTCTCCAGGCGCGGTTGCCAGAACGCGTCCTCGATATGGACGCGGGTGTGCGGCAAGGGCGTCATCTTCGGTTGCGGCGTACGCGGCATGGATGCTTCTCCTCCGGCCAGAGCCCCGTTTCAGATCTTGCGGTCCGAACGCTTGAGGATCGTGCGCAGGTAGTTGATGTCGTCGATGAGCTTCTCGTCCTGCTGCCCCGGGCCGAAGTCTTCGAGGCTGAGCCAGCCGTCGTAACCGACCTGTTTGAGTGCAACGAGCACCTCCTCCCAGTTCACCCGCCCGCGGCGGAAGGTGTCGGAGACCGGTCGCCAGATCATGCCGCCGTCGCGGTCGGCGTGGGAGATCGACCAGCTCGCGTTCTTGACGTGGACGTGCGCGAGGTACTTGCCGAGTACTTCCAGGCCCATCTTCCAGTTCTCGTAGCCCTCGTAGATCATGTTCCCCGCATCGTGGATGATACCGGTCTCGGTCGGCTTGAAATGCTCCATGAAGCGCCGCGCGGCCGAGCAGGAGCAGATGATGTTGCCCATGTGGATCTCCGCGAGCGGCTTCACCTTGTACTTCTTGCCGAGTTTCACCACCTTCTCCCAGCCGCGGAGCGTCTTGCGCACGAGCTTGTCGTAATGCAGCGAGCCGTCGTACTTCGGCACGCCCACGCGCATCTGCTTCACCCCCAGGCGCCGGGCGCCTTCCATGACGCGCTCGATCATGGGCAGTTGCTCGTAACCGAGGTACGACGCCAGCGTCGGCATGGCGAGCTTGTGCCGACGGCAGAGCTTCCTGATCTGCGGGGCCTCGTCGGCGAGCGCCTCCGGGTCGATGCTGCAGCGGTTGCCGGTCCAGAAGTTGCCGGCGGCGCTTTCGGGCGGGAGTGGGTGGATGCGCCACTCCACGCCGTCGTAGCCCCACTTGGCGAGCTTGGCGGCGGCGCTCTCGGGGGTGTCGGCGGGCATGCAGACGGTGAATACGGCGATCTTCATCTTCAGGTCCTTTCTCGGATTGGTCGGGATTCGGCGAATACGCGCTACTTTATCACGTTCGGCCGGCCGCATCGAAAATCCGCTATCGTAGTTCCAACTTGTAATCCACTTGTTTGGCCAAGTCCGTCTCGCGCGCGGCATAGAGGAATTCCAGCGACGGCATCAGCGAACCGGCCAGCGCTTTGCCGCCGGGAGGATAGGTCGTCACCGTACAATAGGCTCCGGTTGGGTGTGGCGTCTTGATCGCTGCGCCGGCATGCACGCAGATGGTCTGGTTGACCAGCCCCGCCTCCAGCGACGGCAATCCCGCCCGCAGGTATTTCATGTCTCCGCTCATCGCATACGCCGCGCCCAATGCCTGGAGCAACAGGCCGTTGATCATGTTCCGCTTTAGCGACGGCAGTTCCTTGTAGTAAAACAGCCCGCCGGTGTTGACGCCGTTGGCGATAATATCGTCCATCTCTTCGAGGATCAATTGCTTGACCGCCGCGTCGCCGACAGCCTGCCAGTAGCGGTACAGCGAGACCACCGTCAGCGCGTTCATGAAATTGACGCGCACGTGGGCGTGGTTGGTGTAAGGTGCCAGAAAGCCCGGCATTTCCTTGTGCCAGCGGACGAAGAGGTCGGCGATCTTCGCCGCCGGTTCGCGCCACTTCTCGTCGTTCGTCTCGATATAAAGCGCCACCAGCGCCCGCAGCGCCCAGCCCATCTCGCGCGTCTGGGCGTTGCCGACGCCAGCGAACCATGCGTTCTTCATCGCGCCGACGATGTTCGCACCGATGCCGAGGGCGGCTTCGTACGCCTCGCGGTCGTCGCAGAGATGATACGCGTCCAGGAGTCCCTCGACCCACTGGTGGCTCGGGGTGATGTAGCTGTAGATGTGCCCCGCGCAATGGGCGACATGGCCGCCGACGCGGTGCGGATCCGGCGAGGCGTGAACGATGTCCATGTCCATCCAGTGGCGCGTGCAGTTGCGGCCGCATTCGAGGGCGCGGCGGACGCCGGCGCGGGCGTACTGCAGGAACATCGCATGCACGAGGTCGTACTCGTTGTTGAGCCAGACCACGTCGTCGCCGCCTCGGCCCTGGTTGGTATAGCCCCAGTCCACTTCGTCGCCGTAATTGAAGATGCCCATGCCGACGGGGCGGTTATCGATCAGGTCGTTAATGCGCGCTTCGAAACGGCGGCAATATGGTTCGCCGAAGACGTCTTCGGGCCAGACCCCGCTCCGCGCGTGCTGCGCGGGCGCGACGATGGGCGTGTCGGGTATCTGCCACTGCAGGCTCCGCTTGACAAGTTCGTCCACATCCACGCCCGCGGCGTGGAACTGCAGCAGCAGGCCGTGCGTCTTGGCCGCGCCGAAGGGAAAGGGCAAGGGATCGTCCTCGGGGTACAATTCGAAGTCCAGCCCCTCCCGGGTCACTTTCATGCCTTTGGGAAAGTGCGCCATGCCGCCTTTCAGCGAGACCGCCATCCCGCCGCGTCCGCCTTCCCAGCCGCACCACATGTCCCCCGCGTAGGCTTGCTGCAGGTGTTCGATGCCGTCGGTCTTGTAGCGCTCGGCGTCGTAGCGGAAGGCAGTCTCCGTCTCGTTCTCGGTGATCTGGGTTCCGTAATGTCCGTAAGCCGTGCGCAAGCGCGGAGAAGCGGTCTCCGGATCGGCCCGGAATGAGAGCGTCCACTTCCTCAACGGCCAGTCCTCGGCTTCCCCGCGCATGAGGACGATTTGATAATCCACCGCGACATATGGCTTGCCGGCCCAGAAGACGTAGCGCGCGCGCAGGTCGAATGGCGATTCCGCGTCGCCGTGGGGGCCTCTCGCCTCGATGATCGCGCAGAGCGGGCCCTCTTCGATTACGGTCAGCGTCAGGGCCGCGTCTTTGGTGGAGTGGGCCTGGCCGGATCCTTCCAGCGTACAGCCGTTGAAGCCTTCGCCCTCCCAGAGCGGTTCGCCGTGGAGACGGATATCCGTGAGAGGCCGGAAGCCGTTCCTTGTCACCACCGCCTGCAGTGGTCCGGTGCCGGCGGCGATGCCCGTCTCGGTTTCGGCAAGGGTCACCTTCCGGCGGCTCTGTGGAGCCGGCGCATCCTGCAGGTCCCAGGTGAAGATCGCCTCCGCGTCGCCGGGAAGATCCACGAGCGCTCGCCCGTAGAGCCAGCGCACGGTGCCGTCGGGCCAGGTCGAGGTTGCGCGGATCTGGCACGGAACGGCCCGCCCTTCCGGATCGAGAAGGCGGAACATTCCCGGCGCGGCAAGCGTTCCTTCCGCGAAGGGCACGGCGAATTCGATCGGTTCTTCAATGCGGTCGTGGCTGGCGATCTTCTCGAAGAGCAGTTGTTGCGGCGCGAGATCGATGGCGTGCATACGGATTTCCTCGGGCGGTTGTCAAAGCGTCTGAAGCGATCGGGGATTGTATCCGCCGCGCCCGGATGCGTAAAGAGGGAGTTCTTGACACTCCGCGCCGTCGGGGGTAAGCTGCATTCACTACCTTCCTGTCGGAGAGATCGCACGCCATGGCCAGCCGGGAAGACGAAGACATCCACGACGAAACCCCGGCGTCGTTCTTCTTCATGCAGCCCGACGACGAAACGGACGCGCTCTCGGATCTGGAGATGATCCATGCGCCGACGGTCGGCCCGCAGGTCCCGCGGCCCGCGGTCGCCGATAAAGTCGACGTCAACGCCCTGCTGAAGCCGGGGCGATCGTTGACCGACTCGGAGGTCGAAAATCTCTGGGGCTACGCCCAGGACGAGACCAACGCCATCAGCAAGACACTCGGCGTCTCGCACGTGAACTGGGCCGGGCGGGCGACGCTGGTGTTGCGCACGCGGCCGATGGTCGAGGCCGGCGTCCCGAGCGAGCAGCCGCCGGAGTTCGAACTGCTCGAGAAGATCGGCGAGGGCGGCATGGGCATGGTTCACGCCGCGCGCCAGACCTCGCTCGACCGCGAACTCGCCGTCAAGACCATCAAGCCCGCGTACGCGCAACACCCGGAGATGCGCGAGCAGTTCCTCACCGAGGCGGCGGTGCTCGGAGCGCTGGACCACCCGAACATCGTGCCGATCTACGAGTTGGGGCAGAACGACGAGGGCGTCTACTTCTACGCCATGAAACGCATCACCGGTCGGCCGTGGCTCGAACGCATGCCGCAGAAGCCGCTGCGCGAGAACCTCGGCATCCTCCAGCGCGTCGCCGACGCGGTCAGCTTCGCCCACAGCCGCGGTATCCTGCATCGCGACCTGAAGCCCGAGAACGTCATGCTCGGCGACTACGGCGAGGTGCTGGTCATGGACTGGGGCCTGGCCGCGGCGGTGCCCGAGCGCGAGGGCGGCCCCGCGGAGCCGCACGCGCCGCCGGTGACCGAAGGCTCCGCCGCCGTCGGCACGCCTTCGTACATGGCGCCGGAGATGGCCCGCGGCGAGGCCGAACGCATCGGCGTGCGCACCGACGTCTACCTCCTGGGCGGCATCCTCTTCGAGATCCTCACCGGCAAGCCGCCGCATACCGGTCGCACCCTCTACGCCTGCGCGCGCGGGGCGGCCGAGAACCGCATCGAACTGCCGCCGGTGCGCGGGGAACTGCTGGAGATCGCCTGCAAGGCGCTGGCCACCGAGCCGGAGAACCGCTTCGCCTCCGTCCACGAGTTCCGCGAGGCGATCCATACTTACCAGACGCATGCCGAGAGTCTCGCGCTCTCCACCCGGGCCGACGATACGCTCAACCGCGCGGCCAAGACGCACGAATACAAGGACTACGCCAAGGCGATGTTCCTCTTCGAGCAGGCGCTGGACCTCTGGCGGGACAACCACGCCGCGCGCATGGGGCGGATCGCCGCGCGCCTGGCGTACGCCCGCTGCGCCTTCGACAAGCACGATTACGCCCAGGCGCTGGCGCTGATGGCCGAGGGCGGACTCCTGCAGACGCCGCTGGGCCGAAAGGTTCTCGCCGCCAAGCGCGAACGCGAGCAGCATCTCGCGCGCAGCCGCTGGATGACGCGCATCGTCGCGGGGCTGGCCGCGGCGGTGGTGCTGATCCTGGGCGGGGCGGCGATCTGGATCCTGCACGAGAAGGCCCGAACCATGACCGCTCTGGCCGATCTGACCGAGCAGGAGAAGGCGGCGGCCGCGGCGAAGCTGGCGGTCTTCGAGGCCCGGAAGCGGCGCCAGGAGGAGTGGCTGCCGGTCTGCGCCTACGACTTCGCCGAGACGGATGACCTCGATCCGCGCTGGCGGCGCTATCGCGTTATACCGCTCGACTATCACCCCGAGCGGCGGTTGGTGCCCGCGGAGAAAGGGTTCGACTTTCGCGACGGGGTGTTGCGCATCTCCGGGCAGGAGATCGAGGGGCAGGCGGTCTGGCGCTGGGAAGGCGAGCCGTTGGGCACCGATACCATGATCGAACTGACCTTCCGCCACGAGGAGAAGGCCAACCTGCAGCTCTGCCTCGCGGGCGACGCCCTGCACGGCTACCGCCTGCTGGTGGTCACGGATCCGGAGAACCCGCTCTACGGCGTCCAGCTCGAGACGGTGCGCAACTTCGTCTGGGAGCAGTTGGCGCAAGGATTGGGGCGCCTGCCGCGGAGCGAGGAGTACCGCGTCCGCTTCGAGAAGAGCGGCGCCTCGATCCGGGCCTGGGTCAACGGCGAGCTGGCGCTGGACTATTACGATCCGCTTCCTTTCGCCGGCCCCGCGAACCGCACGGTCTCGGTGGGCAACTTCTGGACGAACATCGACCTGACCCGCCTGGCGGTCTACCGCCGACGGCGACCACAGACGGTTGCGGTGCTGGACCTGGGGCGCGAGATGCTGCGGCGCCAGCATCTTCGGAGTGCCGAGGACTTCTTTCGCGAGATCGTCGACACCTTCGAACCCACGACGCGCGAATGGGTCGAAGCCGGTTACCTGCTGGGCGTGACGCTGGTCAAGCAGGAGCGTTCCGCGGAGGCCGAGGCCGCGCTCCGGTCGGTGGTGCGCGCGGCCGATGAGAACGCCGAAGGGGATGGCGCGCGCGTGCGGCAGCGCGTCGCCGGGCTGGCGCTGCAGGAGCTGGCGTTCATGCGCGCCGGGCGCACTGCCTGGGAGGAAGCGGCGGAGTTGTCACTGCGCGCGCGGCGGATCGATCCGGGCTCGCCCGCGGTCGACCGCCTTTACCGGCTGATCGTGTCGCGCCTCCGCAAGGAATCGACTACGCGGGAATCGCTGTCGGCGATCCTGCCGAGCGGCGATAGAGCCTCGCGCCTGAGCGACGCGCAGCAGACGGCGATGATGCGGGCGCTTGCCCTGCTGCCGCTGGAGCGGATCGATCTCTGGGCGGTGGACTCGCTCGATGGGCTGCAGGGCTGCCGCGCGCCGGTCATCCTCGTCAAGAGCGGGATGGTCGCGGACCTCACGCCGTTGCGGGGGCTGAGCCTGCAGGAGTTCGGCTGCCGCGGCGGTTCGATCGACGACCTTTCCCCGCTGGCGGGGATGCCGCTGACGCACCTGGACGTCTTCGCCAACGACGTGACCGATCTCTCGCCGCTGAAGGGCATGCGGCTGGAGAAGCTGTACTGCGGCATAAATCGTATCGCCGCTCTTTCCCCGCTGGCGGGCATGCCGCTGATGTTCCTGGATTGCGCGAGCAATCGCATCGCGGACCTCTCGCCGCTGCGGGGTGCGCCGCTGGAGACGCTTCGCTGCGGGGCCAACGAGATCCGCGATCTGGCGCCGCTGGCGGGCATGCCGCTGACGTTACTCGACTGCTCGGTCAACGACATCGCGGACCTCTCGCCGCTGCGGGGTGCGCCGCTGGTAGAATTGCGCTGTTCTTACAACCGCATTCGCGATCTGACCCCGCTGAAAGGAATGCCGCTGCATACGCTCCATTGCGCCAACAACCGCATCGCGGATCTTTCGCCGTTGCGCGGGATGGCGCTGGAGGAGTTGAGCTGTTCGTACAATCCCGTCACCGATCTCTCTCCGCTGCGGGGCATGCCCCTGAAGAAGCTGGATATCAGCCGCATCCCGCTGAGCGACGGCAATGTCGAAGTCCTCGCTTCGCTCCCGCTCGAGCGGCTGGAGTTGACCCTGGAGGAGGATAACGCCCCGTCGCTCCTGCGGCGGCTGGAGCTGGAATGGATCAACGGCCACCGGGCCGCCTACGTGATGGACCGCCTCGCGCCGTTCCACGCGGGCTTGCGCGGTGCGGCGGTGGATCTGCGCGAATTCGGCGTCGTCCTGGGAGAGAAGCGCGTGCTCCTCGTGCCGGTATCGATGACGTATGAAGACGCCGAGGCGCTGGCGAGCCGGATGGGGGCTCACCTCGCTGCGCCGGCGACGTTGGCGCAGATGAAAGCCCTGGAGAAGTATGTCGCCCAATACGCCAACGGACGTCCCGGGGTGTCGTACTTTCTGGGCCTGCGCTACGATCCGGACGCGAAGACGTACCGCTGGGCCACGGGCGAGCCGTACGCGATGGAATGCTGGCAACGCCGCAAGCCGTCGGCGGAGGTTCGCGGCGAGAACGGTCGCGTCGTCTATAACTTCTCGGTGTACAATTCCTGGTCGAACTCCTGGCAACTGCGCGCCAGACCCGCTTACGTCTTGCTGGAATGGCCGGCGGAGTAGGCCCCCGGGTTTGCGCTTCTCGCCGGTTTCTGCTATAATCTCCCGCATCCCTCTTTCCGCAGGAGACCTTTCATGACCCGTCCGAACGTCCTCTTTCTTCCCGTCGATGACCTGCGGCCGCAGCTCGCCTGCTACGGCCACGAGCAGATGATCACCCCGCACCTGGACAAGCTCGCGGGGCGGGGGGTGCTCTTCCGCTCGGCTTACTGCCAGGTTCCCGTCTGCGGCGCCAGTCGCGCGAGTCTCCTGACCGGCGCGCGCCCCACCCGCACGCGGTTCGTCACCTTCAAGACGCTCTCCGACGACGACCTGCCCGGGGCGTTGACGCTGCCGCAGCATTTCCGCCAGAACGGCTACACCACCGTCGCGCTCGGGAAGGTCTTCCACCACGGACACGACGCGGCCGAGCGGAGTTGGACCCGCGGGCCGTGGCAGCCCGAGAAAAGCCACAGCTGGCGCGATTACCAGCTCGAGGAGAATATCCGCCGCGACCAGGACTACGCCACGCGCGGCGCGCCGTACGAATGCGCCGAGGGGCCTGACGACATGTACGCCGATGGCAAGATCGCCGACGCCGCCGTCGCGGAGCTGCACAAGCTCAAGGAGAGCGGTGAGCCGTTCTTTCTCGCTGCGGGCTTCAAAAAGCCGCACCTGCCGTTCAACGCGCCGAAGAAATACTGGGACTACTATCCCGAGAACCGGATCGAACTGGCGGCCAACCCGTTCAAGCCCGAGAACGCGCCGGATCAGGCGATGCACAACTGGGGCGAACTCAGGGCTTACTTCGACGTCCCGCGCGAAGGCGACCTCTCCGAGGAGATGGCGCGCACGCTGATCCACGGCTACTACGCCGCCACCAGCTACGTCGACGCGCAGATCGGCCGCGTGCTGACCGCGCTCGAGGAGACCGGCCTGGCGGAGAATACCGTCGTCGTCGTCTGGGGCGATCACGGCTGGCAGCTCGGCGAGCACGGGCTCTGGTGCAAGCACTGCAACTTCGATACCTCGCTCCACGCGCCGCTGATCCTGCGCACGCCCGACGGTGTGCGCGACCGCGTCTGCGAGAGCGTGGTCGAGTTCGTCGACATCTACCCGACGCTGGCGGATCTGGCGGGCCTCCCGCTCCCCGAGCACCTCGACGGCGTGAGCCTCGAGCCGCTCGCGTCCGATCCGTCCGGGAGCGTCAAGGACGCGGCGTTCGGCCGCTACCACGACGGCGACTCCGTTTTCACGGGGCGGCATCTCTATACCGAGTGGCGCGACGATACGGGCGCGGTGACCGCGCGCATGCTCTACGACCACCAGGCCGATCCGGCCGAGAACGTCAATATCGCCGAGAATCCGGAGAACGCCGGGCGGGTCGCGCAGCTCTCGGCCATGCTCCCCGCGTCCGCCTGAGCGGAGTCGCCGCCGCGTTCAGGCCGACTCCGTCCGTTGCGCGCGCTGGTGCCGGCTCTCCAGGACCGCGTCGCGGACCACGCGCGAGAGGTAGGCGTTGGAGAAGGGCTTCTCGACAAACGCCAGCACTCCGTTGTCCAGCATCGCCCGCGCGGTTTTCTCGTCGCTGTAGCCCGAGATCGCCACCACCGGCATTTCGCGGCGGATCCGCCGGATCGCCAGCAGCGCGTCGCGGCCGTTCATCTTCGGCATGATCACGTCCAGCAGCACCGCGTCGAAGGCTTCGGGGTCGCGCGCCAGGGACGCGAGCGCCGCCGGCGCTTCGGCGTAGACGTCCACCTGGTAGCCGATGGAGCGCAGGAAGTCGCCGGTGGCCTGGCGGACCATCTCGTCGTCGTCGACGAGGAGGATCCGCCCCTCGCCGCGGACCGGCTTCTGCGCCGCGTCGCCGCCGCCGTGCTCGATATCGGGGGTGCCCAGCGGCAGAAAGAGGGTGAAGGTCGTGCCCACGCCGAGGGTGCTCTTGACCTCGACCGCGCCGCTGTGGTGCCTCATCGTGCCGTAGACTGCCGCCAGCCCCAATCCCGAACCCTTGCCGTGGGCCTTGGTGGTGAAGAACGGCTCGAAGATATCGCCGACGATCTCCGGCGGGATGCCCACCCCGATGTCGGCGACGTCGATGCGCAGGTAGTCGCCGGCGCTCATGGCGGTGTCCTTCCCCTCGAACGACCTGCCGTCGAAGGCGCACTGGCGGGTGCGGATCATCACCCGGCCGCCGTCGGGCATGGCGTCGCGGGCGTTGATGCCGAGGTTCAGCAGCGCGTTCTGCAGTTGCGCCGGATCGCCCATGACGGTGTGGCGTTCGGTCTCCAGGTCGAGTTCGATCTCCACGCGCTTGTCGATGGTGTGTTCCAGCAGGTCCTTGGTCTCGCGGATCAGCGCGTGCATGTCCACCGGCACCGCGAGATACTTGCCCTGGCGCGAGAAGGCCAGCAGTTGCCGGTTGAGCCCCGAGGCGCGTTTGCAGGCGCGGACGATGGTGTCGGCATAGCGGCGGACCTGCGGATCGCCGTCGGCCTGCTCGACGACATCCGTTCCCTTCGGGCGTCGGTGAAGCTGC
>CAYWFP010000098.1:0-13871 GCA_964457365.1 uncultured Planctomycetaceae bacterium
TCAATCAAGGCTCACGGGAACCATGACCCTTGTGAATCCCGTGAACGCTTACGAGGCTTTTTGCTGGAGGACGGAAATGCAGGACGATCTGTTGACCGCCGAAGACGTCGCTAGCCGTCTGGCCGTAGAGAGGAAATTGCACCCGAAACGATCAAGAGCGCGTCGCCGACTTTCACGCGCTTCGGCATGGCTTCTGTTCCGCCCTGGCAGCAAGTGGCGTACATCCGTCCGTAGCGCAATCACTGGCCCGTCACAGTACGATCACCTTGACGATGCGCTACACCCATGCGGTCCTCGAAAGCCAACAGGAGGCGATTGAGGGGCTTCCTGACTACGGCGCAATCGCGCAGGCCGAAGCCCATGACCGGCACCGAAGCCGCGAAAACGGACGGTTCTGCTTGTGCCGGTTTTTGTGCCATTTCGTGCACGAGCGACCGGAAATCATCGGACACGACCGGACAGACGCAGATCAAGAAGGCTGCTGGGGTAGAATCGCTCAACTTGTTGCCTGCCAGAAAAAAACCCCTGCAAAACAGCGTCTTGCAGGGGTCGGAGTCTTGGCATCCCCACGGGGATTCGAACCCCGGTTTACAGACTGAGAATCTGTCGTCCTGGACCGGGCTAGACGATGGGGACGCAGTGATTTTGAACTCTTATTGATACCATACAGCCGGAAAATGTCAACAAAAATCGTGACCGGACAGGAAGAGGTAGCGCGGGCGCTTCGGTGCCGGCCAAGCGATTGCACGACTGTGGCGGCCCGACAAAACGATCAGCGATCGAAGATCTTCTTGCGCACCACCTTCGCCGCGGCGCGGCGGAGCTTGGGGATGTATTCGCGCTGGACCACGTCCTGCCCCTTGTACAACGCGAGTTTGTCCTTGTCGACCACGTCGACCGCACCGTACTCCCGGGCGCGCGCGGCGATATCGGAGTCATCCTTGGCGATGGTACTGCAGATCACCACCGGCTTGGGGTAATGCGAGGACAGCTTCTTGAGGAACTTCAAACCGTCCATCCGGGGCATGATAATATCGAGACTGATGACGTCGGGATCGGTCTCCAGAATCAGGTTGCGCGCGGCGAACGCGTCGCCGGCTTCGCCGCATACCTCTAGCCCGTCGGCGTTCTCGACCGCCTGACGCAGGATCTTGCGCACCAGCGCCGAGTCGTCGACGATCAGCACACGCGTGTTGCGGCTGGCGATCTCGGCGCGCCGCTGGGCCAGGCGCTCGGTCTCCTCGGACTTCTGGATACGCTTGACCGTCACCTTGCCGCTGGCGGTGTCGAAGTAGATGCGTCGTCCGTGCTGCCCTCCGACGTCTTCGTCCACGACGCGGATGCCGTGACCTTCGAGTACCCGACGCGCCGCGGAAATGTTGCGCAGGCCGATGTCGCTTATCGTGCCCAGATGCCCCACCACCGCCGCGCCCCCGTAGAGTCGCGCGCGCAAGGCGCGGACGTTCGGATCGAGCTTCTTCATCAACCAGACGATCGTCTCGGTTGCGGTATCGCCGTAACGCCCCTTGTCGGAGACGTCCGGCGTCGGCGCCTCCCCGAGCATGAAATGATTCATCGCCGCGTATGTCTGGGAACTATGGGAGAGACAGACCGAAACGCAACTCCCGAGGAGAGTCGCCATGCGCGTCGCGCGACGGGCGACATGGTATTCACCTGGCAGCAGGAATACCCGTTGCTCTTCCATCCCGTCTCCCGACCGCGGGCAGCCTTACCTTCGCGACGTCGCCAGCATGACGACCCGTTCGTTCTCGATCAGCAAACGCGCCATCGAAGCCGAACGCTCGCCGAGCCGCAACAACGGAATCGCCGGCGTCCACGGCGCATAAACCGAGTCGCCGCGCCGCTGCCGCTCGACCCGATCCAGCGTCTCGACGACCACGTCGCCGTCCTCGGCACTGAGAAAAGCCTGCAACGTCGGCGTCTCTCGTTTCAGCAGGCGCAACCCCTCGTATCCTTCGCGGGTCTCCAGCGGTTCCGGGGCCACCTCGCCCGGCAGCAATTTTCGTACCGTCTCTGGCGTTTCGGCGTAGGGCTTGGTCACCACCTCCAGGTCCTCGGCGAAGTCGGCAGTGGCGTTTTTCCGCATCAACGGGATATAATCGCGGACGCGCTCGAGAGCCAGGCTCTTGGCCTTCTGCCTGACCAGCTCGTCCATGACTCGTTTCCGCAGTGCCGGGTCCATCTCGCCCTCGGCGGTCATCAAGGTCTTTTTCTCGCCGGGCTTGTAATCCAGCACGCGCACGAGCACCAGCCCTTTCTCGGAATGAAGCGGCATGCTCTGCTCCATGAGCGAGACGCCCTGGAATTCCTGCCGAAGCGAGGCGAGCAAGTCCGGGCGCGTGCTGACCTTCGGGTCGTCGCTCGTTTCCGGAGCCAGGCGCAGTTCGTAGTCGCTCTGGGCAAGCATCCGCTCGAGCAGGCCCGCGTTCTCGAAGGCCGGAACCTTCAACAGTTGATCCGGCGTCTTCAGTTCCTCGCCCGAGTCGCCGGCCTTGACACCCAGAGCGGCGAGTCGCTCGTTCTGCCGTAACGCCTCGGCGGTCACGGGCTTGCCCTCCATCAGCAAGTCGTTGATCACGTCCCGTACGGCATTGAGCGCTTGCCGGGAGTTTTCGCTCCGGGCGCGCTCTTTGAGCGTATGCACGATTTCGGTACGAACCTTCTCCAGCGGCCTCAGCGTCTCGGTCTCCTCGTCCTTGAACAGAACCCGGTTGTCCTTGTAATACGCCTCGATCTCCTCCTCGCTCGGCTCGAACGTCTTGCCGGAAACCTCGAACAGGGCGAGAACGTATTCCACCCGCCAGCGCGCGTCGGTCCAGTATCGACGATCGTAGTCGTCGCGCTCGGCGTCGGCGGCGATTTCGAACTGCTCCTCGATCCGCTTATCCAGTTCCTCCGGCGCCAGCTCCTCGTAGAATTGTCGCCCATCCTCCATCGAACTCGCGGCGTTGACCACCAGGCGCTGATAGGTGCACTTCGTCTTCTCCCGCGCGTGAACAGCATAAGCGGTGCGGGTGGTGCATTGCAGGCTGCGGTCGAGAATCTCGAGATACTTCTTGAGGAGGAGAAATTCCCGCACGGCCCGCTTGTACTCCATGCGGGAATTGACCGGCAGGAGCTGGCTCTCGATGGCCTTGCCCAGCAGACGCTCGAACGCCTTGCTCTTGTCCTTGGCGTTGCGGGCTTCGTGAAAGATCGGCTGGGCGTAAGCGAACGTGGCGATCTCAGCCTCGGAAACCCCCACCCCGGCCTTCTCGGCCTCGCGGATCAGCGCCATGCAGAGCACCCCCGAGAGGTCGTCCCACGTATCGCTTCGCTGCAGTTGATGTGGAATAATTCCGCTCATGTCGTAGATGCGTAGTCCGCCGACCGGGTGGATCGCCCTCATCCGTCGCTGGAACTCGTAGAACTCCTGATCCGTCACCGTCTCCGCGTCGATGGTGGCAAAAGGTCTTCCCCCGCCGCTCTGATTGGGCATGCTCGCAGCGCCCCAGAAAAGGACGAAGGAGGGAATGACAATGATCGCCATCAGAGTATAGATCAATTTCTTCTTCTCGCGCATTAGTTGCATGGACATGAACGGCGTCTCCGTAATTCGGCAAATCGGCAACCGGCAAGATCGTAAATTATAGACGCTTCCTCGTGTCTGCGCAACCTTTTCCCGCGACAGGGATTTCCTTGCCTGCCCGATCGACTCAACTATAATAATGCTGGATTCCTCGCCGGCACCCGGCGCTGCGAGGGCCTTCGTAGTTCCGGTTCCGGAGAAATCATGCGTTCTCCACTCGTCTTCACGCCGTTGTTGAAAGTCCGCGTCTGGGGCGGCGAGATCCTGAAAAGCCGCGCGCCCAATCCGCCCGAGGAACCGGTCGGCGAATCTTGGGAGATCGCCGACCATGGCGACGATACCACGATCGTAGCCGACGGGCCGCATGCCGGAAGATCGCTGCAATCCCTGTTCCACGAACACAAGACCTTGCTCTGCGGGCAGGCGATCGATCCGTCTAGCCCGGAGGTATTCCCGCTGTTATTGAAGTTGATCGATCCGAAACGGGATCTTTCCGTGCAGGTTCACCCAGACGATGCGTATGCCGACAGCAAGAAGCCGGGCGAACTGGGCAAATCGGAGGCTTGGTACGTTCTCTCGGCCGAACCGGGCAGCCGTCTCTATCGTGGCCTGAAACCGAACACCACCAAGGCGGAGTTCGCCGCAGCGCTCGAAAACGGCACAGTCGGCGAAGTGCTGAACAGCTTTACCGTCCATACCGGCGACGTGGTCTTCCTGCCTGCGGGAACGATCCACGCCCTCGGCGAAGGCGTGCGCATCGCCGAGATCCAGCAGAACTCCGACACCACCTACCGCGTCTTCGACTGGAACCGCGTCGGACTCGACGGCAAGCCGCGGGAATTGCATATCGAAGACGCGCTCGCCGTCTCCAATTTCGCCCGGGACGGCCGCGACGATATCTGCATCCCCGAAGCGCTCGAGACGCCCGGCTGCCGGCACGAGCGGTATATCCATTGCGCGAAATTCGCCTTCGAACGCCTGCACGGCTTCGGCCCCGGCCCGGTAGCTCTCGATACGGCCGGCAACCGCTTTCACATCCTCACCGTGGTCGAAGGCGCGATCACGGTCAAGACCGCCGAGGGCACGGTCCAACGGGAACGCCGGGACACCTGCCTGATTCCGGCCGCCGCCGGCGTTTACGAACTCGCCGGCTCGGCCGATGCGGCGGTGCTGCTCTTCTATCGCCCCTGATTGCTGCCTCCGGATGTTCTCATGAGCACCTCCCCCGAAACGACCTTCGCCTTCCTCGATCCCGGACCACTCCGCGACGACAGCCTTGAATTGCATCTCCGGCGCCGGCAGCCTGCGGTCCCGGCCAAGAGCTATGTGCCGGCCTACGTATTTCAGATGCGCCACCCCGAGACGAAACAGGTCATGGGCGGAATCTCGCTGCGCGTGGGGAATACCGAGCCGATCTTCTACGGCGGCCATATCGGCTACCGGGTCGAGCCGTCCTTCCGCGGCCAGCGCTTCGCCGCGCGCAGTTGCCGACTCTTGCTGCCGCTGGCGCGGCGCCACGGCCTGAACCCGGTCTGGATCACCTGCAATCCCGAGAACATCGCCTCGCGCCGCACCTGCGAGATCCTGGGCGCACGCCTCGTCGAGACCGTCGACGTGCCGGAGTATTCCGAGATCTACCTCCGCGGCGAGCTGCGCAAATGCCGCTACCGCATCGACCTGCGGGAGCCGTAATGGAAGAGCGACTGCACAAGTATCTCGCCCACTGCGGTGTCGCCAGCCGACGCAAGGCCGAGGAGATTATCCAACAGGGCCGCGTCCAGGTCGACGGCGAGGTGGTGACCGAACTCGGCGTCAAGATCGATCCGACGACCGCGAATGTGCGCGTCGACGGCAAGGCGGTGCGCAAGGAGAAGAAGGTCTACTACCTCCTGCACAAACCGCGCGGGGTGACCACCACCGCCCAGGACGAACACGGCCGCAAGACGGTGCTGGACCTTCTGGGCAACCGGGTGAAAGAACGCGTCTATCCGGTGGGACGGCTAGACCGCGACTCCGAAGGCCTGCTGGTGCTGACCAACGACGGTGAGCTGGCGTTTTACCTGACCCATCCGGCGTGCGGGGTGAAGAAGCTCTACCAGGTCACCGTGGAGGGCTATCTCGACGACGAAACCCTCGCCAGGGTCGCCCGCGAGGGCGTGCGTCTCGGACCGGTGCTGATCAAGCCGGAGATGATCAAACCGGTCCACCGCGCGGCGGAGAAATCGACCGTGCGTATCGTCGTCGGCGAGGGCGTCAACCGCGAGGTGCGCCGGCTCTTCGCCGCGCTCGGGCACGAAGTCAAACGCCTCGTCCGGCTGCAGATCGGGCCGCTCTCCTTGAAAGGCCTTGGGAAAAAACAGTTCCGCCCGCTCACCGCCGCCGAGCTCAACTATCTGCGGGAAGGCATGAAGAAGGCGGACATGAGCGAAGCCGACGAAGCCTTCCCCCCCGGAAGCGCCGCCCTGCGCAAGCCCCGCGGCCCGCGCGGGCGCAAGAAACCGCGCCTGGGGAAACCCGACCCCGCCGGCGGCGCGCCGAAAAAGGGGAAGAAGCGGAAGCCTGTTGCGCGCGCCCCCGAAACGCAGCACAAACCGAAGCGGGCTTCGACACCATCCAAACCGTCAAAGCAGCCGCGGCCGAAACATCCGCTGGGATAAACCATGACGCCGGATTCGCGGAAGACGATCGACCGCAGCGCCGCCCGAGCGCTTCTGGACCTGCCGTTGCCGGAGTTGATGGCGAGCGCACGGGAACTGCGCGAACTCGCCCACGGCGCGAACGTTCAATTCTGCGCCATCGTCAACGCCAAGAGCGGCGCCTGCAGCCAGGACTGCGCCTTCTGCGCTCAGAGCGTGCATCATCATACCGAAGCCGCGGTGCATGCGCTGCTTCCTCCCGACGAGATCCTCGCGCGCGCCGGGAGACTCGACCGCTGCGGCATCACCCGTATCGGCATCGTCACCAGCGGGCCGGCGCTGTCGGACAAGGAGATCGAGCGGATCGCCGCGGCAATCCGCCTGATCGATACGAAGACGGAGCTCCTCCCCTGCGCGTCGCTCGGGTGCCTGAAGCGCGAACATCTGGAGACGCTTGCCGCCGCCGGACTGGTGCGCTATCACCACAACCTCGAAACCTCGGAGCGGTTCTACCCGTCCATCAACACCACCGGCGACTGGCGCCAGCGTTACGAGACCGTGCGCGCGGCGCTCGACTGCGGCCTCGAGGTCTGTTGCGGCGGGCTGTTCGGACTCGGGGAGAGCTGGGAGGACCGGATCGAGCTGGCCCTGACGTTGCGCGAGCTCGGTATCGACTCGGTGCCGCTGAACTTTCTCGACCCGATCCCCGGCACGCCTCTTGAGGATACCTCGCCGCTGACAGCCGACGAGGCGTTGCGCCTGATCGCGCTCTACCGGCATCTTCTCCCGGCGGCAAGCCTGCGCGTCTGCGGCGGACGGGCGCGGATTCTCGGCAGACGTGCCGAGGAGATCTTCGCCGCCGGCGTCAACGCCCTGATGACCGGCGATTACCTGACCACCAGCGGCATCTCGCCCGAAGCGGACGCGGAAACGGTCCGGCGGCTGGGGTTCAGGACGCCGCGTTGAGCGATTCGATCTCGCGCAGTTGGCGGCGAATGGCGCGGGCCTGGAACAGGTCTTTCATGGCCTGAAAGAAGACGGGGACGACGAAGAACAACAGGACCAGGCCGACGTCGAAAAGCACGTCCTCGACCGGTTTCTCCCGCAGAATGTCCGCGTGAGCATGCCAGCCGTAAACAATCAACACGACCATGGCGGTCACGAAGACGCCGAGCCCGATCACGAATCGCCAGCCCGAACGGGTATAGTAGACAGCCAGACGCGCCAGCGCCATGCAGGCTTCTTCCGTCTTCTCGGGCAGGAACATGCTCTTGGTCGCGGTGACATAGATCGCCCACGGACACTGCTCGTGTAACCACGCGGCACAATCCTCGGCCACATCGGCCATCTGCAGGCGGTACACCCGCCTCTGCGTCACCAACTTCAGCAGGGTGACGCCTTCGCGTTCATCGACGACGATCAGGTGAAGGTTCCGCAATGGCACCCCGGTACGGAACCATCCCCGGCCGAGAACAAGTTCGTCTCCCGCCATCGCGACGGACGCGCGCAGGCGGGACCGGATCGTGGCGTACGTGATAAAGAAGGAGATCAGCACGATCACCGCGCTGATGCCCAACCGCGGCATCCGTGTGGCCGGATCGGTTCCCCAGGCCAGTATCGATATGCCCAGGACGCACAAGAGCAGTCCGAACAATACCACCGCGCCGACATACATCCAGTCGAGTACGGGCGAGGTGCCGGGCGGTTGAAAGCGCAGAGTCGAGCCGGCGGCGGCGTCTTCGGTCATGCCTTACCCCAGTGCCTTCCCCAGGATACGCGGCACTTCGCGCAGCATTTCCTCGATTTTCTCCGGCCGCTTGCCGCCCGCCTGCGCCATCTCCGGCCGGCCGCCCCCGCCCCCGCCGACGATCGGTGCGAGCTGCTTGACCAGATCCCCCGCCTTCAACCGCTTCGGCGCCAGGGCCGGGCCGACCGAGATGACGATCGATACTTTCTCGCCGTCGCTGCCGGCGAGGACGACCACGCCCTCGTCGCCGAGCTTGCGCTTGAGCACGTCCGCCGCGGCCGCGAGATCCTTGCCCATCACGCCGGCGAGTTCCAGCGCGACATAGCGGATGTCCCGCAAGTCCGCCGGCTCCACCTCGTCGAGCCTGGCATTGACAGCCTCGGCCTTCGCCGCCTGCAATTCCTTGCGCAGACGCCTCTCCTCTTCCAGGATGGCGTGAACGCGCTGCTGCAATTCGTCTACCGGCGTCTTCAACTCCGCGGACAAGGCCGAGAGCATCTCGCCCTGCTGACGCGAGAGCCGTATCGCCGCGGCCCCGGTCACCCCTTCGATGCGCCGCACGCCCGAAGCGATGGACTCCTCGGTAACGATACGGAAGCTGCCGATCTTGGCGGTGTGGTCGATATGCGTGCCGCCGCAAAGCTCGGTCGAGAAATCGTCGATCCTGACCATGCGCACGGTCTCGCCGTATTTTTCGCCGAAGAGCGCGGTCGCGCCGGCCTCGCGCGCCGACTGCAGGTCCGTCACCCGCGTGGTCACCGAGGCGTCCTCGAGGATTTTCTGGTTGACCAGATCCTCCACCCGCCGCAGCGCCTCTGGCGTCAACGCCTGTCCGTGCTGAAAATCGAAACGCAGGCGGTCGGGCGCGACGTACGATCCTTTCTGCTGCGCGCGCGCGCCCAGAACCTGCCGCAGCGCGTGGTGCAGCAGATGAGTTACCGTATGGTTGCGGCGGATGTCGAGCCGGCGCTGGGCATCGACGCGGGCGGTCACCTCCATGTCCGCATCGATCCGCCCCGACTCGACCTTGCCGATGTGAAAGGAGATGTTGTCGACCTTCTGCGTATCCTCGATCTCGACGACAAGGTTCCCCGGCCCCACCAGGATCCCGGTGTCCCCCACCTGGCCGCCGGACTCGCCGTAAAACGGCGTCTGATCCAGAATCACGGTCACCTCGCTGCCGGCTTCGGCCTGGCCGACCAGTTCCTCCCCGACCACCAGCGCCACCACCTTCCCCGGCGCCTCGAGCATCTCGTAGCCGAGGAACTCCGTCTCGCCGATAAGCTTCTTGACCTCCGTGACCGGTCCTTTGGCGAAAACATCGCCCTTCATCTTGGCGCCGGCGCGCGCGCGCTCGCGGGCCGCGGTCATGGCCTCGTCGAAGCCTTCGCGGTCTATCGCCAGCCCGTGCTGCTGCACCACCTCCTCGGCCAGTTCGTAGGGAAAACCGTACGTGTCGTACAGATCGAACGCGGTAGCGCCGTCGAGCCGCGTCTGCTGCTCTGTCTTGGCCTTCTCGACGGCCATATCGATCAGCGTCAGCCCTTTCTCCAGCGTGGCGAGAAACTTCTCCTCCTCCAGGCGGATCGTCTCGGCGATGGTATCGGCGCGCTCGCTCACTTCCGGGTACGGCTGCTTCATCACCGCCGCCACCATCGGCGTCAGCGTATGCAGAAATGCCTCGCGAATCCCCACCGTCCGCCCGTCCAGCACGGCGCGCCGCAGCAGGCGTTTGAGGACGTAGCCGCGGTGGGTGTTCCCCGGCAGCACCCCGTCGCCGATGCAGAAGATCACGCCCCGAGCATGGTCGGCCACCCGCCGCATGAGGATGTCCTTCTGCGGATCCCCGCCGTACTTGACCCCGCCCATCTCGGCAATGGCCTCGACCAGCGGCCGGAAGATGTCGATGTCCATGTTGGTCGCGGTGCCTTGGAGGCACGACGCCATGCGTTCGAGCCCCATGCCGGTGTCGATGTTCTTCTGCGGCAGTTCCTCCAGCGCGCCGTCGGGCTGGCGGTCGTACTGGGTGAAGACGAGATTCCAGATCTCGACCCAGCGATAGCCTTCGCCGGTGATGCCGTTGTCGGGGCCGTAACCTTCGCCGCGATCGTAGAAGATCTCGCTGCACGGTCCGCACGGGCCGTTGGGCCCGAGCTTCGGGGCGTCCGCGGGCCAGAAATTGTCGTGGTCGCCGAGTCGCGTGATGCGCTCCGCCGGCAGGCCGATCTCCTCGTGCCAGATGGCGAAGGCATCGTCGTCGGTATGATGGATCGAGACCTGCAGCAGGCGTTCGGGAATCTTCAGCGCGCCGGCGAGGTATTCCCACGCCCAAAAGATGGTCTCGCGCTTGAAGTAGTCGCCGAAGGAGAAATTGCCCAGCATCTCGAACATGGTGTGATGCGAAGGCGTCACGCCGACGTTCATGATATCGCCCGTACGCAGACATTTCTGACAGCTCGTCGCGCGACGGAAGTCCATCTTCCCGATGCCGAGGAAGTAGTCCTTGAACTGGTTCATGCCCGCACCGGTAAAGAGCAACGTCGGGTCGTTGCTCGGCACGAGCGAGTCGGAGGGCACCACGCGTGCCTCGCGGGCTTCGAAAAACTCGAGGTAAGAACTGCGGATTTCGTCGGTCTTCATGCACTGGCTCCTGCGATCACTGCGCCGCTTCGTGGCGGCTTCTCAAGCATGCATACTATACGGGATTCGCGCGAAGGCGCAACCGGCTTGTATTCAAACGCCGGCGTCGCGGTTCGGTTGATCCGGTGCGGGCAGGCAGAGAAGCGCCAGAAGGCCCAGCCCGGCGTAGACCAGAGCGACCAGCCAGGCGTTCGCCGGGTACGGAACCACCGGCCCCAGCCAGATCGAGTAGAGCTTCGGCAGCACCGCGAGGTTGAAACGCTCGAACGCCACGCTCAGGCACGCGCCCGGCGAGAGCCAGACCGCCAGTTGCGTCAGCAGCGACCGCTGCGGCAGCGCCTCGACCGCCGCCCGATTCCACCACGGGCCGCTCAGGCAGAGCGCCAGCAGCAACGCCGCGCCGAGTTGTGCGCCGCGCATCGATGCTCCGGCGGCTCGGATCAGAGCGGCCAAACCGAGAATCAGGAGCATGAATCCGACCGTGATCGCCACGCCCTGCAGCGTTTGCCCGATCGCCACGCCCCACGCCGGGGAGACGCCGACGGCCGACACGATGCTCCCCCCCGCCAGCGCCGCCGGCCCGGTATGCCCCAGCTTGGTAGACTGAAACGCCATCGCGGCAAGCGGCAGCCACAGCAGCGCCAGTTCCAGCGCCAGGATCACGCCGTAAAGCCCCGCGTCTTCCGGCGGCACGGCCTGTCGCAGAAGCGCCTGCCGGATACCCGCCGCACTCAGAAAGAATACGACCGCCGCGGCCAGGCCGGCCATCGTGGGCGGGACGAGTCGGTTGCTCATGGCGATTCCGATGCCTCGGCGAAGAAGAAACGCGCGCCGCGCGCGATGAGGAAGCCGGAAAGGCGTTGCATCGCCGGGCCGCTCTTGACGCCGGGCGCGACGTGAACGCGCAGAATCAGCTTCGATTGGCGCGCTTTCAGCGCCGCCAGCGCCGCGCCGAGAGCTCTCCACCCGTCCAACTCCCGCTCCGCCAGAACGAAACCGATCGACTCTCCCCTCTGCCTCACCCGAAGCGGCAACGCTTGCCCTTGTTCATCTGGCTCGACCCGCGCTTGGCGCAGATTCGGTTGCCGCTCGGCCGCGAAGTCGCGGACCAGGTCCGCCGGCACGGGGCTTGTAACCAGGGGGGCGAAAGAGGGAACGGAAAGCGTTGTCTCAGTCGGCTGAACCACCGTCTCGTTCTCGACGCGTCCGCGCCGCCGTTGCCGCTCTTCGAACTGGTGTTTCAGACGTTCGCTGTGCGATATGTACCCCGCATGCCTCGCCAGGGGCATGACCAGCAGATGCAGCGCCACCGCGCAGAGAATCAGTTCCGGTACGAAGGGATAGCGCTCCGACATGCGATCGTCTCCGCAGCTATTGTCGCCCGCGCGCCGAAACCTGTCAACCTTCCGTTCATTCGCCGCGGCCGGCGCCCTCGAGCAGATCCGGACCTTCGAAGCTGACATTGGGCATGCGGGCTTCGTAGCACTCGTCGAGCGCGGTCATGACATGCCTGAACGGCGTGCGGATATCGGGCAAGATGGCGATGGGCGCGTCCAGATCGCCGCCGCTCCGTTGCAGCAGACGGCGGCTGATGGCCGCGCCGGGCAGCATTTTCCCGTCGACGACGAAGGCCGCCTCTTCGGCGCCGGCGGGAGCGATCTTGATGACGATGTGCGGCCGGAGCTCCGGCGTCTTCTTCATCGACGGCCCTTTCGGCGGCAACTCGCACGGCAGCTTGAAGTCCGGCTGCTTGAACGGCATCAGCAGAAAAAAAATCAGGAGCAGGAACACGATATCGATCATCGAGGTGAATCCGCCCCCCTCCCCCGGTTCTTCTTCGCGCTTCATCTGCATGCGTCTCCCCTTTCCTTCGCCATATCATTATCCGCCTGGCCGCCGAATCCGATGTTCCATAATCCCAATGACATGCATCGGCTCAAAATCGCCTGCACATTGCCGTAACGCGCCCGTGCGTCCACCCGCAGCAAAAGCGGCCGGTCGCGCCCGCAAAAGGCGCGATAGCGCAGCAGCCGGGTCAATTCATCCGGCGTCAACGCGCGGCCGCCCACGCGCACCGTGCCGTCGCGGAGCACATTGACGATCAGCCGCCCTGCCTCGGCCTCCACCGACACGCACTGCGTGATCCGCGGCAGCACCAGTTCCGCCTGTTCCTTGCGCGCCAGGTCGACCGTGCAGAGGAAGAAGACGATCAGCAGGAACGTCACGTCGATCATCGACGTCATGTCGAAACCGCCCGTTTCTTTCGGCTGTCGTCTCCACGCCGCCGGTTGTCCGCGTTTGCGCATAGCCTCCCCTTGTGGAATATCCACTTTTCTATGAACGACAAAGGGAAGACGCGGTTCGGGATTTCCGCGAGGGCAAAAAAGAAACCGGCCGACGTCGAGCCGACCGGTTCGCGATAAGTTTTTTCGCCACGCGGGCTGATTCTACTTGCGGCCGTCCTGGCCCGGAACGTAGGTGTCCAGCGGCGGGCCCTCGAACTTGACGTTGGGCATCCGGGCCTCGTAACACTCGTCGAGCGCCATCAGCACGTGCCTGAAATGCGTCTTGATATTGGGCATGAGCGCGATCGGCGCCTCCAGATCGCCGCCGTTGCGCTTGAGCAGGCGACTGCTGATCGCGGGGCCCGCGATCGTCTGCCCGTCGACGATGAAACGCGCTTCGCTGCCGTCGGCGCCTTCGGGCTCGATCTTGATGACGATGTGCTGGCGCGGTTCGCTCGGGGTATGCGAAGGCCCTTCGTCCTTGGGCAGTTCCGCCGCCAGCTTCATCTCCGGCTGCTTGAACGGCTGCAGGATGAAGAAGATCAGCAGCAGGAACACGATATCGATCATCGACGTGAAGCTGTCGTTGGGTTCGTCTTCGAACTGACTCTTGATCTTGGCCATCTCGTTACCTCCCGCCTCGTCGGCGCGACGCCTACTGCTGGTTCGGATTGCGGCTGGCGAACGCGAGCTTCCAGAATTTGTTCAACATACAGAACGCCATCACCTTCTGCACGTGCACGTACTCGGTGCTCTCGTCCACGCGGATCAGCACCGTCTTGTTGGAGATCTGCGAGCCCGCCTCCGCGCTCAACTGGTAGTGCGATTTCAGCACCGCCATCAACCGCGCGTCGTCGTAGGGCTGGCGGTTGATCTCCACGGTGCCGTCGTCCAGGATATTGATCACCAGGCGCCCGGGGTCGGGGTCGGTGTCCTCCTCGCCGTTCTTCGAGAGCGGCAGGATCAGGTTCGAC
>CAYWFP010000099.1:0-13838 GCA_964457365.1 uncultured Planctomycetaceae bacterium
TTCGACCGCAGCTGGTACAACCGCGCCGGCGTCGAACGCGTCATGGGCTTCTGCACGGACGAGCAGTACGAGGAGTTCATGAAGACGGTCATTCCCTTCGAATTGATGCTCAAACGCAGCGGCATCATCCTCATCAAGTACTGGTTCTCCATCAGTGACAAGGAGCAGGAGAAGCGCTTTCAACTGCGTATCCAGGATCCGGCCAAGCGCTGGAAACTCAGCCCCATGGACCTGAAGTCGCGCGCGAAGTGGGAGGACTACACCAAGGCCAAGGACACGATGTTCGAGCGCACCGACGTGCCGGAGTCGCCGTGGTACATCGTCAAGGCCGACGACAAGAAGCGTGCGCGCCTCAACTGCATCAGCCACCTGCTCTCGATGATTCCTTACGATGACGTCACCTCGCTCGAGATCGAACTCCCCAAGCGCCAGTACCATACCGGCTACAAACGCCGGCCGGTGCCGAAGGACCGCATCGTTCCCGAGCGGTATTGATCAAATCGCACGGCAAACCCGACGCCCGGCGACGTGCCGGGCGGTTTTTCGTCAAGGCGAATACCGGTCAGGAATCGATGCGGGCGGGGGGAAGCTCGATGTCGAAGAACCCCTCAAGGCGGAACTTCTCCATCTCCTCGACGCGGAAGAGGTCGTTCACCAGTTCGAGTTGATTTTTATAGGCGTATAGCGACTCGAGCTTCTGCCGCAGGAACGCGTCGTTCAGTTCGACAATGTAATCCGGGAGGCGAAAGTCGGTTCGCGCGATGCCTTCGAAACCGCGCTGGATAATCGCCTTGAACGGCTTGTCCATGGCGTCGACGCCGAGGACCGGGCAATGGAGATGCCAGTAGATCGTATAACCGATACGGCCGGAGGCGTAGTGGTCGGGGTGAAAATCGACCACCTGGTTGCGGTCCTGCAACACCATCAGGTCCGGCGCGATGTCGCGCACCAGTCGCAAGGCGATCGCCGTGACTCCGGGAAGCTTGCGATAATCGATGACGCCGAAGTCGTACTGTCCCAGTGCCGCGTCCTGGTAGTCGAGGAAATAGGTGGCGTGCCAACCGAGGATACGCTCGGCTTCGCGCGCTTCGGCCTGGCGGATCTCGGCGGTGCGTTTGCCGGCCCGGCGCAAGAGATCAGCGTACTCCTCAAGCGCCCTGGCGTCCCCGAGGACGAAGTAACCCGGATCTTTCGCCGCGTCCCGCGGCTTCATCAGCGCGGCGGTCAGCTTCTTCAACTCCTGTTCGGAGGCGAACTCCCGCAACGCCGCCTCGCCGCACCCCATCGAACCGTCGGTGAGGATGAGGTGATGGATCTCGGCGTCGTTCTCCTTGGCGAATTTGGCGAAGACGCCGGAGAAGGTGATCAGGTCGTCGTCGTGCGCGGTGATGACCACGATCTTTTTCTTCTGCTTCTCCGGCACGGCGGGGAACCAGCGCGCGATGAGTTCCTTTTCGCGCAGGGTCTTGTAGTTCTCCGCGCGCAGATCCGCGAGCCTGCGCACTTTCTTGAGCTGGCGCCGGCCGACCAAGCCCACCGCGGTCCGCTCGGCGGAGACCCCCTTCTTGAGCGCATGGTATTTCACGCGTTTGACGCCCATCCGACGCTCCCTCTCAGCGCCCCGGCGCTTCGTTGCCGATCTTGCGCGCGCGGACGGGCTTGTCCAGGTCGATCTTGTTGGCCAGCCCCACCTCCACGAGCAGGTTCCAACCCGCGGCGAGCTGGATATACGGATTGAAATTCTTGACCTTGGGGACGACAATCGTCGGGATCGGCAGCTTCTTCGCGGCGATGGCGATCAGCGGCAGCCCCACACCTTTCTCGAGGCATTCGCGGAACTTGGCGATCTCCTTGGGGAAAGGATCGACCGCGACGACGACGTCGCGCTTCTCCATCACCTCCTCGACGCCGTGGACGGCGTAGGTGCCCTCGAGAAAAGCCGAGGGGCGCCGGGTGATCTCGTTGGTCTTGAGCGTCAACTCCTCGGCGACGCCGTCGTTGCGCCCGGCGAAGTAGATACGCGAGGCCGGGGCGACCTTCCTGACGATACTCGCGGGGATCTTCGTCTCCAGCGCCTTGCCGATAGCCCTGGCCGCGCCGGCAAGGTTCTTCAACTCGCCCGTGCGCCGCCCGAGACTCGCGACCAGTGCGTGATAGAAAAGCGCCTGCTCGACCACGCTCTTGGTCGCGGCGACGGCGTCCTCCTTGCCGCACGAGAGAACGTGCGTCCGGTGGGAAAGGCCTTCGAGCATGCTGTTCGGGGTGGCGGTGAGGCCGAAGAGGCGCTTGTGCTTCTTGCGCTTGAGCGCGCGGAAGAGCTCCGCCAGCTCCTTGGTCTTGCCGGAGTTGCTGGCGCCGAAGACGGCCCACTTCGCCAGGTCACACTCGGCGGCTTGGCGCCCGCCCTGGGTGCCCAGTTGCAGCGGCAACCCCCACGCCTCGGCACGGCCGAGAGCATGCTTGGCCGGGAAGATCCGGCTGCTGCCTTCGCCGGTCATGAAGAGACGCCCCGCGGCGGCGATCTCTTTCTTGAAGGGCGCGACGACGCGCGGGTTGAAGCCGGCAACGACGTCGACGGTCTGCAGCATTTCGCGCACGAGCGCGAACTGGGCGTAGGACTTGTTGCTCAGCTTCATGGCGTACCTCCTGATGCACCACCTGCGAACCGGTGGTTTTTCAAGACCGTATCTTCCACGCATGTCCGGCCCGCAGGCATTCTCCCCGGTGGCCGCCAGCGAAACACCGGCGGATACCGCGGGCCCAGACGCCTATTTCTTCTTCATGTTGAGCGCAACGTACTTCGGCAGCGGGCCGACCAGTGGCTTGGCGTAGTCGACAAATTTCTTGGTCACGTAGAGACCGTTCTTGGCGATCATGTTCTTGGGCATGGCCTTGGCGCGGACGGCCACCTCCGAGAGGGGCACCGTACCGTAGTCGACCCGGTAGCCGCGGCCCTTGCGCCGCTCCAGCGAGACCATGACGCCGCTGACGCCCTTGCCGGCCAGTTGCACCGCCTTGCGTCCGCAGCCGGCGGCTTCCTTGCGGTCCTGCGCGCTCGCGCGGTCGGCCGCGCACATCGGCAGGCTCTCGGCGATCTGGAACTCGCCGCGCCAGTCGAAGGTGTCGCTGATCATCTGGTGCAGGCGCATCGCGACGGAGGTGCCGCCCATGGCGCCGAACTCGACGTTGGCGAAGCGGTCGGTGGTCTCCGAGGCCGAGACCGGCGTGCCGTCGGCATAGGTGATGCCCTCCCCGCAGACGATGGAGACGAAGCCGTACTTTCGCCGCGTGGCCTTGACCTCGTCGAGGAACCGGTTCTTCTCGAACGGCGTCTCCGGCAGGAGGATAATGTGCGGCGCCGAGTCGGTCGTGGTCTTCGCCAGCGCCGCGGCCGCGGCGAGCCAGCCGGCCTCGCGCCCGACGGTCTGATGAACGACGAACTGGTCGACCTTCTGCATGTCCCGCGCCAGCAGGCCCGCCTGCAATACCGAGAGCGCCACGTAGCGCGCCGCGCTCGGATAGCCGGGAGTGTGGTCGGTGCCGTAGAGATCGTTGTCGACGGTCTTGGGGATCCCCACCCCGCGCAGAGGATATCCGTTCTCGGCGCAATAGGCCTCGACGCGGTGGATGGTGTCCATGGTGTCGTTGCCGCCAATGAGGAAGAAGTAGCGGATGTCGTGGCGCGCGAGCATCTTCAGGATCTTGGGAAAATCCGCCTCCTGAATCTTGTGGCGGCAGGAACCGAGCGCCGAGGAGGGCGTCTTGTGCAGATGCCGCAGCGTGGTCGCGCCCTGGGCGCCGAGATTGACCGCCTCGCCGTCCATGAAGCCCTGGATGCCCCAGCGCATACCGTAGATCTTCTGCATCGCCTTCTGCTTCTTGGCCGCCTCGACCACGCCCGCGAGCGAGGCGTTGATGACCGCGGTCGGTCCACCGGACTGGCCGACGAGAACGTTGCCTTTTAGTTTGTCCGCCATGCTTGCGTCTCCCCGGGAATCGTGCGGCTCCGCTGGCCGTGTGCCAAGACCTTACGCCAAAGCGCCCGAAGGGTCAACAGGGAATCGGCACCATCCGGCCGCCGATGAGATTCAAAGCGCATGCTGTGAATGTCGGTGGCGTTTGGGGAAGATACAGGTCTCGCCCGGAACCGGGCGGCCGCCCTTGCCGATCAGCGTCGCCGAGGTGCAACTGCCGAAGAGGTTGGTCATCGAGGCGATGGGATCGATCACCGGCGAAATAGCCACCAGCACCGCCACGCCGACCGAGACCGGCAGGCCGTAGGGGCTGAGCACGTAAACCAGCATCGGCGCGATCACCGCCGGCGTACCCACCGCCGCCATGCCCGAGATCGCGGCGATCAGGATCATCATCAGCGTCTGGCCGACGCTCAACTCGGCCTGGAAGAGCTGGGCGATGAAGACCGCCGTCAGTGCGAAAAGTGCGGCATAGGCCTGGCGGTTGATGACCACGCCCAACGGCACCACGAAGTTGGAGACGTCCCCGGGCAAACCCAGATCGTCCTCCATGCGCTCGAACATGAGCGGAATGGCCGCAACGCTGCTGCGGGTAACGAAGGCGATGGCCAGCGGCTCCTTCAGCGCGGTCAAGACCGTCAGCCAGGGCTTGCCGGAGGCGACCTTGATGATGACGAGATTGACAGCGCAGAGTACCCCGCAGCAGATGTAGAAGAGCGCGACCACCATCAGGAGTGCGGTGAATACCTCAAGGCCGAGCGAACTGACCTGTGCGGCCAGCAGGCACATCAGCCCCAGCGGCAGGCCGTAGAGCGCCCAGCCGAGGATCATGAAGAAGACGTCGTAGATGCTGCAGAAGAAGCTGAGCGCGTAATCGCTCTGCGCGTCACGCAGAATTCCCAGAGCGATGCCGACGAGAATGCAGACGAAGACGATAGCCAGCGTCTCGCCGGCGCTGAAGGCGTGGAAGACGTTGGGCGGGATGAGGCGGCGCAACAGATCCAACAGCCCCTGCTGGTCCTTCTCCTTGTCCCTGTCTTGCTGGGCCTCCTCGATCTCGCTGATCCGGCGGCCCAACGCCTGCTGGGTGTGCGCGGACATGTTGACACCCGGCCGCATCAACGCCCCGGCGGTCAATCCCAGGCTCGCGGCCAGCATCACCGCCACGAAGAAGACGAGGACGAGGCGGCCGACGTAACGGTCTGCCGATCCCGACCGCAACAACTGGGCCACGCTGGTGACGATGGCCGTGGCGATGATCGGGGTGACGCACATGGTCAGGAGCGAGAGGTAGAGGTTGCCAACCGGTCGCATGAAGAGGATCACATCGCGCAGGAAACGCTGCTGTGCCGGATCCTCCGCGAGGATGGCGCCCGCACCGATGGCCAAGCCGATCAGGACCGCCAGGAGGTTCACCCAGGGATTCTTGAGTATCTTCCAGTGCTTCTTATTCTTCGCTTCACCGGCGCCTTCGTTCATCTCAACCCTTCCTCGCCGATGATTTGCGTCGCGCCAGATGGATCCACATGGCCAGCAGCGCCAGCAGCGCCCCGAGCCCGGTGTAAAGCGTCGGAGCGCCGTTGGCCGCCGCGTGCACCTGGGCGGACGCCTCGAGCTCTCCGCGGGGGAAATACCGCGAGAGAATATCGTCCACCGTCGGCGAGATATCCTCGCGGGCGAAGAGGAGATTCAGGTAATTGACCAGCGTCGGGCTCTCGGGCGAGACGGCAATGGCGATATGGTCCTCGCGCCCGGGGACGAACTGCGCGCGGCAGCGGATGGACATGTCGGGAATGGTGTTCATGATCCGCTTGATCTCGAATTCTTCGTAGAGCACGGCCAGCACTTTCCCCCGGCGAACCGCTTCGAAGAGTTCCTCCTGGTTCGGGAATTCCACCAGCGTCGCCCGGCAAAACCGTTCGCGGGTGAAGTCGACGTAGGACGCGCCCTTGATCACGCCCAGGCGCGCGCCGGGGTGATCGCACAGCGCCAAGAGGTCCAGGTACTCGTCCTCCCGCGCGGCGAGCGTGGTGCGCTTGCTCCTCTGCTCCTCCACGCGATACTGCAGCCGGCTCTCCTGCACGCGGTTGATCAGCACGCCCTGGCGCAGGGAGATGTAGGGCTTGGTATACCGGACATACAGCGAGCGGTCGGGCGTGACGCTGAGCTTGGTCAACGCAATGTCGCATCGGCCGCTCGCCACGGCGTAGCAGGCGTCGTTGAACGTGGGCTGGCGGACGATCTCGAGGTCGACGCCGAGGGCGGTGGCGATCTCGTGCGCCAGATCGATATCGAAGCCGACAAGACGAAGCCCGTCGTTTTTGCATTTGTAGACGTAGCCGACGGCCGGAAAGCGATTATCCGAGGCATAGAAGCCGGGGCGGTCGTCCTTGCACTGGGCCACCAGCAGGACCCCGCGGTCGATGATGCGCTTGATCGCCTCGGGGTACGGCGCGTCCCCCGCCCGCGCCAGAGAGGCTGGCAGGAACAGCAGGCTCAAGACGACAGGGACAAATCGGCAAACGGCGAGGCCAGGCCGCGCACCACGATTCGTAAACATCCTCTCGGCGGATTCGGCCATCATCCTCTCCCAACCGGCCGCGCCATTATATTCGACTCCGCGCCGCTGACAATGGCGAAAAGAATCGCTGTTCCGGTTTCCCCGACGCGCGCTATAATAGCCAGACGAACAGCGGACACATTGACGAGAGAGGAGGAGCGGACGATGGCGATCGAAGTACGCAAGCCTGCCGCGGGCGAACTCGAAGAGAAGGGAATCCTCTCGTGGCCGGTCTGGTCCTGCGAGGCGTCGACCTTCGACTGGGAGTACGATCAGCGCGAGACGTGCTACCTCCTCGCGGGCGAGGTCACCGTCGAGGCCGACGGTGAGGTCGTCTCCTTCGGCGCGGGGGATCTGGCGGTGTTTCCGGAAGGATTGCAATGCACCTGGCGCGTCGCCCGGCCGGTGCGCAAGCATTACCAATTCGGGTAATCCCGATTACCCGGCCGGCCGGAGTACGTCCTTGATCTGGCTCCAGAGCAGGCGACCGTGGCGGACCAGCGGCTCGAGCACCGGGTCGTCTTCCAGCCAGGCGACGAAGTTGCCCCAGTCCTCGCGGGCCGGTTGCGAGAGCGGCCGCGAAATTTCCTTCAGATACTCCGGGTCGGCATGATTGGCGCGCATGAGCTGCGCCACCTCGCTGACGGCCGAATCGGAGAAACGACCGCGCGCGGTAGCGATCGGATCGTCGTGCAGAAAGCGCACCTCGAGGATCGACCCCAGATCGGTCTGCATCTCGATTACCGTATCGGCCCGCTCCCAGCGCTCGCGCAGCATCCCCGCGAGCGCGGTATCGCTATCCTCGTACAGATGCCCCGGCGTCAACTCGCCGCTGTCGGGGCGGACCTCGGGCGGCTGGTAGGCCACGCCGTCGCCATCGTCGTCGACAACGACAACCGGCGAAGGGGCCGCCGTAATCACGAAGGTCGTCGCAACACTGGCGCCGGCGAGATCCGCGGCGACGAGGCGGATTTCGATCTCGCCGATATCGCCCGCGCCGGGCGAACCGGCGGCGGAAACGCGCATCGGCCTGCAGGGGACGGCAGTACTGCGCGGCCGCAAGGCCAGCCTCGCCTATTGGCTGCTGCGCAAGCCCTGGGCGGCGGCGCGGACGTTCTTCGTCTTTTGAGAGCAAGCCTATGACTACCCTCCCGGTACTCCGCAAGGATCTGCAATTCCTGCGCGGTCCCGACGCGTCCGATGGATCGCCGACCTTCACCATCCGCACCGCCTGCTGGCGACAGCGCTGACGCTGCTGACGGTCCTGCTGTTTATGCTGCTGCCGTTGCCCGCGACCGCCGACGCTCCGGCGATCGTCGTCCCGGCACGCAACCAGCGCTTCTACGCGCCGGTCGAGGCGATCGTCACGGCCATGCCCGCGCACGCGGGAAGAGCCGTCCGGGAGGGCGACCTGCTGATCGCCTGGCCTCGGAACCGCTCCGCATCCGCCAGCGCCTGCTCGCCGCCGCCGAGGCCCTGCTGCGCGCGCAACTGCGGCAGGTCCGTCTCGGCGAAGACGAAGAGGGGGCACTGCGGCAGCAGCGGCAGGCTGCTCTTCCCCGGCGGCAACCGCTCGCGGCTGCTGTACTGGCTGCGCGGCTGGTGGTCGCTGCTGCTGCGCGAGAGCGGGGCCTAGAAAACGCTTGTGGGCAGCCGCCGCGGATGCTAAGCTTGCGGCTACGATCCCCCACCCGCGCGGAGAATCCTATGGACCGCAGATCGAGTACGCGTTCGTCCAGCCGCCGCCGCGTCTCCTCGACCCAGCTCTACCGTTTCGGCAACGTCGGCTTCGACGACTTCTCCACCCAGGTGCCGCGGATGATCGAGTGCCTCAAGATCGCCCGCAGCGCCGCGCGCAGCGACCTGTCGGTCCTGATCACCGGCGAGAGCGGCACCGGCAAGAACCTGCTCGCGCAGGCGATCCACAATCTCAGCCCGCGCAAGGACAACGCTTTCGTTACCGTCAACACCAGCGCGTTGAGCGAGAGCCTTTTGCAGTCGGAGCTCTTCGGCCACGAGAAAGGCGCCTTCACCGGCGCGGAGAAACGGCGGCTGGGGCAGTTCGAGCTCGCCGGCGGCGGGACGCTGGTCCTGGACGAGATCGCGGATATGAGCCTGCAGGCGCAGCCGAAGATCCTGCACGCGGTGGAGTACAAACAGTTCCAGCGTCTCGGCGGGGAGGAGCTCATCCACGCCGACGTCCGCCTCATCGCCATCACCAATCACAACCTCGACGAACTCGCCGCCGGCAACGGCTTCCGGCCGGAACTGCTCTACCGGCTGCGCGAGTTGGTCATCGAGCTGCCGCCGCTGCGCGAGCGCCAGGACGACATCCCTTTCCTCTGCGACTCCATCGCCGAGCAGTACCGCAAGCAGCAGGATCCGCCGCTGGGCGTCATCACCGACGCGGCGATGGACCGGCTGATGCGCTACGCGTGGCCCGGCAACATTCGCGAATTGAAGAGCGTGATCCGTCGCGCAGCGGTGATCGCCGAGGGGCAGCCGGTGCGCCCGGAGCACCTGGGCCTTCCCGAGAGCGATGACGTCGGCGAAGAGATGCCGGCCGCATCGGAGGGGGAGGAGGACTACAGCCTCGAAGCGGCCGAGCGGCGCCAAATCCTGCGGGTGCTGCGCGTCGCCGACGGCAACAAGCGCCAGACCGCGCGCATGCTCGGCATCTCCCGCAGCACGCTCGACCGCAAGCTCGGCGCCTACGAGATCGGGTAGGGCGACGGGGCTCGCTTATTCCTCCCCGGCCGCGTCGCGCGCGAGCAGATCGCCCAGCCGCCTGACCATGCCCGCCGGATCCTGCAGCTTCTGCCCGCTGGCGACGACCGCGCCCTCGTAGAGCAGCCGGCAGTAATCCTCCAACCGTCCGTTCCCGGCGCCGCTCGCCTGCATCTTCTGCAGCGCCAGGATCGCGGGGTGCTCGGGATTGATCTCGAGCGTACGTTCGAGCTTCGGCGCGTCCGCGCCCATCTCCTTCAACAGCCGCTGCATCTGCGCGCCGATGGCGCCCTCTTCGCCGACCAGGCACGCGGGGCTGTCCTTGAGGCGAGTGGAGAGCTTCACCTCCTTCACCTCCTCGATATGCTCCTTCATGTACTCGAGCAGGCCCTTGAACGCCTCCTCCTTCTCGCCCAGCTCCTTGCGCTTCTCCTCGTCCAGTTCGCCGCGGTCGATGGCCTTGAGCGGCTTCTCCTTGTAGGCGCTCAACGTCTGCACCACCAGCTCGTCCACCGGGTCGGTCATTACCAGCACCTCCCACGCGTTCTCGCGGAAGGTCTCCATGTACGGCGAGTTGAGCACCATCTCCCGGTTCTCGGCGATCATGTAATAGACCGCGTCCTGGTCCGGTTGCATGCCTTCGAGGTACTGATCGAGCGTCACGTACTGGTCCTCCTCGCCGCGGGAGGACTGGAAGAGAAAGAGCTCCGAGAGCTTGTCGCGGTGATCGAACTCCTGGCTGACGCCGGCCTTGAGCATGATGCCGAACTGGTTCCAGAACTCGACGTATTGTTCGTATTCCTTCTCGTGCAGTTCCTTCAACTCCGCGAGCACCTTGTTGACCAGCACCTTGCGGATCTTCTGCAGTTGCCGGTCCTCCTGCAGCATCTCGCGCGAGACGTTGAGCGGCAGGTCGGAGCTGTCCACCACGCCACGGATGAAGTCCAGGTACGGCGGCAGGAGTTTGTCGCAGTCGTCGGTGATGAAGACGCGATTGACGTAGAGCTGCAGCCCGCGGCTGCGCTCGCGCAGGTACAGGTCCCACGGCTTGCGCTTGGGGATGAAGAGGATGGCGCGGAATTCCATCGTCCCTTCGGCCTTGTAGTGGATCGTCTTCAGCGGTTCGTCGAAGTCGTGGGCGATGTGCTTGTAGAACTCGGCGTATTCCGCCTCGGTGACCTCGCTCTTGGGATGCAGCCAGATGGCCTGGCGATTGTTCAGGATTTCCTCCTGCATCTCGCCCGCGGCCGGCTTCTCCTCGCCTTCCTTCGCCTCCTTGGGCGCCACGAGAATGACCGGGAACTCGACGAAATCGCTGAAGCGACGGACGATGTCCTTGAGGCGCTGCGGTTCGAGGTACTCCTTGTCCTCCTCCTTGAGGTGGAGGATCACGTCGGTGCCGCGGCCCTCCTTCTCGATCTCCTCGACGGTGTAGGTGCCCTGCCCGTCGGAGGTCCACTTGACGCCCGCGGTGCCGCCGCCGGCGGGGCGGCTGATCACCGTCACCGTCTCGGCGACCATGAACGAGCTGTAGAAGCCGACGCCGAACTGGCCGATCAAGTCGGGGCGGTTCTCTTCCTTGGCCTGCTGCAGGCGCTGCAGGAATTCCTTGGTCCCCGAGCGCGCGATGGTACCCAGATCCTCGACGATGCTTTCGCGGCTCATGCCGATGCCGTTATCGCTGACGGTGAGGGTGCCGGCGTTCTTGTCCGGAACGATACGGATGCGCCAATCGGTGTCGTCCTCGGCCAGCTCGCTCCTGGTCAGCGAATCGAAGCGGACCTTGCCGATGGCGTCGGCGGCGTTGCTGATCAACTCGCGCAGGAAGATCTCCTTGTGCGAGTAGAGCGAGTGGACGATGATATCCATCAACTGCTTGAGTTCCGCGCGGAACTCCCGGGTCTCGGCCATGGCGTGCTCCTCGGTCAGGTCGACATACGCGGCATTTCGAAACCATATATCGAACAAACGCCATGCCAGTCGGCGAGAGACGCAGGAGATATGTATAACATGCTTGCGATACTATGAATTATGATTAACCCGAAAAAAAAGGGCACGGCGTGATGTTTGTCATAATGACGCGGAAGGCTTACAGCTTCATCCCCGTCGAGAGCGTCTGCAGATTTTCCGGATCGAGGATCTCGATACGGCGGCCATCGACGGCGATGATGCCGCGCTGCTGCATCTTCTTCAGCGTCCGGCTCAGCGTCTCGGCCACCGTACCCAGACGCGTGGCCAGAACCGCCTTGGTGGTCTCGAGTTCCACTATATCCCCCAGCCGGGCCCGCAGATCCAGCAGATGCTTCGCCAGGCGCGCGGAGGTCTCCTTCAGCGCCAGATCCTCGATCAGGTGGACGAACTGGCGCAGGCGCGCGGAAAGCACCGCCAAAATCGCCAACAGCAACTCCGGATGCTGAGCGCCCAGCGTCAGAAACCCTTCGCGAGGAACGTAGAGCACCTCGGCTTCCACGACCGCCATCGCCGAGGCGGGGAAGTTCTTCCCCTGGAAAACCGGCACCTCGCCGCACGGTTCGCCCCGATGGATCATGTGCAGCACCTGCTCGCGCCCGTCGTGTCCGAGACGGAAGACCTTGAGCGTCCCCTTGCAGACGATGTAGAAGCCCTCGGCCACGTCCCCTTGCATGAAGAGCATTTCCCCGGGGTCAAATCCCCGCAGCGTCATGATCCCGGCGAAGCTGTCGCGATCCTGCGACGACAACTCGGCAAATAGCGGGCAATTCGCAAGCAAAGCGGCGCGCTCGGCCATGCGATTTCGTATAGTCTTCATACCCGGACCCAATTTCTGAAAAAGCGTTAATCCCAAGGCAGCGAGTCGGTTAGCAGAAACTCCCGCCAACATGCCCGGTTTTTTCCAAGAAAATCCGATTCCTTGACCTGCGTCAAGGTCTTTCTGCGGCAAGGGCGGTATCCTGCTTGCAGTTCCGGATGAAAGGATTTCATTCTGACCAAGCGTAACGTGATCCATATCGACCGCGAGAAGTGCGTCGGCTGCGGCCAGTGCGTCAACGCCTGTGTCGGCGGCGCGCTGGCGATGGTCGAGGGCAAGGCCAAACTCGTGCGCGAGGACTACTGCGACGGCCTCGGCGTCTGCGTCGGCGAGTGCCCGGTCGGAGCACTGGTGGTCGAGGAGCGCGAGGTCGACTCGCCACAGCCAACCCCGCATGCCCACCTGGTGAATCCGACGCCTCCCGCCCCGGTCGCCGGCAAGGGCCACGGTAGTTGTCCGGGCCTGCGCAGCTTCGACTTCAAGCCCGCGCAAACGGCCGCGGCGGCCGAAACGCCGTCGGCTCTTTCGCACTGGCCGGTGCAGCTGCACCTGGTGAATCCGGCGCTGCCGGCGCTGCAAGGCGCGTCGCTCTTGGTCGCGGCGACCTGCTCGGCGTTCTCCTGCGGCGCATTCCACGGCAAGCTGCTGGCGGGCAAGGCACTGGCGGTGGCCTGCCCCAAACTCGACCGGACCGAAGGGTATGTGGAGAAGCTGGCGGCGATCTTCCGCCAAGCCCGGCCGCACGAGGTGACCATCGCGCGTATGGAGGTGCCGTGCTGCAGCGGGTTGAGTCGGATGGTCGCCGAGGCACGCGAGAGAGCCGGCGTCGAGACGCCGGTACGCGAGGTGATCCTGACCCTGCAGGGCGCGGTGAAAAGCGAACGCGAAATGAACGCCACGGTGGCGAGGGAAACGTCCGGCGCTTAGCCGGCGCATCGAACCGCAAGGAGAAGGGAGAACGCATGTTTTGCTATCAATGTGAACAGACCGCGCAGGGCACCGGCTGTACGCGCGCGGGCGTCTGCGGCAAGTCCGACGAGGCGGCGACGCTGATGGACGTGCTGGTTCACGCGGCCAAGGGCATCGCCATGTACGCCCACCGCGCCGCGCAACTGGGCAAGCGCGACAAGGAAATCGACGTCTTCCTCGTCCAGGCGCTCTTCGCCACCGTCACCAACGTCGACTTCGACCCCGACCGGCTTGAGGAGTTGATCCGCCGCGCGGCAGTGATGAAGGACAAGGCCCGCGGGCTGTACGAAACGGCCGCGCGCGAAGCCGACCGGAGCGCCGAGTCGCTTACGGGCCCCGCTGCCTGGGAACCGGCAATCGACCGCGAGGGCTTGCTGGCGCAAGGGCGCGAAGTCGGTGTCGAAACGCGCAAGCAAGCACTGGGCGAGGATGTCGCCGGGCTGGTGGAGCTGGTGGTCTACGGCCTCAAGGGGGCGGCCGCGTACATGGACCATGCCGTCGTTCTCGGCAAGGACGACCCGGAACTCTTCGCTGCTTTCCATGAAACGCTCGATACCTTGGTCGAGAACTCGCCGACCGCCGACGCCCTGCTGGGACTGGCGCTCAAGACCGGCGAGATCAACCTGAAGGTGATGGCGCTCCTGGACGAGGCCAATACCGGCGTCTACGGTCACCCCGAACCGACGGCGGTGCGCGTGAGCCCGGTCGCCGGCAAGGCCATCGTCGTCTCCGGGCACGATCTGCGCGATCTGGAGTTGCTGCTGCAGCAGACCGAGGGCAAGGGCATCAACGTTTATACCCACGGCGAGATGCTGCCGTG
>CAYWFP010000100.1:0-13773 GCA_964457365.1 uncultured Planctomycetaceae bacterium
TGTCATCTGCAAAACCTTGATGCTCCCGCCTTGATCTGGTGAACGCTTACGAAAAAAGAAAACCCGTTCCCGGGTTCTTTCGCAGGTTAAACGGTAGCACCGGAGCAATGTGACCGGCCGATGCTTCTGTCGCTGCGATTGGCCTCTTGCGCCGCTGCCGTGTTTGCCGGACAGGTTCGCGCACCCGTTTCGTTATGTGAAAAAAATCCGGCTGCCTCTTTGGCGGCGAATGGCGGAAGCTGTCTGCACGAACGGGCGCCGCGAACTCCCTCCATGCCTCAGGCAGTATTTCGCGCGCTCCCGCCGTCTCGCGGCAAAACCGGGTCGGCGACGAAAGGCGGGGATCGCGCGCGCGAACTGATCGACCGTGCCGGCGCCCGCGGCGCGGTCTTGCCCGGGAGCGGGCGTATCGGCTTGCATCGCCTGGCGCCTCTCATCGGAGCGGACCGGGCGCGCGGCCGCGGATTCGTCGCCTGCCACGTCGTTTTCCGGTCTGGCGCGAACGTTCGCACCGGTCTGGACACATCGACATTTCGTGGGTTTTCTTGCGCCGGGCAATCGGGAAATCCGCAATTTGTCTCGACAACTCCTTTGACCGCATGATATTATACGACTGCAAAATATTTAAAAAAAGGTCTTGACTACTACCCGAAAACGGGTATGCTGTAGGCGGTCGCATTGGTGCCGACCGACAGGCAGGAGAGTGCATGAACACCGAGTACGAACGACACGTCGCCGAGCGCGAGGCGCTGGGCATCCCGCCGCTGCCGCTGAGTGCCGAGCAGGTGGGAGTGCTGACCACCGAGCTCCTGAGCCCGGCGCGGGTGGATGGGGATCTGCTGCTGAGTCTGCTGGCCCGGCGCGTGCCGCCGGGGGTGGATCCGGCCGCCGAGGGCAAGGCGGCGTTTCTTCGCCGCGTGACACTGGGCGAGTTGCATTGCCCGCTGCTCTCGCCCGCGCAGGCGGTGGAACTCCTGGGCACGATGCAGGGCGGCTACAACGTCCCGCCGCTGGTGGAGCTGCTGCGGCACGAGGCCCTCGGCGCCAACGCCGCGGCGGCATTGCGGTCGATCATCCTTGTCTTCGACGCCGTGGACGAGGTCGTGCGGCTGGCCGGGCAGGGCAATCCGCACGCGCAGGCGGTGCTGCGCGGCTGGGCCGAAGCCGAGTGGTTTGCCGCGCGGCCGCTGCTTCCCGAGCGGCTGGCACTGACGGTCTTCCGCGTCGACGGGGAGATCAACACGGACGACCTCTCGCCGGCGAAGGAGGCGCCGACGCGGCCGGATATTCCGCTGCACGCGCTGAGCATGGGGCAGGCGCGCTTCCCCGGCGGCATCGAAACGATCGCCAAATTGCGCGCGGACGGGAAGGCCGTCGCCTTCGTCGGCCACACCGTCGGCACGGGCAGCTCGCGCAAGTCGGCGACGAACTCGCTGATCTGGCACATTGGCGAGGACATCCCGCACGTGCCGAACAAGCGCCGCGGCGGGGTGGTGATCGGCGAGTCGGTCGCGCCGATCTTCTTCAACACCTTCGAGGACGCCGGCGGCCTGCCGCTGCGGGTGGACTCGATCGCCAAGCTCGAAGACGGCGCGGCCATCGTCGTCCTGCCCTACGCGGGCCGCGTCGAAGACCCGGGCGGTCGGACGCTGGCGCGCTTCGCGCTGCAGCCGGCGGCGCTGCCGGCGGAGTACCGCGCCGGCGGGCGGATGAACCTGATCATCGGGCGCAAACTCGCCGAAGCGGCGCGCGTGGCGCTGGGGCTGCCCGCGAGCGAGTTGCTGCCGCTGCCGCAGCCGGCGGCGCATCCGGACGGGCAGGGCTATACGCTGGCGCAGAAGATCGTCGGCCGCGCCTGCGGGCGGGACGGAGTGCTGCCCGGCGAGACGGTCGAGCCCGCGTGCGCCACCGTCGGCAGTCAGGACACCACCGGCCCGATGACGCGCGACGAGATGAGCGAGCTGGCGTGCCTGAAGTTCCGGGCGCCGATGGTGATGCAGAGCTTCTGCCACACCGCCGCCTACCCGACCGCGCGCGACGAGGCGATGCACCGGACCCTGCCGGCGTTTATCACCGACCGCGGCGGCGTGACGCTGAAGCCCGGCGACGGCATCATCCACGCCTGGCTCGACCGGCTGCTGCTGCCGGATGCGGTCGGCACCGGCGGCGACAGCCACACGCGCTTTCCGCTGGGCATCAGCTTCCCGGCCGGCTCGGGGCTGGTCGCCTTCGCCGCGGCGCTGGGGTGCATGCCGCTGGAGATGCCCGCGTCGGTGCTGGTGACGCTCGCCGGCGAGCGCGCGGAAGGGATCACGCTGCGCGACCTGGTCAATTACGTCCCGCTGGCGGCGATGGAGGCCGGGCTGCAGGCGCGCTACGGCGAGGGCACGCGGAATCCGTTCAACAGCCGCATTCTCGAGATCGAAGGCACGCGCTCGCTGACGGTGGAGGAGGCGTTCGAGCTGACCTGCGCGGCCGCGGAGCGCTCGGCCGCGGCGGCGACGGTCGCGCTGGACGAGACGGAGGTGGCCGCCTACCTCCGGAGCAACGTGGCGCTGATGAAACGGATGCTCGCCGACGGTTACGAGGCCGCCGCGGCGCTGCAGGCGCGCATCGAAGCCGTCGAGCGCTGGCTGGAAGCGCCGGAACTGCTGCGCCGCGACGCCGCCGCCGACTATGCCGCGGCGCTGACGATCGATCAGGGCGCCATCGTCGAGCCGGTGCTGGCGTGCCCGAACAACCCCGACAACGTCGCCTGGCTTTCGGCGCATGCCGGCAGGGAAGTGGACGAGGTCTTCATCGGCTCGTGCATGACCAACGTCACGCACTTGCGGGCCGCGGCGCGATTCTTCACCGGTCCCGGCGCGGCCCTCGGGGTCAAGCGGCTCTGGATCGCCCCGCCGACGCGGATGGAGCACGCGCAACTCGCGCGCGAAGGCGTCGTCCAGTGCTTCGAGGCCGTCGGCGCGCGGGTGGAGATCCCCGGCTGCAGCCTCTGCATGGGCAACCAGGCCCGCGTCGCCGACGGCGCGACCGTGGTGTCGACGAGCACGCGCAACTTCGACAACCGCATGGGCGCGGGCGCGCAGGTGTTTCTCGGCAGCGCCGCGGTGGCCGCGCTGACCGCGCGCCTGGGGCGCATCCCGACGCCGGAGGAGTACCGGCAGGGCTGGCGCGAGTTCGTCGCGCCGGCGCTCCCGGAGATCGCCCGGTCGCTGCGCTTCGACACGATGGACGAGTACGCGCGGTAGGGATTCCTGAGCGGGCGCGCCGCCGTGTTTTTCGCGCTTGCGGCGGGGCGGAAGGTGGTTTGTAATGGCGGGGGCGTTCCGCCCCGGATGAGGACGCGCATGGCCCGGAAACAGGATCAGGAGCCGCAGGATCTGCAGGAGCCGAAGCGGCAGGGGTGTTACAACCGCGCCTGCACCCAGTCGCTGGTGGCGATGCTGATCGGTTTCGTCCTCGGCGCGGGGCTGCTCTACTACTGGTACTTCCGGCACTGGGGCGATCTGCCGCGGGTCGAGCCCGAGGATCTGCCGCGGGCGCAGGCGCTCTACGAGGAGGGCAGGAACGAACGCGACATCGGCAAACTGCAGGAGGCGTGGGAGCGGGCCATGGCGGTCAACTACGCCAAGGGCAAGGGCAGCGGCGCGGTGGGCCTGCTGCAGCAGATCGAGCAGGAACTGCAACGGGCCAAGACGCAGTCGACGCTGGCCATCGGCAAGCTGGTCCGGGCCGAGGCGGAGTTCGAGAATCCGCTGCGGCAGAAGCTGGCGGCGCTGAAAGATCCCTCGACGATGACCGACGCGCAATTGAAGGCGATCATCGCGGAGTGGCCGTACCTGGTGCATCTGGATCTGCGCGGCTGCACGGGAGTGACCGACATCACTCCGCTCGAGAGGGCGAAGAACCTCAAACGACTCGACCTGCGCGGGCTCGAGCAGATCCCGCCTCAGCAGATCCGGGCGCTGAAAGAGGCGCTGCCGACGCTGACGATCGAAGGCCCCTGAGACCGGTATCCGGCCCGCCGGTCGCCCCGTGCCGGGGAGGCATTAACGCCACGCGATTGCGGGAATTGATTTCGTGCGCGCGGCGGGCGTCTGCGGCGTCGCGCCGGCGACGATGACAGCATCGAGCAGGCTCGATGCATAAACATCGCCGCCGTCGTCTTCTGGCAGCCGCTCCACCGGGCCGGTCGCGCTGACGCGGCGGCGGAAGGCTTGCGGGCCGCGCGCTCCTCTTTGTCGCGGCGGCCGAATCGGCGGAAACGACGGCGCCAGGCGTCCTGTTTTTCCGCTATGGTTTGATTGTGCCGGTAATTACGCGGGAAAAATCGCCGAGAAATGCCGAAAAGAGTAGAGCCTCTCGTGCCCGATCGGTTACACTGGATGCATTGTCGGACGAGGAGCGTATGCATCACGAACATCCCGAGGAGCACGCGGACGCGATGACCACCAACGAGCCCACGTTCGAAGAACTGCAAGGCCTGCCCACGGACTACCATCTCGCTCAATTGCGCAAGATGGAGCACGAGGAACTGGTCCAGCAGTTCATGGGCCTGCAGAACGCCTACCGCTCGATGCTCAACACAATGGCGCTCTACAAGCGCCAGCTCAGCTACATGCAGGTGCACACCATCGTCAGCGGACAGATCGCCGAACTGACGCGGCGATTGAACGTGGGCGACCTGAAGGCCCTGGCCGGGACCGCCACCAAGGACGTCGCGGCCATCTTCGAGGCCAAGTACGCCGCGCTCTGGCTGGTCGACGCGGAGGCGAACCTGCTGGCGCTGAAGCAGAGCTGGCCGGAGAGTCAGAAGTATCCCGCGCTGGACCTGACGCACGACGAGGACGTGATGATCGTGCACGCGCTCAAGACCCGGCGCGAACCGGTAGCGATCGAGAGCGTGGCGCAGTACGAGCGCATGGCCGAGCGGGAGATGCGCGAGATCGACTGCACCGCGCCGCTGCGCGAGGGGGCGCTGCTGTGCCCGCTGGTCCTCAAGGTCGCCGACGTGGACCAGCCGCTGGTGGGGATCCTGCTCCTGGCGGGCAAGAGCGAGGGCTTCACTCCGCAGGACGCGGAGAACGCCACGATTATCGCCGAGATGGTCGCCGCCTCGATCAACACCTGCGCGCTGCTGGAAAAGATGAGCGAGCTGGCCGAGACCGACGGGTTGACGCAGCTCTACAACCACCGCCATTTCCAGCAGGCGCTGGACCGGGCGCTGGCCACCGCGCGCCGCTACGAGACCGCCGTCTCGCTGATGATGATCGACATCGACCATTTCAAGAAGTTCAACGACACCCACGGCCACCAGGCCGGCGACATGGTGCTGCGCGAGGTCAGCCGCATGGTGCGCCAGTCGGTTCGCGACAACATCGACATCGCCGCGCGCTACGGCGGCGAGGAGTTCGCCGTCATCCTGCCGCACACCGAGATCAAGGGCGCGTTGATCGCGGCCGAACGGCTGCGCGCGACGGTGGAGCGCCACGCCATCCGCCTCGGCGGCCAGCACGTCACCGTCACCGTCAGCGTCGGCGTTGCCGAATACGTCGGCCAGCAGAAGAAGGCGCTGTTCATCGAGAGCGCCGACGCGGCCCTCTACGCGGCCAAGAACGGCGGGCGCAACCGGGTGGAGTACGCCCCCGGGGGCGCGCCGGAGGCGTGAGGGCATTGCCCTAGAAAAGGCGGTTGAGGCGCATGAGGAAAGGACTTCGATGCGACGGCACACGACCGTTCTCCCGGCTTGTCTCTTCTTGTTGCTCAACGCCGCCCCGCTCGCGGCCGGCGAAGGCTGGATCGACCTGCTGGCGCGCGTCGACACCCGGCGCGACGCCTTGCGCGGTTCCTGGCAGCGCGAAGGCGACGGCGACATCGTCGGCCGCGCGCCGATGCTGAACGCGGCCGCCCTGAAGCTGCCCTACCGGCCGCCGGCGGAGTACGACCTGACCATCAGCTTCACCCCGCTCAAGGGCCGCGACGGCATCGGCGTGGTTCTGGTGGTGGGCGAGTCGCAGGTGGGCTGGGTCATGCGCGGCTGGCCCGGCGCGGGGCAGCTCAGCGGGCTCAACCTAGTCAAAGGGAAGAAGGTACCCGAGAACCCCACCCGCACCGACACCGCCCTCGCGGACAACATCAGGCACACCACCCTGATCAAGGTGCGCCGCCGGCGACTACGGATCTGGCTCAACGACCGGCTCGTCGTCGACCACGTCACCGACGGCTCGGACCTGAGCATGCACCCGGCCTTCGACTCGCCCGACAAGGACGCGCTGGGGCTCTACGCGATGCGCAGCGACGTGGTCTTCCACCGCGTGGCCGTGCGCCCCGTCGGCGGCACGGGCGAACTGCTCGGCGGCGAGTAGCGTTTCCCGCAGCGCGTACGTGTTGACTTGCGCGGCGGTTTGCCGCATGATAGGCGTATCGATTCGACTTGCAGAAGGAGCGAGACATGGCCGACGGCGAATGTCCCAACAAAGAGAATAACCTCGAGAAGTGCCCCTGCACGTACGAGCCTTGCGAGCGCAAGGGGATCTGCTGCGAGTGCCTGAATTATCACCGCAGCCGCGGCGAAAAGCCCGTTTGTATGAAATAGGCGCGCTGCCCTACGCGTTCCACGGGTCGGTCGCCTGGCGGCCGGCCCGATTCGTTGGAAAACTCCCATGAAAGCGATGGGAAAAAATTTCCGCATGCGCGTCGGCGGGGCTAAACTATAATAAGGATGAGGGGGGATCCCCGAGGGCAAGCACATGAGCGAAGACAACGCGATTTATCTGGACAACGCCGCCACCACCCGCGTCGCGCCGGAGGTCTTCGAGGCGATGGCGCCGTACTTCCGCGAGCATTACGGCAACGCCTCGGCGAAATATTATTCGCTTGGCCAGACCGCACGGCAGGCCGTCCGCCGCGCGCGCGTGCAACTGGCGGAATTGATCGGCGCGCAGGTGCCCGCCGACGAGGACCATCCGGGCGAGATCGTCTTCACCGGCGGCGCCACCGAGAGCAACAACTGGGTTCTCACCCACGCCACCCACGGCCCGCGGAAGCACCTGGTGATCGGTGGCGTGGAGCATCACGCGGTGATGGAGGTGGCCGAGCACCTGGAGACGATGCACGGCGTCGAGGTGACGCGCGTGCCGGTCGACGCATCCGGCCGCGTGGATCCGGCGGCGGTAGCCGAGGCGGTGCGCGCGGAGACGGCGCTGGTGAGCGTGATGCTGGCCAACAACGAGGTCGGGACGCTCCAACCGGTGCGCGAGATCGCCCGCATCGCCCACGATCACGGCGCGCTGATGCACACCGACGCGGTACAGGCGGTGGGGAAGATCCTCGTGAACGCGGACGAGCTGGAGGTCGACCTGCTGAGCCTCTCGGCGCACAAGTTTTACGGTCCCAAGGGCGTCGGCGCGCTCTACATCCGCCGCGGCACGCGCCTGGAGCCGTGGATGCGCGGCGGCGGGCAGGAGAACCGGCGCCGGGCGGGGACGCTGAACGTGCCTGGCATCGTCGGCCTCGGCGCGGCGGCGGCACTGGCCGCGACACGGATGCACGCGGAGGCCGAGCGCCAGCGCGAACTGGTCGAGCGGCTCTGGGAGGGACTGAGCGTCATCCCGCAGGCGACCCGCAACGGCGATCCGAAGAAGCGGCTGCCGAACATCCTCAACGTCCGTTTCGCCGGGGTCGAGGGCGAGGCGATCCTGATGTATCTGGACATGCAGGGCGTCCAGGTGGCTTCCGGCTCGGCCTGCGCCACCGACAGCCTGGAGCCCTCGCACGTGTTGCTGGCCATGGGCGTGCCGCAGGAGGAGGCGCACGGTTCGATCCGTTTCAGCCTCGGATGCGAGACCACCGCCGCGGACATCGACCGCGTGCTGACGGTGCTGCCCGAACAGGTGCAGACGCTGCGGGCGATGAGCGTGACCTGGAAGGGTTGAGATGGCCGAGCCGTTCGACTTCAACCCCGCCGAGAACGGGCAGGCCGGCCGTACTTTCGCGCCGCTCACCGAGGCGGGGGAGTATGTCGACCCGGTGTGGGTCTTCGGCGGCTTTCTGGGCGTGGCGCTGCTGGCGGCGATCCTGATCGCGGTGCAGCGGCAGTTGAACAAGCGGAGCCGACCCAAGACGGTCAATCATGCGCCGCTTCTGCGCCCGGTGGAGAGTTCGCCGCGCCGCGAGGCGATGTTCCGCAACGCGCCGCAGACGGGCTCCTACGCCGCCCGCCCGCCCGAGGCCGATACGCGCCGCCGCGAGGAGGCCGGACCGTCGACCGACGCGGTCCACCGCCTGCCGGGCGGTTCGCTCAACGTCGCCGCCGGCGCGGAGATGCGCTGCAACTTTCTCGGGCAGAAGCAGGCCTTCGCCGTCAAGGTCGAACGCGTCGAGGAGGAGGGCATTGTCATCGAACTGCCCGAGACCGAGCCCGACAAGACCGCCACCCTCTTCGACCTCGCCGACTTCGGCTACGAGAAGAAGCTGGAGTACATCCCGGTGCAGAAGGGCGCCTGGGCGCGCTGTTTCGTCGTCCTCGACGAGGTCTTCTGCAGTTTCACCACCGAGATCGACGCGACCGAGCTCGAGCGCTCCAGCCTCTGCCGCCTGAAACACACCGAGATCGTCCAGGTCACTCCCCGGCACGAGCCGCCGCCGGTGGAGTTCGCCGCGCGGTTGCGCTTCCGCTACATGCCCTACCACGCGCGCTACGATTTCAGCAACGCGCCCGAGAGCATGGTCAAGGAGGGCGTCGGCCAGTTGGAGACGCTCGCCGTCGACGGCTGCGTCCTGCGCACCAAGGCCGCGTTCCAGTACGCCATCGGCGGGCAGGTGCAGTTTCCCCTCAAGGTCCTCGACGACGAGCCCGACTTCACCGCCGAGCTCTCCGTGGAGAACGTCGAGAAGCTCGAGAAGGACCGCGGCCTGCGTCTCAAGCTGCGTTTCGTCGAACTCGACCGCGAGGCGCGCAAGATCCTCCAGCGCGCGGTGCACATGATCCGCCTGGCCAACGAGAACCGCCGCCGGATCAAGCGCCGCACCAAGAGCGGGCGTTTCGTCCGCGAACCCGAAGGGAAGAAAGCGCCGGCACGCGTCCGGACGGACGGGGGGACGGTCCCGGCGGCGCAGCCCGCGCCCGAGGGGAAGCCGACGAGCACGATTTTCGACCGGTTGCGCGAGCCGGTTCTTGACGACGCGAGCACCCGCGTCTTCACCAACGGCATGAAGCTGCACTTCCGGAGCGAATCCCGCGGGCTGGCCTTCGTGGCGCCGGTGATCAACGTCTCCGAGAACGACTTCGTCGTCACCCTGCCCAAGCCCGAACCCGGCGGCGAGACGCTGCGCGAGGGCGACCGCGTGGCCTGCACCGTCCGCCTCGGCAACGCCTTCTACGGCTTCGAGACCGACGTGACCGAACTGTTGCACGGGGCGCTGCGCGCCTGCCGGCTGGCGCACGCGGACGAGTTGACCCTGACGCGCAGCCGGGCGTTCTACCGCGTCGATTCGGACCTCCCGGCGACGTTCCACGTCATGCCCCGGTCGATGCAGGAGAACGACATCGACGTCTTCTTCGACCAGGTGCAGCGGCAGGAAAGCCCGCGCGAGAGCGGCCGCGTGATCGACCTGAGCCTCGGCGGCTGCTGCCTGCGCACGAAGTCGCCGTATTTCTTCGCGCCCGACCAGGTGCTGCAGGTCTGGCTCGAGTTGCCGGAGAACGACGCGAAGGCCGCGCCGGAGGATCCGGCGCAGGCGGTGGTCCTGCGCTGCGTCGTGGTGCGCAGCGCGCCGCTGCCGGCGAAGGAGGGGCGCGGCAGCACGCTGCACCTGAAATTCCGCGATCTGGACGAGAAGACCCAGCAGACGCTGGGCGATTATATCGAAGTGCTGCTCGATTGACGCCCGCTGCGGGCGTGGAGAGAGAGGAACCGAATGTACAACGAGACGGTCATGGATCACGCCACCAAGCCGCGCAACGTCGGCGAGGTGGAGAACGCCGACGGCGTGGGCGAGGTGGGCAACCCGACCTGCGGCGACATGATGCGCATCACCATCCGCGTCGCCGACGAGCGCATCGCCGACTGCCGCTTCAAGACCCTCGGCTGCGGCGCGGCCATCGCCTGCAGTTCGATGACCACGGAGCTCGCGCGCGGCCGGACCCTCGCCGAGGCCGAGGCGTTGACGCGCGCGGAAGTGGCCGAGTCGCTCGGGGGCTTGCCGCCGGAGAAGATGCACTGCTCCAATCTCGCCGCCGACGGCCTGCACGCGGCTATCGCCGATTACCGCGCGCGCCAGGGCGGCACGAAGGATTCGGCATGAGCGAGATGCCGAAGAAGGACGGCAAGCAGCGCCTCGCCGCCTGGGGGCACCTCGCGGCGCTGGTGCTGGGGGCGATCCTGCTGCTGCTGCTGTTTCCGCCGCGCTCCTGCCGGGAAACCGCGTCGCTGCGTTACGCGTTCGACCGGGCGCCGGTGACGCGGACGCTCGATCCGGTCATGACCACCCGCGCGACGGTGACGGTGGTGCCCAACGCCGGCATGCGCGTCTCCCGCGAGGAGGCGGCCGAACGGGCGCTGGCGGCGATCGAGCGCGTGGCGGAATTGATGGGGCCGGCGGGCGAGAAGAGCGACATCCGCCGGTTCAACGAAGCCGCGCCCGGCGAATGGGTGGCGGTGGATCCGCTGACCTGGCGCGTGCTCGAAGAAGCGCGGCGGTTCCATATTCTCTCGGGAGGCGCCTTCGACATCACCGTCGGGCCGCTGATGAAGTCGTACGCGTGGTCGCTCCGGGAGGAGGAGGCCCTGCCGTCGCCGGAGCGGATCGCCAAGGCCCGCGAGACGGTCGGCATGGAGAAGGTGAAGTTCGCGCGCGAGGGCATGCGCGTGGCGCCGGCGCGCGCGGGGATGCGGTTGGACCTGGGCGCCATCGCCAAGGGCTTCGCCGTGGACCAGGCCATCGCCAGCCTGAAGGCCGACGGCGTCGCCGACGCGCTGGTCGAGGTCGGCGGCGAGGTGCGCGCCATCGGGCGGGCGCCGATCAGGGGCGCGGCGCAGACGGTGGGCGCCGACGGCGAGGAAGCGCCGACCCGGCCGTGGCGCGTCGGCGTGCGCGATCCGCGCGGCGCGGAGGTGCTGACGCAGTTCGAACTGCCGGGCGACCGGGCGGTGGCCACCTCCGGCGATTACGCCAAGTACTTCGAGATCGACGGCGAGCGCTACTCGCACATCGTCGACCCGCGCACCGGCCGGCCGCGGCGGGGCGGGCTCATCAGCGTCACCGTGGTCGTGCCCGGCTCGTGCCTGCGGGCCGACGCGCTGGCCACGACGGTCAGCGTGACGGGCCTGGAGGAGGGCAGGGCGCTGTTGCAGACGTTCCCCGGGGTGGAGTACTGCCTCGTCGACGCGACGGGCGGCGTGCAGTGCAGCCCCGGCCTGCAGCCGCCGACAAGCGACACGACCGAACCGGCCGCCGAGGACGATGCGGATGAACCGCAGGAACTGCGGCGCGCCGATGACGCGGATCCGTGAGCGCGATTACTTCGTCTGCGATTACTGCCTGAGCTTTCACTTTCCCGCGCCCGGCCCGCGCACGCGGGGTTCACTGCGCCCGCAGCGTCGCGCCGTCGATCGACGCGGTGAGCTTCTCCACCAGCTTGTCGCGCAGGGCGTTGGCCTCCTCGTCGGTGAGCGAGCGGTCCTCGGCGCGGTAGATCACGGCGAAGGCCACGGACTTGGTCCCCGGTTGCAGCCCCTTGCCGCGGTAGACGCTCTCGAGGTGCAGCGACTCCAGGTGCGCGGGCTCCTCGCGAACGATCGTTTCGACCTGCCGCCAGGCCACTTCCTCGGGTACCACCAGGGCGATGTCGCGCCGCACCGGCGGGAACTTCGGCAGTGGGACGTAACGCCGCAGTTGCCGCGGCCGCGAGGCCATGAGGACCAGGTCGACCTGCAGCGCCGAGGGCGCGGCGTTCAGGTCGTGCAACGCCACCTGTTTCGCGTGCAGCGTGCCGAGCGTGCCGGCGAACTCGCCGTCCAGCAGCAGCCGCGCGCCGCTGCCGTCGGCGTAGGCCGGGCCGATATCGGCGGGTTCCACCGACAGGGCCGCATCGAGGTACGCCGCGTGCAGGAGCGCCTCCAGCGCGCCGCGGAGGTACGCCGTGCCCCGGTCGTCCAGCAGCGTCAGGCGCAGGAATTCCGCGCGGCCGGAAGCGGTGTCCATGTAGACGCGGCCGATCTCGAAGAGGCGGACGTCCTCCTCGCCGCGGTTGACGCGTCGCACCTCCAGCAGCGACGGCGTCAGGTCGGTGCGCAGCACCGGGCGGCGGGCGTTGACCGGGTTCTCGATCCGCACCGGCGTGCCCTCGACGGGGAAGTCCGCCAGCCACTCGCCCGGCACGAACGGGTCGGCAAGGCATTCGAAGTACCCCAGCCCGGCGAGCACCGTGCGGCAGGTCCGCGCGAGTCCGGCCGTCTCCGCCTCGCGCCCCCTGGCCATCGGCATGGTCAGCCTGCTCGGCACGCGGTCGAAGCCCACGAGGCGCGCCACCTCCTCGATCAGGTCGATCTCCCGGGTCAGATCCTGCCGGAACGACGGAACGGAGACGGTGATCTTCTCGTCGTCGTCCGCGACGATGGTCAGCCCGAGGCCGGAGAAGACGCGGGCGACCTCCTCGCGGGTCACATCGAAGCCGAGGAGTTGGTTGCAGCGGGCGTAGCGCATGGAAACCTCCCACGGCTGCCCCAACTCGGGCGCGGTGTCGATGATGCCGGTGGCGAGCGTTCCGCCGGCCAGCTCGAGAATCAACTGGCACGCGCGCGCGCCGGCTTCGGCGACGCTCCCCGGGTCGATGCCGCGCTCGAAACGGTAGGAGCTGTCGCTGGCGAGCTTCAATGCCTGGCTGGTGCGGCGCGTGCTCGGCGGGTCGAAGTACGCCGATTCCAATAACACGTTGGCGGTCTTCTCCGAAACCTCCGACTCCCGCCCGCCCATCACGCCGGCGATGGCCACGGGCTTCTTCGCGTCGGCGATGACGAGCATCGACGAAGTCAGCCTGCATTCGGTGCCGTCGATGGCGGTGATGGTCTCGCCGTCTCCGGCGCGGCGGACGACGACGGTGTGCTCGGCCAGGAGGTCGTAGTCGAAGGCGTGCAGCGGCTGGTTCGTCTCGTAGAGGACGTAGTTGGTGATGTCGACGACGTTGTTGATCGGCCTGAGGCCCACGGCCTCGATGCGCGCCTTGAGCCAGTCGGGGCTCTCCGTGATGGTGACGTCCCGGATGACGCGGGCGGTATAGCGCGGGCACAAGTCCGGCGCCTCGACCCTCACCGCCGCGAGCGTGTTCACGTCGGGGCCGGATTCCTCCAGCGTCACCTCCGGCAGCGTCGCGGGCTTGCCGGTCATGCCCGAGAGCTCGCGCGCGATGCCGTGATGGCAGAGCCAGTCGGGGCGGTTGGTCGTCACCTCGGCCACCAGGCGCGTATCGCCCGGAAGCTGCTCGATCTCCTCGACCGCGCAGCCGGCGTCGGTGAGCTTGCGCCCCAGTTCCTCGGCGCTCATGCCGGTGGCGACGAGATCGCTCAGCCACTTGTAGGACAGGTTCATCGGTTCTCCTCCGTCTGTATATCGGTTTGCTCTTCTTCGGTCGCGTCTGCGGCGTTTGCGGCTTTTTCCGCCCCTGGCGGAGCGCGCTCGACGGTGAAGACGTGGTCCTTGAACTACATGTTATAACCATCGTGATAGATTTTTACGTCCGCGCCGCCGTCATCGATCTGGTTGACGCCGATG
>CAYWFP010000101.1:0-13653 GCA_964457365.1 uncultured Planctomycetaceae bacterium
ATGGAGCCGACCTCGATGGTCACGTCGCCGCGCCCGGCGATGCGTTCGATGGCGCCGTCGCGGACCCAGACGAGCCGGTCGCACATGTTGAGCATGCGATGGTCGTGCGTGGCGCAGATGATCGTCACGCCCTTCTCCTGGTTGAGTCGCAGCAGGATCTGCAGGATCTCCTGGCCGGTATTCAAATCCAGGTTACCCGTCGGCTCGTCGGCGAGGAGAACGCTGGGATTGTTCGCCAGCGAGCGGGCGATGGCCACGCGCTGCTGCTGGCCGCCGGACATCTCGATGGGGCGGTGGTGCCAGCGATTCTTCAGGCCGACCAGGTCGAGCAGGTTCATGCCGCGTTCGCGCGCATCGTCGGGGAGCACGCCGCCGAAGGCCATGGGGATGGTGACGTTTTCCAGCGCGGTCATGTACTGGACGAGGTTGTAGCTCTGGAAGATGTAGCCGATCTTGCGGCAGCGGACGAAGGCCAGCTCAACCGAGGTGAGCTGCGCCACGTCCACCTCGTCGATGAAGACGTGCCCCGCGGTCGGGCTGTCGAGCCCGCCGATCATGTTGAAGAAGGTGCTCTTGCCCGAGCCGGAGGGCCCCATCACCGAGATGAACTCGCCGGTGTAGATCTCGATGTTGACGCCGCGGAGGGCCTTGGTGATGACGCCCCCCATGTCGTATTCCTTGATCAGATCGACGGTGCGGATGATGACCCGCCGTTCCTCCTCCGTCTGCGCCTGTTGTTCCGTCTGCGGAGCATCGCTCATGCGCTCGACTCCTCGGCGGTCGCGTCCGCCAGCTCGTCCTCGGGCACGGCCACGGCCAGCACGCCGCGCTGGATCAGGGCCTTCATGTACTGCGTCACCGCGGCCCGCGATTCGTGAAAGGTCAAACCGTTCTCCTCGGCGAAGATGTCGATGATCGCCTCGACCGTCCGCTCGCCGTCGCAGAGCCGCAACAACCGCAAGCCCAGCGAATCCAGCGTCACCCGCCGCTCCATGCGGAAGGGCACGATCCACGAGAGCGGCGGCACCATGAACCAGGGCTTCACCCGCCGCACGTAGACGTGCAGCGTCTCGCCCTCCGCCTCGAAGCGCGCGGCGGTGTTGGGCAACGGCACCGACCGGAGCATGCCCATCCAGGTCGGCCGCGGCGCGCGCGCGCCGCTCACGAGGCCAGCGCCACCCCGGCGCAGCACCCCAGGCGCGTGCCGGCGAGCGTCTCCTCCGTCGGCGGCGCGATGCGACTGACCCAGACATCGTAGACCCGCCCGTCGTCCGGGCAGATCCAGGCCTCGGCGCTGTGATACACCCGCGCGCCGATCAGGGCCTTCAACCCCCGGCGCCGGACCGAGAAGTCCAGGCGGACCACCGCGTGGCCGTCGACCGCGCGCGCCATCGCCGGCGCCCGGCGCGCGCGCTCGGGCAAGCGCTTGCGCAGCCACGCCTCCACGTCGTTGTCGTGCAGCCAGTGGCGCACCAGGCCGCGGCGACCGAAACGTTCGCGCTCGACCCGGTCCATGTGCGCGAAGGTGAACTCGACGTTCGCCGGCTCCACCTTGCACTCGGTCAATTCCAACGCCGGATCCGCCAGCAGGTCCACCCCCCAGGCGCGCCAGCGCCGCGGATTCTCCTCGGTGACGCGCTTCTCCTCGCGCACGCGGCGCAATACCCGATCGGCCAGCGCTTCGTCGAAGCCGCCGGCCCAGAAGAAATCCGCCTCCAGCAGCCGTCCGTGCGGCGCGAAGTAGCGCCCGAAACGCGAGATCGTGCCGCCGTCGGGGTCGGCGCTCTCCAGGCCATGCCAGCCGCCGACCTGGCGGCGCTTGATCTTCTCCGCGCCGTCGACCAGGAGCCGGCTCTCGTAGTCGGAGAGCATCCGCCTGTAATCCGGCGGCCCGGGCACGCGCTTCCACTGCAAGGCGAAGCGGAAACGGTAGCGGTCGGCGAAGGCGCACCGGCCGGCGTCCTCGCGCTTGGAGAACTCGAGCATCTCCCAGTCTTCCGGGAGTTCGAAGCGGATGCCGCTCCAGATCCACAACTGCATGCGCACTCCGCGCCCTCAATAGGGTAACTGCACCACCGCCTTGGAGAGGAAGGTGATGCCGACGCCGAGCGTCGTCACCAGCCCCGCCCCGCAGGCGTAGCCGGCGGCGAGCACCGGCACGTACTGCCGCCAGCGCTTGCCGAGCTTGCGGCGGAAATAGTAGCGTCCGATCAGCGCGCCGATGAACTGCGGCACGACGATGAACGGCGCGGTCTGGCCCAGGCCGCGCACCACGCCGTAGACCATGAAGATCGGCAAGCCCAGGAACGAGAGGATAGCGAAGAGCATGCCGCCGAAGCCCGCGCCGATGCTGACGTACCAGCCGTTGAAGGCGTCCTCGAAGGCCGAGTACTCGCCGAGGGTGGCCGAGTACATGATGCAGGCGTTGTTGGCGTTGAGCTCCCACATCTTCTGGGCGAAGGGATAGACCGCGCTGGGAATCTCCGCCAGGCCCCAGATGAAGTTCATGAAGACGAAAGAGGCGATGACGATGATCGGGTAGAGAAAGAGCTTGGCCTTCCAGATACTGGTGAACTTCGTGCCCAGCAATTCGCACTTGCGGTAGAAGACCGTCATGAGGCCGTAGTTCGCCTGCGGCATGGGAATGAACCAGCAGGCCACCCCCCGGTAGCCGGAGAAGATCAGGCTCGCCTCGCGGATGAACGGCACCTCCACGGCCTGCCCCACCATGCCTTCCAGGCGCGCGGTGACGTAGCTGATCAGCGGCGTGTAGACGAAGCCGAGAATGAAGAGGACGACAATGACGCCGCGGTGCCAGTTGATGAGATACCCGCCGACGAGGATATAGAGCATCGTGATCGTGACGTAGCAGAGGACGATGGCCCAGGTGGGAATGTCGCCGCGGCCGGGCGGCACGGAGAGCACGTCCTTCTGCCGCGCGTCCTTCTTCTCCCGGGCCTTCTTGAAGAAGCTGCGGGCGACGCTGATGATGCCCGCCAGGGCGATGGCGATGGCCAAGCCTATCTGAAAGCTGAAGTAGAAGTCGACGTTGTTTTTGAAGAGCGTCGTGATCGTGTCGTCGCCGGGCTTCCAGCTCGTGAGGATATGCAGCCGCGGATCGTACAGGATCGGGTTGAGCACCAGCGTGACGATCAGGCCGATGAAGGCGCCGAGCATGGCGAAGAAAGGCAGTACCATGCCGGTGATGACCATGCCCAGATCCCACGAGAGGTTGGTCGCCACGGCCGGGAGAAAACTCTGCGTGTCCTGGGTGAAGTCGGAGAAGGGAATCGGGAGGATCTGGATCGGCCGCCCGGTCAGCGCCCCCGTCAGCACCGGCAACAGGAGGTAGATCGAGCCGAAAGCCAGGCCGATGGCGCCGCCGATCGAGAAGATCCGCCAGCGCCATTTGCCCTCCTCGCTCTTCTCCCCCGAGGCGTCCATGTCCTCGGCCAGGGCGCTGATGCCCATCGCCCCGATGGGGGCCATGGGGAAGGGCAGCTTCTCGATGTCGCTGGCGACGCGGAAGAGGCCGTAGCCGAGGACCATGCTCTGGATCTGGCTGAAGAAGGTGGTGAAGAGCGCCAGGCCCATCACCGGCAGCCAGTCCCAGTGGAAGAAGGTGCGCAGACCGTAGGAGGCCGACTCGGCCGCCGGGGCGAACCAGGTCGGCAGGTCCTCGGCGATCCCGTAGCTCGCTGCGGCGTCGCTGCGGGCGAAGAACTGCTGCCAGAGCAGGCCGCGCGGCACCGAGCCGTGGACGGTGAGCCCCAGCCCGCCCATCATCGCGCCGGCCATGAAGAAGAGGACGAAGACCTCCGAGCGGTTCAGGTCGTAATGCGCGCGCTTGGCCACCTCGATGAAGAGGATCACCGTCACCCACTGCGCCGCCGGGCCGATGCCCTGCCCCGCGAGCAGCCCCATGTAGATGGCGCCGGGGACCATCAGCAGGGCGATGAAGATCGCGCCCAGGAGCGAACTCCAGGTAAAGCCGTCGACGAAGGTGGAGGGCACCTCCATGACGCTGCGGAATTCCTCCAGTTCGGTATCGACACGTTCCTGTTCGCTCACGCGGACCCCTCCTCCGCCGTCTCGCCGCCATGCTGCCCCAACGCCGACAGCGTCAACTGGCGGTAATGCTCCATCGTCTCCTGCGGCAGCGAGCGCCAGATCAGGAACTGCCGCCGCAAGTCGTCCAGCAGCGTCTTGTTCAGCCGCCGCCAGTCGCCGTGCTGGCCCGAGAGCCGCTCGAGCCGGATGTAGACCTCGTCGATGCCCGGGATCGCGCTCGGGGCGGTGCGCAACTGGAAGGTCTCGGTCACGCCCAGATCGAAGGGCGCCAGCGCCACCATCGCGTCGAGGCCGACGCCGCTGTCGGGGAGCGAGACCAGTTGCGGGTTCTTGGCCATGAAGACCCCGAGGCCGACGTCCTCGTAATTCTCGAAGTGTTCCTTGAGGAAGCTGACCACGCCGGTGATGTCGTAGGCCGAGACGGTGAAGGGGAAGGCGATGTTGAAGACGTCGCCCTCCGGCGTCGGCAGCCGCCACGAGCGCAGCAGCCCGGGGTTGGCGCTGCGCGAGGCCTTGATCGCCGGGTAGACCGCCGAGAGCAGCACCGTGGCCATGACCAGCAGGATCGTCATCAGCGCGTTGGTGCTGCTGTAGTTCATCTCCGGCAGGTGGAAGCCGATCCCGTCGGCGATGGCGGCGAAGACGTGCATGCTGCCCTGGGCGAAGAGATAGCCGCCGAGGCCGCCGACGACCGAGTAGATCATCGCCTCGGCGAAGAAGAGCATGGCCACGTGCGGCGGCGCCAGGCCCAGGGCGCTGAAGGTGTAGATCTCGCGTTCGCGGTCAGTGACCGAACCGAGCATGGTGCCGAAGATCACCAGGCCGCCGAGGAGGATCGGGAAGAATAGGTCCCGCGCGCCGCTGGCGGCGAGAATGGTGCCGCGCGCGTGCAGGTAGACGCCGTCCTCGCGGGTGGCGGTGATCGGGAAGGGGAAGATGCGCGCCAGCGACTCGGCCAGCCGCGCGGCGTGCTCGGTATCGGGCGCGTAGACCGCCGCCGCGTGCAACCGCCCGCCCAGCGCGCGCGCGGTGGCGGCGGTGCTCAGCGCCACCGCGTCGCCGGAGAGGTAGGACCAGACGCCCTTGGAGTCCAGCACGAGGTCGGCCGCCTGCTTCTCCTCCTGCGTCTTCTCGCGCTGATCCTCCATGGCCAGGAAGTCCACCGGCAGGATGCTGTCGCCGCCGAGGTCGGTCAGCGAATCGAGGCGGACTTCGTCGAGGGTGCCCGCCAGCCGCAGCCGCGTGCCGCCGAGAACCACCTCGTCGCCGACCTCCAGGCCCAGCCGCTCGGCCACCGCCTGGGTCAGCAGGACATCCTCGTCGCGGCGCAGCGCCCCGAGCAGGCCGCTCATGTCCGGCCGGCTGGCGATCTCGCCGGGGGCGATGCCCAGCACGCCGCTCATCGCCACAGTCCGTTCGCCCTGTGGCAGGGAGAGGAGGATGCCCGAGGCGGTCTCGGCGCTGGGACTGAACCAGTAGCGCGGGTAGAACGATTGTTTCCCCTCCTGCCACCGACCGCGCAGGAGCGCCATGGTATCGGGCGGCAGCGACTCCCAGTTGACCCGGTTGATGAAGGCGCCGGCGTAGCGCGGCGAATGTCCGACGAAGACCTTCATCACGCCCAGGCGCGTGTCGAACGAGGCGAAGCAGAGGATGGTGAAAGTCAGGAGAATGATGGTGATCGCCGTCAGCGCCGTGCGCACCGGGCGGCGGCGCATGGTGGAGATGCCCATGCTGATGGCGGCCATCACCGTGCTGAAGCGCGAGACGTCCGCGGCGTGGACGGTCGAGGTCATCCCCTGCAGGATCTTCAACTCCACCTCGAACTTGCGCATGATGATGAAGATCGTCAGCGACGAGAGGGTGATGTTGGCGAAGCCCAGGAAGATGATCAGCGGCGTATTGGAGATGGTGAACGCCGGATGCGTGAAGTAGAGCACCAGGAAAGTGAGCAGGAAGAAGCCGACGAAGCCCAGGATCTGCCGGTAGATGCTGGTGGCGCCGATCAGCAGCCGCTCGAGCGCGAAGGCGAAAGGCACCGAGAGGGCCAGCAGACCCAGCACCGCGCGCACCAGATCGTCCAGCGTGCCGCGGGTCTTGGAGTAGATCGGCCACTGCGACCAGAAGGACGAGACCGCCATGGCGTCCTGCCGGGCCGTGCTCTCGGCCGTCTCCGCGCGCAGCATCAGATCCTCCGCGCGTCCCTGCAGTTCCTCCACCGAGGAGTTGATGATGCCGCGCGAGCGCTGCACGCGCATGCGCTCCTCGTCGAGCCACCAGAGATCGGTCGCGCTGTGTGCGGCGACGTCGAAGAACGGACGCGGGCCGGTCATGTCGATGCCGCCGAGGTCGTCCTCGTCGGCGCCGGGTGCGCGCAACACCACGACCGTGCCGGCGTTGAAGAGGCGCACATTCTCGACCTTTTCCTCGCAGTACCAGTAGACCAGTCCGTCGAAGGTCGAACTGAACGATTTCTGGCGTTCGAGAAGGCTGTCGCCGACGGCGTTGAGCACCTTGACATCCTCGACATCGACCAACGGCGGCAGCACCACGCCGGAACCGTAGCCCTTGATCATGTTGAGGCGCACGTGGGTGTTGCGGATCGACTCGCTGTTGACCGACCAGACCGCCCGCCCCTGGTCGTCGAAATCGGCGGCGAAGCCCTGCACGCCGTGGCGCACGGTCGGCACCGGCCCGTAGGCGTAGGCGCCGTTGGCCTTGGCGATCACCGTCTGGTAGTTGTTGAAGCCCGGAAAACGCTTGGACTGGATCGGGTAGAGCCCCTGGCGGGTCTTGGCGAAGACCTGGACGACGGCGTTGGCCATGGGGCGGTTGAAGAGCGAACTCCCCGGATCCTTCCCGAGCGCCCGCGGCCCGTGCGGCTTCTGATCCTTCTTGAAGTCGGGGAAGAAAAACTCGCCCTCGACCAGGAACGGATGGCGCATGCTCAGGCTATCGCGGTCGACCACCCCCGCCAAGAGCAGCAGCGCGTGATCCCCCTGAGCGCCCATGCGGGCGACCTTCAGTCTCTCGAGCGTGTCGGCGGGGGTGCCCTCGCGCACGAGCGGCTCCTGCGCAGTGGCCAGCGCGGCGTTGTACAGGCCGAAGAGGCCGGCCACTTCGCCGCTGTGCACCACCGACGGGGCGGGCATCAGCAGCCGCGAAGGCGAGAGCGTGCCGTCGATCGAGGCCATCTCGAAGCGTTGCTTCTCCGCCCCGGCCAGCCGCGGCAGATCCGCCCGCGTGCTGTCCAATGCGGCCGGTCCCAGCGTCTCGGCGGAGTCCTTGAAGGTGCCGCGGACCTTGCCGTAGAGGCCGGCGAGATCCTTCTCGGCGTGCAAGTCCGAGTCGCCGCCGACCAGCAGCCCCCAGGCGGGCATGGCATCGCCGAAGAGAAGGGAGAGATGGAGACTGATATGCAGCTCGCCCAGGAGCGCGCGCAGACGCTCGTCGGCGTGCAACTCCGCTTCCTCGCTGATCAGCTCCGCCTGCCGTTTCTCGACGCTCCGGCGGATCTCGTCCTTCGCCTCCCGCCACAGATCCAGGTACGGCGCGAAAGCGGTCCTGTCCTTGTAATTGGCGACGGCGCGCAGCAGCTCGTTCCAGCGCGCCTTGAGCTTCTCGAACTCCTCGATCCGGGCATCCGCGCCGGGCGGACGGTTCAAGCGCACGTCCGAGAGATCCTGACGCAACGAACGCGTACGCGCGGTCGCCACCTCCTTGGCCCACTCGCCGAATTTCTGCACCACCGTCGAGCTCTGGCGGGAGAAGGGGTCCTCTTCATCGAGCAGGTCCTGAATGCCGGCGATGAACTTCTTCTCGATCGCGATCGAATCGCGGCGGGACGCCACCGTCTGCGCGCCCTTGAGTTCGGCCACCGCCCGGTAGAGCGCGCCCGCGCCGGCGTGCTGGCGCGCCTGGGCGTCGAGGAAGGCGAGGACGAGATGACGACGCGGACGGTGCTGCTGGAAGTACTCCGCCCAGCGCAGCAGAATCGCGCAGTTGACCGCCCCGCGCGCGCCCGGACTCCGCCGCGGCACCTCGCCGGAGGTATCCAGCGGCGCGGCGATGACGATCGCTTCCTCCTGGTTGAGCTGGAAGGTCGGCTGCGTTCCGGGCAGGAAGGCGATGATGTTGCGGCCGGTTCGGCGCTCCCAGTGGATCTCCGCGTGCAGCGTGGCCTCGGCGCCGGCGGGAAGATCGGTCGCGGGGCCGGGATAATAGTAGCGCGGCAGATTGACGCTGGCCTCGCTGTGCAGCACGCTGCGCGCCTCGGCGTCTTTCGCGGCGGTGAAGACGACGGCCTTGGCGCCCTTGCGGAAGGCCGTACGCCAGGCCTGGCCGGCATTGTAATCCAGGACCACGATCGCCCCTTCGGGCGAGCGGTTGCCGTAATCGACGAGTCGCCCCATGCCGGCGTGGAAGAGCGGTCCGCTCAGCCCCTCGGGGGGCGTCACCGACGGGGCGATGCCGTTGGCGTGGGCCGGCAAGAGGTCGAGGCGCCTGCCCGTCTCGCCCGGACCGACGACGAGTTCGCAGCGGTCGATACGCGTCTGGGCGACGGGGAAGGGCTGGACGACGATCTGGTTGATGCCGAGCGCCTCGAGCCGCGAGAGAACGTAATCGCCCGCGCGCGCGCCCGCCTCCGTCCCCGCGAGCCGGTGCGGATCGCGCGTCAGCGCCTCGCAGTCGTCCTGGAACGGGGTGCGCGCCTCGCCGGCGACAAGAGCGGGCGCGGAGCAGGCAACCATCAAGGCCAGCCAGAAGAGCAGTCGAAGTCGCGGGTGGGCAGTCGTCGGCCTATTCAATGCGCATGGCCTCCATCGGCGCCAGACGCGCCGCCTTGAACGAAGGATAGATCGCCCCGACCGCCGCCAGCACCACCCCCAGGGCCATCGCCCCGATGGTGCCGACCAGGAGATCCCCCAGCGGCAGGGCCTCGAAGATCAGCGATCCGAAGGTGAGCAGCGACATGAACAGGCCGATCATGCCGCCGATAAGGGCGCCGGCCAGCCCGCCGATCAGCCCGAAGAGGCACGCCTCGGTGACGAACATCCCCATGATCGAACCGTCGAGCGCCCCGAGACACTTGAGCGTGGCGATCTCGCGGAAGCGCTCGGTCACCGCCATCAGCATCGCGTTGGTGATGCCTACCGCGCAGACGAGCATGGAGATGAACATGAGCCAGAGCATGCGCGAGCTGAGCCCGAACATCTCGTCTTCGGTGGCGACGTTGAAACGTTCCACCCGGCCCAGGAGCTGCTCCTCGAGCTTGCGCTCGGCAAGCGCGACCACCTCCGGCGGCGGGACGACGAAGTCGGCGTAGCGCTTCTCCTGCGCGATACGCTGCAGACACCAGGTCGCATTGTCCTCGTCGCGCAAAAAGCGCCAGAACATGGACGGCGTCAGGTCGTTGGGATGGGCATTGAGCTTGGCCGCCAAGTCGCGCCGCACCGCTCGCAGCGCGAAGGTCTCCAGCAGCACCCGCGCGCGCCGCACCGCCAGCGCCTGCGCGGCCACCGCGGCGGCGGTCTCCGGCGGAAAGGCGAAGCCGGCCACGCGCACCGTCTCGCCGAAGGCGCCGTCGGCCTCGGTCAGGCGCTCGATCAGCGACGCGTCGCCCAGCGCCGCGGCGATACGCTCGACCGCGCGCTGGCGCCCGTCGATCACCCGCTGCAGCCGCCGGCGCGTCCCGGGCCAGGCGCGCAGGAAGGTCTCGAATGCCTCCAGCTCGGTCGGGAACGGCGGCAAGCGCAAGGTGTTCATGGTCTCGACGAACCGGTCCCAGGCCGCGGGCTCGCCGAGTTTGTCGAAGATCTCCACGCCCCCGGTCTCGCGCACCAGCGCCCGGCGCCGGCCGTAGTCGAGCCGGTTGAAGTAGCGCTGGTAAATCCGCGCGGTACGGGCCTCTCCGCGCAGGGCCTCGAGCTCCGCCGCCGACAGCCCGCCGAAACGGGCGATCTCCCGCATTATCGGCGCCTCGGCCTCGTTCGCGGTCAGTTCGCGCAGCAGCGAGTCGATCGTCCCCGCCTGCGAGAGACGGGCGCTCCAGCGCGCGGCCAGACGCATCTGCCAGATGCGGTGGGCCACCTGCCGGCTGATGCTGCGCCGGAGCAGGCTCGAGGAGAGGATGTTCATGAAGAAGGCCACGGCCACGCCGATGACGACCACCGAGATGAACGACCGGAAGAGACGGTACCGGATGCCCGTCCAGGTCAGCCGGCCGATGCGGCTCATCCCCAGATTGGGCTGGTCGTGGATCTCGAAGCCTCTGACAATCTGCTCGGGGGCCATAATCTGCGCGTGCGCTCCTCGAATCCGGGTCCGCTCAGGGCATGATCCTGAAGGCGGGCGGCTTTTCGTAGACGCCGAAGACGTATAGCGAGACGAAGTAGTACAGCAAGCCGAAGACGTTGATGAAGAAGAGCGAGAGCATCTCGCCGCTGACGATGCCGAACATCAGCGGCTTCAGCCGCTGGTACTGGGCGCTGCCGCCGTACTTGGTGACCATCACCTTGAGGAACCAGCCCACCAGGAAGCTGAACCACATGTGCCCCAGCGGATAGGTGCCGCAGACCAGGAACATCACCGGGTGCAGCGGCCACTTCGGAAAACGCAGCCGCCCGGCGGTGAAGAGCAGCACCAGCCCCAGGCCGATGACGAAGGCGGCGACGCTCGGCCAGTCCGGCGCGAGATGGAAGAAGCGCTCGAAGCCGGAGTAGGAGGCGGCCGCCTCGAGGCTGTTCTGCGAGATCAGTTCGCTCTTGACCCGCAACGCCTCCTTGAACGGCTCCATCGGCACGATGCGGGTGATCCAGGCGTTGTGCATCGCCGCGCCGTAGTTGTAGTGCCAGTAGAACGTCGCCGGCAGGCCCACGGCCAGCCCCACCACGATGGCCACGCCGCAGAGCAGCCCCACCCTGCCGAGGCCGACGCGGCGCATGTCCAGCAGCTTCAGCGAATTGACCATGAACGGCATCAGCGTCTCGCGCGGATCGACGGCCAGGATGATGGTGAGCATGAAGAGAAAGAGCAGCGTCTCCATCCCCAGCGCCTTGGCCCCCATCAGCCCCCACAGCCCCACGCAGGGGAAGAAGTACGGCTGGATGAAGAAGAGCCCGGTCTCGGCGATGATGCGCCCCATGACCAGGAACGCCAGCAGCAGAATCGCCAGGTAGAGAACCGCCAGTTGCCAGTCGAGCCCGGCGTTGACCAGGTGCCAGGTGGCGAAGACCATGCAGACGACGAAGACGCGGAAGCCCCAGACCGAGGCCGGCTCGGCCCGGTCGCGCGTCGGCAGAAACAGCGCCCGCCGCGCCACGGTCAAATAATACTGCCGCCCGGTATAGGCCAGGGCCAGGAAGATGCCGAAGTAGGCGCCGAAATGGAAGAACGTCGGCGGCTTGAGGGCCATGTAGTCGGCCGAGCCCATGCTGATGCCGAAGGCGGCGAGAATGCCCACCGCGTAGACGTAGAACAGCCGGCTCACGCCCAGGCCCAGCGAGACGTCCGTCGGCAGGAAGTAGGCGAAGGCGATGATACTGAAATAGAGCGCCGGCTTGAAGAACCAGCGCTCGCCGGCGAGCTTGATGATCGGAAACAGGTTCGCGTCGTAGAGCGACTGGAAATCGAAGGACCGCGGGATCAGCGGCCAGTCGGGGAACCAGGCGTGGACGTAATTGTTGACGTGAATGGCGGCGACGAAGGCGAAGGCCAGCCAGAAAATCGGGTTGCGGAAGACGCTGCTGATCATCTGCCCGGGATTGGGCAGCAGGCTGTTGGCGAAGTTGCTGATGGGATACGGCAGGTGCTCGTGGTCCGACCACTGCCGGTGGACCACCAGCGCCAGCGCCACCAGCCCCAGCCAGATCGCCAGCACCAGCGGCAGCCAGAAAAAGAGCGGCCGCGCCCAGGCGTACCACGGAATGCCGTGGACCGGCATCGGGGTCTCGCCCTTCTGCTTGCCCTGGATCAGGCCGACCAGCGCGTCGTCGCGGTTGATGCGCACCTCGGCGAGCATGTGCTGCGGCGCGGCCTCGACGATGCCCCGCTCGCGCGCTTCGAGCGCATCGGGGAAGGACGCGTCGACGAGCAGCCGTCCGAGCCGCCGCCGTTCGGTCTGCAGGGCCTCGGGCAGGCTCTCCAGCCCCGCCTCCACCGTCTGCAGGCGATACAGAATCTTGTCCAGCGGCGTGAGCGCCCCGGCGAGCGCGGCCAGATCCTCGCGCAGGCGCTTCTCCTCCTCCAGCGCCGTCTCGCGCGCGTTCTCGTACGCTTCCTCGGAGATCTCGCCGCTGTCGCGCCGTTGCATCAGGCTACGCGCGCGCGCGCTCATCCGTTCCTGCTGATCGAGCAATTGCCGGCGGCGGGCCAACGCGTTCTCGAAATGCGTCTCCGCCCGCTTGCGCTCGGCGACCAGTTCCGGCAGCTCGCGCTCGAACTCGGCGACGCTCTCCTCGATATAAGCGATCTCCCGCACCCGCTTGGCGACGTCCTCGCGGCGGTAATCGGGCAGACCGGCCAGGTCCGCGCTCGCTTCTTCCGCGAAGGCGGGATCCTCGAGCACCGCGTTGATCGCCTCGACCACCGCGCGTTTGTCGGTCTCGTTGATCCGCTCGGCCCGGCGCATCGCCGCCAGCCGCGCGCGGGTCCGCTCCGGGAGCTGCCGGCGCAGCACCGCCGCCGGGGCCGGCAGGTCGGCCTCGCTGCCGGTACCGAGCTTCTGCGCCAGAAGGTGCCAGTCGCTCACCTTGCTCGTCTTGAGCTCGTACGTCTCGCCCTGCCAGCCGGGCGCGGTCTGCTTGTAGTGATGCGGCAGCGCCAGGGAGGAGCAGAAGGTATAGAGCAGCCCCGCGCCGGGGATGACGCAGGCGGCGAGCGTCAACGCCAGCACCACCGCGATCTCGCTGCCGGTGAAGGCCAGGCGCCGGTGGAGAAAATGCAGCAGCGGATTGAGCGCGAGAATGAAGAAGACGAAGGCGCCGTAGACGAAGACCGGCAGGAAGTTGCCAATGAACGGCGTCTGTCCCAACACCATGTCGTTGAAGTAGGTGAAGATACAGACGATGGCGACGCAAACAAGCCCCACGAGGGTGGCGCGGAGAGTCATTTAAGTCATATCCTCAAGCGGTTACGCCGCGGTGCGCGCGGGGCGCGGATCATCCTGAAGGCCAGAGTCGGCAATCAGGGCGTACCCCGAAGTCACGACGACTTTGACCGCAGCCCGATACCATACCCATTCGGCCCCGGTCGGGTCAAGACGTCTGTTTGTTTTTTTTTAGCGGCGGCGGCACCGGCGGACGCGGCGGCGGCGGTGCCGGTGTCGTGCAACGCGGATCCGACCGCTTTCGGCGCGTTATATCCCGCCGTACAGTTGCTTGTAGCCCGCCTCGGGCAGGGCCACGCGGAAGCCGATATAAATGTAACCGCCGTAGTTGGGATTGTTGTACTCCCGGTCGGTCACGCGCTGACCCAGGCCGTAGTAGCCCCACGAACCGCCGCGGATCGAGCGGTAGTGCGAGGCTTCCTCGGCGTGCGGATCCTGCTGCGCCTTGTCGGTGTAGAGCTGGAACCAGTCGCTGA
>CAYWFP010000102.1:0-13376 GCA_964457365.1 uncultured Planctomycetaceae bacterium
GATGACGACCAACTGCATCCAGCGCCCGCGCAAGAGCTACAAGGACCGTATCTTCACCACCGGCCTTGTCGCCTGGCCCGAGGTGAAACATATCGGCCCCGAGAAGGATTTCACGCCGGTGATCGAGGCCGCCCTCGCCGCGCCAGGATTCACCGAGGACGCGGAGGAGAAGACGATCCTGGTCGGCTTCGGACGCAACGCGGTCCTCGGCGTCGCCGACAAGGTGATCGACGCGGTCAAGGCCGGGAAGATCCGCCACTTCTTCCTCATCGGCGGCTGCGACGGCGCCAAGCCCGGACGCAATTACTATACCGAGTTCGCGCAGCAGGTGCCCGAGGACTGCGTCATCCTGACCCTGGCGTGCGGCAAATACCGCTTCAACAAGCTCGACTTCGGCGACATCGACGGCATTCCGCGGCTGCTGGACGTCGGCCAGTGCAACGACGCCTACTCGGCCGTCCGCATCGCCATGGCCCTCGCGGAGGCTTTCGACTGCAGTGTCAACGATCTGCCGCTCTCGCTGGTGCTGAGCTGGTACGAGCAGAAAGCCTGCGCGATCCTGCTGACGCTGCTGCACCTGGGCCTGCGGGACATCCGCCTGGGGCCGTCGCTGCCGGCCTTTGTCACCCCGCCGGTGCTGGAAGTGTTGGTGGAGAAGTTCAACATCGTGCCCGTGAGCGAACCGCAGAAGGATCTCGAGGCCATTCTCTCCCCGGCCTCCTGAGCGAAACACGCGATCCGAAGGCGGTGGAAGCGCATGGCCTCCGCCGCCTTCGCTTTTCGCTAAACTTATCGTGACGGCTGCCGCTCATTACTCACAAGACATGCGGCACGCCCCGCGGCATGTTTTTCTTTGCGCGTCGCCACCGTGGCCGTATCATACTGGAGAATTCGCCGATGACCGTTGATGCCGAATGCCGCCCCATGACAGAAGACCAGCAAAGCGATAATGCCCGCGAAGCCGGCCGCCTCACCGCCGAAGGCGAACGCCTGGCCGACGAGGGGCGGAAAGCCGAAGCGATCCGGTATTTCCAGAAGGCGATCCGTCTGGCTCCCGAATTCTACGTGCCGTACAACAACCTCGGCGTCATGCTCTGGGAGGCGGGGGAACTCGGCGATGCGTTGACCTGTTTCGAAGAAGCCCTGCGCCTGGCGCCGGACGACCGGGACACGGTCTACAACGTCGGGCAGGTGCTCTGCGTACTCGACCGCCGCGTCGACGCCGAGCACCTCTACAGTCTCTACTGCCAGGCCCATCCCGAAGACACGAACTTCGCGCAGGTACTGGAGGAACTGCGCAACCAGCCCGCAGACGACAGCACGCCGCCGCCGATCCAGCCAAGTTGAGTCAGCCCGATACCAGGGGCAATTTCCCCCGGTCCCCGCTTAGGACCCGTTCGGCAATTATTTCAGCATTTCGGCGCAACCATTTCGGCGTCAGCCAAGAAGCGAGCGAAAAGCGATGCGCTTCATCGGTTACAGCGAGCGACGCCGGATGGCGGCGAAAGGGCGTCCCGAGCGAAATTCCGAACTAATTGTCGGACGCGTCCTTAGGTGGCTTGAAATAGATCCAGGCCTCGTAGCGAGGCAAGGAGCGCACATTATCGTCAAAGCCCGCCTGGAGTTCCGCTGATCGTTCCGTTCGCCGAATCCTCGCCTTTCCCGATCCGAAACCGGTGAACGTGGGGGGAGCCCTGCCCCGCGACCGGCGGAAGCGCGCGCAACGCGAGCGGTTCGCCACCGCATGGTATTATTGCCCCCCGGGCACCGGGCAATCGCTTGCATAAACAGGCACTCAGGCGTACAGTTATCGGAAGCGCCCGCGCGTGGCGCGGATCGTTCGTCCCGGGAGTCGCCGTGACCGAAGACGCACAAGACCGCATCGACGCCATCCTCGGTAGCCTGCTGCCGGAGGCGCAGGCGTGCATCCCCGGCGGCCAGCCCTACAACCCCAAGCACTGCCTGGCGATCTATCAGCCGCGAACCGAGCCGTCGATGGAATTTCCGGCCATCCTCGTCGGCCAATCGGCGCTGGCGCCGTACGGCGTGGGGGTGTCGCTGCTGCAGGGGCTGCCCGCCGTCCCGCCGCGCGGCTGCATCATCATCGGCACATGGGAACAGTTGTACGACACCTACGCGCGCTACCTCGACGGCTTCAAGCGCCCCGCCGGCCGCGACGACTACCTGCTGCGCATCGACGGCTTCGTGCTCCTGGTCGGCGCCGCGCGCGCCGGCTGCATCATGGGCGCGCAGACGCTGATCCAGATCGTCTCGCTCGCCACGGACAGGAGAATCCCGGGCATGACCGTCGTCGACGCGCCGGCCATCCCGATCCGCTCCTGCGCGTACGACCTGCGCGCGCAGATCCCGCACAACGAGCACCTCATGCGGGCCGCCGGTTTCTCCGCCTCGTTCAAGGCCAACCGGCTGCACCTCTGGCTCGACGCCGTCCGCCCGCTCGCGGACCAGCCGGGCCTGGGGTGCATGAGGCGGCAGGACGCGCGGGAGATCGCCTCGATCTGCGGCGAATACGCCGTCGACATCGTGCCCTGGTGCGACCTGCTGCCGCGGCTGTCGAACCCCAACCACGACTTCTCGCGCATGATCGAGCAGGCGGCGGAGCTGGCACAGACCTTCCAGGCGCCGGCGCTGGGCCTCGGCGGCCGCCTCGAACCCGGCAGCGACCCGGAGCGCCCGCGGCGGTTCATCGGCCTGCTGCTCCGGGAGACCGAGGCGGAGGTCTATCTCCCCGCCCAGACGCTGGCGGCGCTTTACGGCGAGGCAGAACTGCCCGCGCGCCTCGTCGGCTGGTTCGACCGCGACGAGGCGGTGGCGAATTATCTGCCGCTCCTGAGTCGCAACAGCCACCCCGCGGCGCTGCAGGCGGACTTCCCCAACACCGGCTACGTGCCGCCGCGTCCGCGCGAGGGCTACCGCCGCATCGACGACGGCATCGCCGCGGCCACCCGCGACAAGCAGCGCGAGATCTGCTTCTACGGCGGCGACCAGCGCCACGGCAATCTCTGGGACAACAGCCTCGTCCCGGCCATCGGCTGCCTCGCCGCGGCCTGGAAACGGAGCCTCGACGCGCACGAAGCGAGCGCGCGTTTCGCCCGCCTAGCCTACGGCAAGCCCGGCGAGACGCTGATGACGCTGCTCGACGAGGTGGCCGGACTCTTTCCGCCGCTGCTGCGCGGCGTCGACGGCGAAAGGCTGCGGCTGCTGGCCTTCGGCTACGCCGGCAGCGCCGAGGAGTGGCAGGCTCTGGCCGAGGTCGACTGGACCCTGGTCAACCAGAAGCTGCGCGCGGTGGAGACGACCATCCAGCACTGCCGCGACGAAATCAACCGCAACGCCGAGACCATCGACACGCTGGACCTGGGCGTCAGCGCGCTCTGGTTCCTGGCGGTGCAGACTATCCTCTTCGGCCATGCCGTGACGTATTACCGCCGCGCGCTGCAGGAGGGCCGCGACTGGCTCGCCCCCGCCGGCGAAAGCGTCCGCGCGGTGGTGGAGAAGGCCGCCCCGCTGGTGCGCGCGCTCGAGACCATCGCCGACCGCACCGGCGCGTGCGCGCAGGAGATGCTGCAACTCAAACGCCACTGCGCCGAGCTCTCGCGCCTGAGCACGCAACTGACCAACCTGCAGCACAGCAGCGACACCCTCCCGCCGATGGAAGACCTGGGCCTGCCGCCGGTGCCCGCGCGCGACCCGGAACTGGATTAGGTTCTGTCTGAAAACCCCGGCGGCCGAATGCCGGAGCGTCGACAGCCGGATACACGAAGCGAGGAGGAGGATATGCCGCCATTCCGACCGACGAGCGACAAGGCAGCCGGTACGTCGCCCGCCGGAGCCCGCAGGGGATCGACGCGGCGGCCGTCTTCCTCATTGCGCCTCGAATCCGCCACCCCGGGTCGGTCCATTCGGCTCGCCCGGTTTTTCAGACAAAACTCACCCTATGCCGAACCGCCGTCTGTACGAGAGGAGCCCGCATGCCGCGCCAACGTACGCCCGTCCGTTTCGTCAACGCCCGCTTCACCGTCTTCAGCGACCGTGCCCTCCGCATGGAATATCGCCCCTCGGGCCGGTTCCCCAAGACCACGCCGGTGACCCTGGCGGAGAAGCTGCCGGCAACGAAGCCGGCGGAAGTCGCCAAGCGCGGCAGGACGCTGACGCTCAAAACCGAATCGTTGACACTCACGTACACCGACGACGGCAAGCCGTTCCACGCCGGAAATCTCAGGATCGAACATCCCGGCCTCTTCGCGAAAACGAATGTCTGGCGTCCGGGCGACACGCCGGATCCGCTCTGCGAGCATGTCCGCAGCCTCGACGTCTGGACGCATTGGGATGAGTTCGAACGCGAAGAGCATCCCGGGCTCTTCGACCGCGGAGGCGCGCGGGCGATCGATCTGCCACAGGTCGTGCGCCAGCCGGCGAAGAAGTGGTACGGCTTCCCGCCCGACACCGACCCCGACTGCAAGGACTGCGTTTTCATCGCCCACGGACAGGAACTGCAGGCCGCGCTCGCGGACTTCGTCGCCCTCTTCGGCCCGATCCCGCTGGTGCCACGCTGGACCTTCGGCTTCTGGTACAGCCGCTGGTTCGAGTATACGCAGCAGGACATTCTCAAGATCGCCAAACAGTATCGCCGCGCGGGGCTGCCGATGGACGTGATGGTCATCGATACCGAATGGCGCCAATGCGGCTGGGACGGTTACGACTGGCACAAGCAACGCTTCCCCCGGCCCAGGGCTCTCATCAAGGAACTCAAGAAAATGGGCCTGCGCGTGCCGCTGAACGATCATCCGGGGTACAACCGCGCCGACGTGCTGCCGAAGGAGGACTCGTCGATTCCGCAGCTCGAGAAGGCTCTCGCCGAGCCGCCGGTGCAGGGGCAGTGGGCCTGCGACTGGGCAAGGCGCGAGCCGGTGGAGGCGTGGCGACGGCTGGTCCTGAACAAGCCGTTCAAGGACGGCATGGATTTTTGGTGGGTCGACGGCTGGACTACCGCGCCGTTCTATGGCGTCAAGGGGCAGTTCTGGGCCAACCTGCACTACTACGAACTGGCCGAGGTGGAGACGAAGAAGCGCGGGCTGATCCTCTCGCGCTGGGGCGGCTGGGGCAGCCACCGCTACCCGGTGCAGTTCTCCGGCGACACCGTCAGCGACTGGCCGACGCTGAAGCGGCAGGTATCCTACACCGCTGCCGCCGGTGACGCGGGCGCGGCGTACTGGTCGCACGATATCGGCGGTTTCTTCAACGCCAAGATCGAGGACGAGCTGTATATCCGCTGGATCCAGTTCGGCGCGTTCAGCCCGGTCTTCCGCACGCACTCGGCCTTCGGCACGCGCGAGCCGTTCGCATACTCCAAGCAGGCGCAGAAAGTCTTCAAGCAGGTCGCGCGGCTGCGTTACGCCATGGTGCCGTACTGGTATCAGCAGGCGAGCACGGCGCACGAGACGGGGTTGCCCCTGTGCCGACCGATGTATCTGCACTTCCCGCAGTGGAAGTCGGCCTACCGCAACCTCGAGCAGTACTTCATCGGCCCGGACGTCCTCGTCGCGCCGATCTACCGCCCGGGCCAGTCGGTCGAGCGGCCGCTCTGGGTGCCGCCCGGGACGTGGATCCGCCCCGACAAGGGCGAGATCCATCACGGACAATCGGACAAGACCATCCGCGCGGGGCTGGAGGAGTTGCCGGTCTATTACCGCCTCGGCGCTATCGTTCCGCACCAGGAGCCGGCCGAGACCACCGATGCCCGGCCGCTGGACCCGCTGCACCTGGATATCTACCCCGAACCCGAGGCCGAGAATGCGCTGGCGTTGTACGAGGACGATGGCGAGAGCCGCGAGCACGCCACGGGCAAGTTCAGCCGCATGGCAATAACATGCAAGCGTGCGGACAAGAGGACGACCGTTACGCTCCACCCGCCCAAGGGAACGTTCAGGGCCCAGCGCAAACGGCGACAGGCGATCCTCAACATCTGGCTCGCGCCCGAAGAGGACGTCGCCGAAATCCGCCTCGACGGCAAGGCGCTGCCGAAATCGGCGTGGCAGAAGAGCAAGCGCTACGCCGCCGACGTCTGCACGAGCCGCCACGTCTTCTGCCGCATCTCTATCGATCTGGCAGGGAAGACGGTCAAGGTGGAGATGGCATATAAGTAAAAATCGACGCCGTTGTTCGCCTTGTAGAACGAGATTATTCGGATCTTTTTGCACGCGATCGGCGGTTGGCAGGCATCCTGCCGCATGATACAATCCCCTGAGGTATGGCGCGGACGGGGTGGTGATGACACGCTGTTTTCTGCTCTTCGGACTCCTGCTGCTGCTCCATGCGGGCGGCGCGCGCGCGGCCGAGGACGACGACAAACCCGTCGAGACCGAGGAGGAACTGCTCGGCGAAGGGATGCGTTATATCCGCGGCCGGATCGTCTTCGACAAGACGCCGCAGCCCGAGAAGACACGACCGCGCCGCCAACGCATGATCGTCAATGTCGTGGCCCCGGACAAGTCGATGAGCAAGGACGAGCGCGAGAAGCTCAGCCGCTACCGCCAACGCACCGAGGCCGAGATCGAAGCCAACCGCCAGCGCCGCCGGCTCGCCGCGCGCGGCGTGCGCACCCACGACAAGCCCGAATTCAGCACCCGCGTCCGCCCCGATTCGTGGACCAGCCCCGACGGCGTGCTCTACTCCCGCGGCGATACCGTGGCCTTCACCGACGCCGACGGCACCAAGCGCGCCGGCGAGATTCTGGCCTTCGAGGAGTTGTTCACCGTCGACGTCGACGAGGCGGAGACGACGCTTGGGCTGTACGACATCCTGGAGGTCAACCGCGAGCCGGCCTTTGTTCGCACCTGCCATTACGTCGACAACCGCCTGGTCAAGGGCACGCTGGTCGATTACCACCGCGTCGCCGTGATCAAGCGCCCCGACGGCCGCAAGCTCGAGGCGGTCTACCGCATCCGCCGGCACGAGACGCCACCGCTGGCGGTCGGCCAGCCGGTGACCTACTCCTATTTCGACGCGGCGGGCGAAGAGCGATCATTCACCGGCTCGGTGCGGCAGATCCTCGACTACGGCGTCATCGATGTCGACAACGAAACGAGCGAAGTGCCGCTCGGGGAGTTCACCGCTTTCTATTCGATCAAGGAAGGCGACGAGGCGGCTTTCCTCGATCCGCAAGGCGCGCGCGTCAAGGGCCACATCACCGCCATCGCCGAAGCCGTCCGCCTGCGCACCGTGGACGGCGCCACCCACCTGCTGTCGACATCCGCGCTCGCGACCGATCCGGTGGTGCGCGTCGGCGGAGCGGTCGATTACACCGACGCCGGAGGCAAAACCGACAGCGGCAAGGTCGTCAAGATCACCTGGCGCGTCGGCGGTCATTTCCACGAAAAGGAGACGAAGCGTTTTGTCTCGGACTTCATCTCCCAGTTCGACGACGAGATGCTCGAACCCGATGACAAGTCATTCTATCTGCCGCGCAAATGCTGGGTCGCCGTCGAGTTCGTCAACCAGGTGGTAATCGTGGAGGGCGACAACGGGGTCATCGAGGTGCCGCGCTTTCGGGTTACGCCGAAGCGCTGAGATTCATCCGCCCAACCGACAGAAGAGATACGCCAGTCCCAGCGCCACCGCCGGCGTCAAGAGCCATCCGCCTAAGATCAGCGCCACGGCCGAGAAGCGGACCGCGCGCATGCCCTTCAACAGGCCGATGCCGAGCACCGCGCCGACGACGGCCTGGCTGGTCGAAACCGGCACGCCCACCTCGGCGTAGATATGCACCGTCACCGCCTCGGCCAGAACGACGATAAAGGCGCTGAAAGCGTCGAGTCGGGTGATGCTCGCGCCTACCGTCAGCATTACCCGTTTACTGTAGGTCAAGGCGCCGAAGGCGATGCTCGCCCCGCCGACCAGAAGCGCCAGACGCGTGGCCGTATCCGACTGCGGCGCGCCGAAGAGTCCCGCGCCGTAGAAGACGCCGGTGACGTTGGCGACGTTGTTGGCGCCCAAGGCGTACGCGCCGTAGACGCCCGCGAGGATCAGAAGCCAGCGCATGCAACTGTCGTAATCGAGAAAATGCAGGTGCAGCCGACGGAAGAGCCGCGCCAACAGCGCATAGAGAATCGCCGCCAGCAGCGCCGCGCCGATGGGCGTACCGACCCAGCAGGCGACGACCTTGCCGAGGCTCTGCAGGTCGATCTGGTCGGCGGCCGCCCGCCCCTGGGCGATGCGCGCGAAGCTGATGCCGAGAATGCCGCCGACGACGGCCTGACTGGTCGAGACCGGAAGGGAGAGAGTACTCATCCCCGCCACCGTCAGTGCCGCGGCGAGCGCGGCGAAGAAGGCCGCGTCCAGGTCGACCGACTGCGCGAGGCTGCTGTAGGTCTCGAGCCCGCCCGCGCCCTGGAGCACGGCCCCGGCGAGTACGAAGACGCTCAAGAGGAGCGCCGCGGTGCGCCAGCGCAGCATCTGCGAACTGACGGCGGTGCCGAAGATATTGGCCGCATCGTTGGCGCCGAGGCCCCAGCCCAGGAACACACCCGCGATGATCTTCCAGTACGGCATGGCGGCCTTCGCTCGGGATCAGACCAGGCGTTTGACCACGATGATGGTCAACCAGTCGGCGGCGTTCTCGCTCGCGTCGGAGACGTGGCTGAGGTTGACGGCCAGATCGCGCAGCAGGATCTTCTCCAGCGGCTGAATCTCATTCGAGGCGAAGACCGCGCGGACGATCAAGCGCTTCAGCGCGTCGGAGTTCGTCTCCTTGGTGTCCACCTCGACGACATGCGCCTGCACCTTCTCGGCGTCGGTGAAGAGAGACCGCACCGCCTGCGCCAGCGACTCGAAACATTCGCGGTTGTGCCGGATCATCTCGCGAAACGACTCGCGCAGGTGCGGCGGCACCGCGAACTTTTCGTCGTAGATATCGTACATCACCCGTTCGGCACGGTTGGGCACCTTGTCCAGTTTCTCCAACAGATGCAGAATATCGGTGCGCGATTCGGGAATCAGCGCTTTCTCGTACATCGCCGCTTCCACCCGCCGGCGGATCGCGTCGCAGTCGGTCTCCAGATGGTCCACCCGTTCGACCGCCTCGTTGAACGCCGGACAGAGTCCCTCGTCGAGATAGATGGCGAAACCTTCGTGGAAGGCGACCAGGCATGTCTCGGCCTTCTCCATGTATTCGTCGATTATCCGAGTGACGGGGTGCCGCTTGCGCCAGCCGAACATCGCTTTTCCTCCCGCGTAGCGGATTTCATCCAGTACCGCGACTTTCCTCTCGGACAATTGCGAGAAAAACGTTTGTGCAAGCGCCCGAACCTTTCGCGTCCTCCACGCCGCCACAAAGCGCTTTTCGCGGCAAGATCCGTTCCCAGCCAGCGCCGCAGCGGGCATTATAGTCTTCCCCCGCCGCGCACGCAACGCCCCGGCCTTGACGGATCCGCTGCTATCGCACAGAATACCCCGTGACGCGAGGAGGCGTTATGCGACCATCCGCCGACACGACGATGATCCATCGCCTCGAGACCGCCAACCGGGCGCTGGTCGTCGACGACGACACGCATATGCGCGGCGCCATGTGTGCGGCGGTGAACGAGTTCGGCTTTGATGCCGACGACTTCGCTTCGCCCGAGGACGCCTGGGACGCGTTCAAGAACGAAACGTATTCGCTGGTCCTGCTCGACTGGCAGTTGCCGCGGATCTCCGGGATCGAACTCTGCCGGCGTTTTCGCTCCCTCCCGCACTCGCCCTACGTCTACATCCTTATGGTGACCGCCAACGACAGTCCCGAACAGCTGCGGGAGGCCCTCGCCGCTGGCGCGGACGACTACCTGATGAAACCGTTCCATCTGCACCTGCTGGAAATCCGGCTCTCGGTAGCGCGCATGCAGATCCGCCACCGCATCGAACGCGCGCGCGCGGAGGCGACGATCCTCAAGGAACGGCACTTCCTGCAGTCGATCATCGACACCATCCCCAGCCCGATCTTCTACAAGGACGCCACGGGCACCTACCTCGGCTGCAACCGTGCATTCGAGGAAATGATGGCCCGCCCCCGGGGCGAAATCGTCGGCAAGACCGCGTTCGACCTCGCCCCGCGCGAGCAGGCCGATATCTACTCCGAGATGGATCGCAATCTTCTCGAGGGCGAAAGCGGCACGCAGAAATACGAAGCCAAAGTCATCGACGGATACGAAAAGACCCGTGACGTCATCTTCAACAAGGCCCGCTTCTACAATCCCGACGGCGCAATGGGCGGCATCGTCGCGGTCATGCTCGACATCACCGATCTCAAACAAGCCGAGTCGGCGCTGATCCGCACCCAGCAACTCGCCGCGGTCGGTACGCTCGCCGCGGGCGTGGCGCACGAATTCAACAACATCAACACCAGTATTCTCGGATTTCTGGAGCTTTCGCTCGAGACGTCGGATTTGCCGGAGACCGCCCGGGAGTTCCTCCAGATCGCGCTCAGCAGCGGTCAGCGCGCGGCCACGATCACCAAGAACCTCCTCGCCTTCTCACGCGCCACCGGCGCCAAAAAGGCGCCCACCGATCTGACCGAACTGGTGCGCAACACGCTCAAGATCGTCGCCGGAGAGATGCATTCCGAAGGCGTGACACTCAAACTCGAACTGGAAGAGTCGCCCGATATCGCCGTCGACCCGGCGCAGATCGCGCAGGTATTGATCAACCTCGTCATCAATGCCCGACATGCAGTGATCGACAGCGAGGAGAAGGTCGTCACCGTGGCCACCGGCACCACCGAGACGCGTATCTTCATCCGCGTCAGCGATACCGGTTGCGGCATCGAGAAGGCGCACCTGGCCAAGATCTTCCTGCCCTTCTTCACCACCAAAGGCGAGCACGCCGAGCAGGCTTCCAGTCAGTCCAAAGTACGCGGCACCGGCCTGGGCCTGAGCGTCTGCGACACGATCATCCGAAACCATTTCGGCGAGATCACCGTCGACAGCCAGACCGATCACGGCGCGGCCTTCACCATCTGGTTACCCCTGACCTGCTCGTTGGAGAAACAAGCCGACACGACACGCCCCGACAGCGAACGCCAGTATCATCCCGGGGGGCGCCTGCTGGTTCTCGATGACGAGGAGGAAGTGCGTAAACTGCTGCAGCGCATTCTCGAGATCGACGGCTACGAAGTCGTCGCCATCGATGACGGACAGCAGGCATTGCAGCTCCATGCCGAACAACCGTTCGATCTGGCTCTGGTGGACCTGCAGATGCCCAAGATGAACGGAATCGATTTTCTGCGGCGCATGCGTCATGCCGAGAACCCCGCCGGCGTGATCGTCATCACCGGCCGCTATACCGAAGAGAATCTCAGCCAGTACGATGCCGAAGAGGTTATCGCCACGGTGCAGAAGCCCTTTGACAAGCATAGCCTTCGCTCTCTGGTTCGCCGCTCGCTTAGCGACATGGATTTGCCCAACCGCCAACCTAATTAAGGGCTATTGGGGCTCCCCGTAAAACCTGAAAGGGCGTAACGGTATCCGGTTTCTGAGCGGGACATATGGCCCTGGTTGGCGCAGTGTCGAGCAATTTACACACATTCCCATAACCCCGGAAATTCACGATAAATAGTTAACGAGCTAATAAATAACCTGATTCGGTTATCAGCCGGGGCAATCATGTTTAATCCTCTTAATCCGGGAACGTTACGCATATTCCCGGGAATGTGATCTTGTCTTAATATTACTTGAACATAGTATTTGCACCATAATTAATCTGTAACAATGCGCGCTTGATGTCAAACATGTTCGCTTCTCGTTGACTTTTTACTCAAGACCTGGCTTTCCTTTCGCAACCTCCTCGCCAACCAGTCCGTTTTTGGTATACAGCCCTGTTTATCTATACCTCTGGGTGCAATATATATATTTTGGTAACTGATTATAAAAAGCTCATTTGAAGAGAAACAGGCGGGATTGTATTGATTTTATATTAGTGGACACGGGTCATTTTTTCCGCTTTTTGCTTTCGTATCCTTGAGAATGATGCACACTGGAATGTTGCGATTAGGTTAATGGTGACATTGGCCGGTTTAAATCGACACGACTCGATAAAAAATAGTTTACTTGGGAAATCACGCGTTCCCGCAATGACTCTTGTGTATTTTGATGGGGATTATGCTTTTTGTATCATGTCAGAGCTGCTGTCAAATCGTTCTGTAACGTGGATGAAAACTCATGGCTCTCATTGGCTGGCTGCGTATAAGCATTTTTCTTTTATTTGTGTACTCCGGGCCTCCGTATACCGAAGATGGAATCGCTGCCTTGGCAAGACCGCGGCGTCGGCACCCATCTATCTTCAGAGGCGGACTATTTGTCGAGGGCGATGTAACCGATGCGAATACTTGGAAAAAGGGTTGCATAACCGGCGATTGGAGATATATTGTTCGGTTTCATACGCGACACCAACGGCGGGAGTAGCTCAGCCGGCTAGAGCGTCAGATTGTGGCTCTGAAGGCCGGGGGTTCGAGTCCCCTCTCTCGCCCCATATCACGTTGCCCTGTCCGACCAGTTCGGACGGGGCTTTTTCTTTGCTGGAATAGGATTTACAGTTATTCTCTCCGCTCTCTTTGCGAGGCGGTATTTGTCCATAGTGGTCCATAACGTTTTTGCGTAAGTCCACCGATTTGGGCAAGATTTGGTCACTTCCGTTTAGGCCTGTTTCGGGGGTATCGCCTGTTCCGGTCTGTCGCATGGCCGCAACATCTTCGGCAGATATATTCGGCAGGCTCTCAATCGCCTCCTGCTGGCCTTCTATGATCGTGTGAGTATATCGGTCCATCGTAAGCGTAATCGTGCTATGACGGGCCAGGGATTGCGCTACGGATGAGTGTACGCCGCTGCCAGCCAGATTCGTGATAAAGCTATGGCGAAGCGCATGGAAGTCCGCTACGCGGCCTTGTTCGTCACGATAGGGTATCGGATCAAGTCCGGCGTCCGGGTTGCCCGTGCGCTCCAGGTCGAAGCGGATCATCTTTGCGCCCACGGTGCCGGGGGGCATGTGCGGGAAGGCTTGCGCCGAAGGCATGGCGAGAGATTCCGCGAAGCAGGCGCGCATGGCTTCGGCAAGCTCCCTTCGCAGGGGAAGCGATTCGGTCTTGCCGTTCTTCGCGTAGGCGGCTTCCACCGTGACGGCGGGAGGGTTCCCGTCCAGGTCGAAGGACAGGCGGCGAAGCGTGCGGCATTCTTCCCAGCGCAAGCCCGTCTCCATCGCCACGCGGTAGAGTAGCGCGCGCTCTGGCCCGGGCATCCCGCGCCACGGCTCGCCGGATTCGGCGGCGCGCAAGAGACGGGCGAGTTCATCCGGCGCAAGGGCGCGGCGTTCGCGGCGCACGTCGGCCTTTT
>CAYWFP010000103.1:0-12082 GCA_964457365.1 uncultured Planctomycetaceae bacterium
ATGGTCAACGAGACGCGCAAGATCTTCGGCGACGAGGAGATCCGCATCACCGCCACCTGCGTGCGCCTGCCGGTGATGCGCGCGCACTGCGAGGCGGTCAACCTCGAGTTCGAGAAGCCCGTCACCGAGGACGAGGTCCGCGCGATCCTCGCCAAGGCGCCGGGCGTGAAGATCCTGGACGACCGCGGGAACAACCGTTCGCCGCAGCCGCTGGACGCCACCGGCCGGGACGAGGTCTTCGTCGGCCGCATCCGCGAAGACATCAGCCAGGACGGCCGCGGCATCGACATGTTTGTCGCGGGCGACCAGATCCTCAAAGGCGCCGCCCTCAACGCCGTGCAGATCGCGGAGCTGGTGCTGGCGGAGTAGGCGGAGAAGAATCCTCATGACCCCCGCCGTCGTCCTCCTCTCGGGCGGGCTCGACTCGGCGACGACGCTGGCCATCGCGCGCAGCCGCCGATTCGAGTGCTACTGCCTCTCCTTCCGCTACGGCCAGCGCCACGCGGTCGAACTCGACGCCGCCACGCGCGTGGCCGACGCGCTCGGCGCGCGCGAACGCCGGATCGTCGATATCGACCTCCGCGCCTTCGGCGGCTCGGCCTTGACCGGCGAGGCCGACGTCCCGAAGGACCGCATCGATGACACGGACGCCATCCCGGCCACGTACGTCCCCGCGCGCAATACGATCTTTTTAAGCTTCGCCCTCGGCTGGGCCGAGGTACTGCAGGCGGAGGACATCTTCATCGGCGTCAACGCGGTCGACTACTCGGGATACCCCGACTGCCGGCCGGAGTTCATCGACGCCTACGCGCGCCTCGCGGCGCTGGCGACCAAAGCCGGCGTGGAAGGCAAGCCGCTGCGCATCCACGCGCCGCTGATCTACATGAAGAAAGCCGAGATCATCCAGGCCGGCGTCAGCCTCGGCCTCGACTACGGCCTGACCCACTCCTGCTACGACCCGAGCGGGGAGGGTCTCGCCTGCGGGCATTGCGACAGTTGCATCCTCCGCCGTCGCGGTTTCGAAGAAGCGGGCGTGGACGACCCGACGGCGTACGTCAGTCCTTGACCTTTTCCTTCACCCCGGCCTTTTCCAACGCTTCCCCGGTCGCTTTCAGAATCGCGCGGGAGGTGATGGTCGCGCCGGTGACCACGTGCACGCCCTCGACGCCGCCGGCCTTCTCGATCTGCCTGGGGATCTCGCGGATCGCGGTCTTGGGCCGGTTCTCCCGGTGCTTCCTCACCCGCACGTCGACGAGTTTGCCCTTCTTCACCTTCACCTCGACGCGAACGTCGGCGACATAGCCGCGCGCCTTGGCCCGGTAGCGGCCGTCCTTGAGCGCGATCACCGGCGTTTTCTCCTCCTCCGCCTCGTCTTTCTTATCGTCGCCGGCATACGCCATGACGACAAATCCGAAAAAAAGCTGTACAATCCACCATACCTGACGCATGATCTTGTCTTCTCGCAGCCGCTTTCCCCTCGTCTTTAAACTCCGCAACACCTTGGTGGCATTCACGTTGACATGGCCGGTGCCGCGTAGTACAACAATCACGCCGAATCCCGCGCAAAGAACAATGCAAACGGCGTGCGCAAAAGTCATAGTAAACCACAGGGAGAACATTGGCCCATGCCGGAAGAGAAAAAAAACGACTGGGACCGCGGCTATATCCAGATCTATACGGGAGACGGAAAAGGCAAGACCACCGCGGCGTTGGGGCTGGCTTTGCGGTCCGCGGGCGCGGGACTGCGGGTCTATATAGGCCAGTTCCTCAAGGGAACGCCGACGAGCGAGCAGGTATCGCTGAACGCGTTCGGCGAGCAGATTCTGATCGAGCAGTTCGGCAGCGGCAGATGGCTCGGGCGCGGCAAGGAGATCGATCCGGCGGAGCACGAACTGGCCGCGCGCGGGCTCGAAGCGATCCGGTCGGCCATGAACGGAGGGTATGGACTGGTCATCGCCGACGAGATCCTCGGCGCAATCCACAGCGGGGTGCTACAGGAGGAGACGGTCGCAGCGCTGATCCGGAAAAAGCCGGCAAGCGTCGAACTGGTGCTGACCGGGCGCAACGCCCCGCCGAAGCTGATCGAACTGGCCGACTTGGTCACCGAGATGCGGATGGTCAAGCACTACTACCACGACGGCGTGGGCGCGCGCAAAGGCATCGAGAGCTGAAGCGAGTCGCCTCCGCCGATTTGCCGGCGCCGCTGCCGCCGGCTTCGGAACCGCGAACGGCGCGTCTGGTGGCGATCGGTCGCAAGCGCGAGAGCCGAGAGCTCAATACGTCCCCGCCAGCCGCAGGACCACGTCGCCCTCGCGTAGCGTCACCTGCTCCAAATCGAACGAGAAGTGATCCTGCCGGAACAGCGCCACGGCCTGGCTGACCGCCTCGCGCACCGGCTTGCCCTCGTCGCCCTTGCCGATGCGCACCTCCTCCAGCGTCGGCGCGGTGGTCCCGGTCTGGAGCCGCACGAGCAGATCCTGCGCCACCGGCATGACCGCTGCCTGCGAGAGCATCCTGCCGACGATGGCCCCCGAGGGCAGCAGCACGTCCGCGCCGACAGAACGGAACTTCGACTCGGTCTCGGAGCGGTTGACGCGGACGATGGTCTTGACCTGCCGCGCCAGGCCCTTGACGGTGACGAGGACGTAGAGGTTGACGTTGTCGTCTGGCGTGGCGATCAGAACGTCTTCAGCGAGGTCGATGTTGACGGCCTTCAACACCTCGTCGCGGGTCGGATCGCCCGCGTAGTACTGCCCCTCGCGAAGCATATCCTGTAAAGGCCCCGGCAGATCGTCGAAGGCCGTTGTGCTGACGCAGACGAAAGGCCGCTCGCCGAGGCGGTACTCCTGCACGACGCTCTCGAGAAGCTCCGGGTCGGCGACGATGACGTGATGCCGCTTCAGATCCTTCATCCTCAGTCTCCTGTAGGCTTTTTCCAGCCAGGTGAAGAAGTTGTTCAAGAGCACCATCGAGGCGCCGAAGAAGAGACTCGCCGGCAGGAGCGCGTTGAAGATGGTCAGCAGCTTGCCGGCGGTGGTCTTGACGGTGATGTCGCCGAAGCCGATGGTGCGCGTGGTGATGACGGTGAAGTAGAGCCAGTCGAGATACGTCCGCGGCGCGGCGCCCGGGTCGATGTAACGGCGCTGGTCGCCCTCGACGAGGTAATAGAGCACCGAAAGCGCGAGCATGCAGACGAGCATGATCGCCACCGAGGCGAACAGCACGAAGCCGGTCTTGCGGATCGCCCGCTCCAGAACGCCCGGACGGTTCATGCCGTTCCCCTCAAGACCCGCACGCCGGCCACGCCCGCCATCGCCGCGGTCTCGATGCGCAGGACATGCGGCGAGAACTGAACCGCGCGCGCGTCGTGTTCCGCGCACCGCTGGCGTTCCTCATCGCTCAAGCCGCCCTCGGGACCGATCAGGACATGAATATCGCGCTCCGGCGGCTCCGCGTCAAGCGCTTCCCGCAGCGGCATGCCGTCCGGGTCGCCGACCAGCACGAGCCCGTCGGGACGATTGTCCAGCCATTCGTCCAGCGTCACCGAACCATACACGTGGGGCAGATGCGCGCGGCGGCACTGCTTGCACGCCTCGACGGCCCAGCGACGCCACTTCGTCGGCTGCCCCCCACCCCCCGCGACACTGCGCGCGAAGCGAACGAACCGGATCGACGCGGCGCCCAGTTCGGTGCATTTCTCGATCATCACCTGCAGCCGCTTGCCCTTGGGTACCGCCACGGCCAGATGCACCGCCGGTCGCTGCGGCGGGACGGTCCGCACCGCCTCTACCTCCACCTCGACGCGGCTGGCGTCGATCCGGACAATCCGGCCGCAGGCGACCGCCCCCGCCCCGTCGAAGAGTTCGGCCGCCTCCCCGGCGCGCAGCCGCAAGGGCCCGGCCGCATGACGCGCCTCGTTCTCCGGCAGCGTCACGACGCCGGGCGCCAGATCCGTCTCGGGCAGGAAGAACCGGGGGGCAGCCATGGCGCCTCCGCTCAATCCGAGAAGAGCGAGATGTAGTAGATCATCACGCCGACGGCGAAGAGGTTGTTGACGCCGTGCACCAGGATCGGCAGCAACAGCCCGCGACTGCGCTCGCGCAGCACGGCCAGGAAGATCCCCAGCAGCGTCAACGGCAGGAATTTCATCACGTCCAGGTGGATCAGGCCGAAGAGAATGCCACTGATAACCGCCGCGGCGGGCCAGCCCATATGGCGACGAAACGCGCCGTAGCAGATCCCGCGAAAGACGATCTCCTCGAGGATCGGAGCGCCAACAATCGCATAGGCCGCCAGATACAACTGCATGCCCACGCTCACCCGGTCGGCGAGAATCAAGAGGATCAGGTTGTTCTGCGGACCCGGGCCGAAATCGATACCGGGGAAAAGCGCAGAGAATATGAAGAGCAGTATCAGCACGACGATGGCCACGATCACCATGACCGGAAGAAACGAGAGCCAGCCGAGCACGGCCTGAACGAACCGCGTGCCCATGCGGTCGAGGGTCAGCCCCAGATCCCGTCGGGTCACCCCGTCGGCGCCGAGCAGCAAGCCCGCATAGCCGACGGTCACGGCATAGACCAGGAACATGCCGACGAGCGCGTACTCCATCGGCCTGGCCGTGTCCATGAATGAAACGACCCGGCCCATGATCCAGAGACCGGTGACCAGCGCCAGGGCGATCTTGAGACAGGTAATCAGCCCCCACTGCGCCGGCGGCGACGTCGGCACGTTGTGCCACCAGCGCAGGTCGATCAGCTTCCATAACCCGTACGCGAAGAACGTCACGAACGCGCCCAGCAGCACCAGCGCGATAAGACCGACAAACACCAGCGCCGTCTGCGGCGAGAAATCGGGCTGGAGACCTTCCGGGATAAACGGCTCCGAACGGGCGCCTCTCGTCCAGGACCATCCGGCGATTACCTCGCCGATACGGAGAACCACGATCGCCAGAAACAGCAGGACAAAACCGACGGTCGTCACGTCGGCGAGTATCCTGAGAAAGCGCGGTCCGGTACGGTGCGACATGCCCCCTCCACAAGCCGATCCATTATAAGCTCGCGGAGGAAGGCGGGAAGGTTTTGTGGAAAGGCCGGAGAGGAATCCGATTATCGTTGATTTCGATCACCCCTATCTCTATAAATAACAAACAGTTGCACACCCGGCCGGACAAGGAGACGCGTGATGCGCTTGATAAAGTTCGTGTGGTGTATGCTGACCGTCCTGCTGCTGGGATACAGTCCCGGCGCGCACTCGGCCGAGGAAATGCAGACGCTTGCGTTGACGGCCGAGACGCTCGACGAGCCGACGGCACAGCAACTGGCGCAATTCGTCCGCGAGGCTCTCGCCGCGGCGCTGGAGAAACGACCGCCGAACGACGACGCCTTCGCCGGCACGCCGCTAGCTCGCGCGCGCAACGGCGCGCACCTGATCCTGCTCGATCCCAACGGCGAGGTGTTGAGTCAGGCCTGGTCGAGGCGGGCGTTGCTGATGGTCAACCTGCGGCTGGCGGCGGGCAAGACGATCGAGAATCAGGCACCGGAAAAAATCCGCGACGCGGCCTTTCTGTTGACAGTGCTGCAGTCGCCGGAGCTGCCGAAGAGACAGCATGCCGTGCAGCTTCATCCGCCCATCGGCGTGGTCGGTTTTCTCGCCGAGTACGACGGCCGCGAGGCGTTCGTTCCGCCACTGGCGCCATACCTGGCGCGGCAGACCTGGAAGGAGATCCTGCCGCAGTTGCTCGGCCAGATCGCGCCTGCCGGCACCCGTTCCGACCGGCTGTTGCGCATGACGCTCAAGCCCGGATTTTCGCTCCACTACGTGCCGGGCATCACCATCGCCTCGCGCGGCCCCGACACCCGGCCGGAGGTACTCTACCGCCTCGGGCATCTCGTTTCCCCGCAGGCGATCGACCGCAAGGCCATCGCCGAGGCGCTGGTCCGTGCACACGCCTGGTACCTCGCGCATCAACGCCCGGACGGCAGCTTTCCGTTCCTCTACGATCCGTACGACGATACGATCCGCCAGCGGGACAACCTCGAGGTGACCGCGATCAACTGCGCCGCGTTGGGCCGGCTTTGGCGCGCCACCGATAACGGCAAAGCGCGCGCACTCGGACTCAAAGCATTGCAACGCCTCTTCGCGCGGCACTACTACGATCATCCCGACGGAGGCGCGGGATACCTGCGCGAGCAGAAAAACGACGAGTACAAGGTTACGCTCGGCGCTTCGGCGACCGGATTGATCGCGATCCTGGAGCTGGCTGCCCATGAAAAGGAGCCGACCTTCCGCGCGCGGGCCGAGAAGCTGGCGGGATTCCTCCAGGCCATGCGCCATCCCGACGGCCGCTACCGCAGCATCTACTACCCGCCCGGCCGCGAGGAGGACCGTGACGATGCCGACCGCTACACCGGCCAGGCGCAACTGGCGCTGATGCTCTGGGCGGAAGCGACCAACAACCCGGGGCTGGTGGAGGATCTCTTCGGCAGCGCCGTCTACTTCGACAATACCCGTTTCCGTCCCTCGTTGCGCAATCCCGCCAAGGTACCGTACCGGGCCATGCCCTGGCAGACGCTGGCGAGCGTGCGCATCTACCGGGTGAAAAAACGGCAGGAGACATCCGAATTCGTCTTCGCCATGAACGACCTGCTGGTCAGCACACTGCAGGATCGTTTTACCGACGGCGACGCGTTGTTGCCGCTTGACGCGCGCGGTCGCTTTCTCACGCCGACGGCCCGCACCGCCGATCGGCCTCCGTATGCCGCCGAGACGGGCATGTACCTGCAGGGCGCGCTCTCCGCCTACCGCCTAGCGCGCGACACCGCCGATCCACTGGACCCGGCGCAGCAGGAACGCCTGAGAAAGCTGCGCCAGGCTTCGCTCTGGGGCCTGCGCTACCTGCTGCAACTGCAGATCCGGGATTCCTACGACACCTTCGCCTTCGCCAGACCCGAGCGGGCGCTGGGCGGCTTCCGCACCGCCATGGCGGATCCGCGTATCCGGCTGGACAACATGTTCTTCGCCGTCAGCGCTTTGAGTCAGGCCTTGGAAGCGCTCGAAAGCGAAGACCTACGTCTCGCGCAACGGCAAGCCGGAAGCCACTGAACACGCGCGGCGTTTCATGAAAAAACCGCCCGGCGCGAACCGGACGGTTATCGTTTTCACCCTGCGTCGCGACTATTCCTCGATGATGACCGGGCCGCCTTCCTCAATCACCTCCACCGGTTCGTCCATCGGGCCTTCGATATCCATCACGGCCGAGACGTTCATCAAACCACTGGCGGCCGGATCGATGAAGATCTCCACGCGCCGGTTCATCTGCTTGTTGCGCGTCGAAGTATTCGGTCTGACCGGGTGCAGCGCACCCCAGCCGCTGGGGTACATCTTGTCCGGCGGATAGCCGTTCTTCTTGAGTTCGTTGAGCACCGACCACGAGCGCATAACCGAAAGATGACGGTTGTCCTTGATCCCGCGCTTGGCCGCGTGCTTGATCGGATCGTTGTCGGTGTGACCGACGATGAGGAGCGTATACCCTTCGGGCGCCATGAACTCGGTGAAGCGCGCGAGCGCCTTCTTGCCGTCGGGCATCAGTTCGTACTTTCCGGAGGCGAAGAAGTAGTCGCCGGGGATCAAGAGCCGGTTGCCCACGAGGACGCCGCCCATCTCCTTGGCCAACTGCTGCAACTGCGCCTGCACCTTCTCGCTCAAGCGCACCCGCCCCTCGAGTTCGCGGACTTTCTGTTCGTAAAGGGCGACCTTCCGCAGCGCCGCGTCGCGCTCCAACCGCAACCGCGCCAGCTCCTCCGGCTCGGGCCGTCCGCCCGCGCGCAACGACTGGATCTCGCTTTCGAGCGCTTCCGCCTGGGCCTGAAGCGCTTCGCATTGGTCGTTGAGCTCCATAATCGTTACCCGCAGTTGCTGGTTCTCCTGCTGCAACTGCGTCACCTGCGGGCACCCGGCGGTCACGATCGTCGCCATCCCGGCCAAGACCAGCTTCCATACGCCGCCACGGAGATTCATAAACGCTCCTTCTTTCGATCAGCAGACGAACCGCGCTCGCCACCAGACTATTGCCGTCCGATAAACGTCTCTTTCAATAAAAAAGCGCTCCCCGCTTCGGACAGCCAAAAACGGACGGAGCAGACCGCCCCATCCGTATGGACTGATCGCGTTTCCCGAGAAAACCGCTACATCCCCAAGCCGCCGTCATCGAGCGACTCCTGGATCACGTCCTCGGTCAGGTCGTGTCGGACCCGGTAGTCCTGGAACTCCTTCACGTCCAACGACGTACCCCACCACCACTTCGGCGGCGTCCCGTCGAGTTGCCACTCGGTGAAGCCCTTGAAGATATTGTCGTCGTGGATCGCCGGGATCGCGGGGATCGGATCGACCTGCTCACCGGGGGACTCGGCGGGATTCGGCACATTCTCGGCCTCTTCCTTCTCGATGCGCATGAAAACCAGCACGCCCGGGCCGGGTATATCGGTCTCGCCCTGCCAGATGATGAACGAATAGAGCAGCACCGGATAGACCATGCCGAGGAAGGTGACGAGAAGCAGGAAGGTCCACACCGGACTGGTGCGTCCCACGGCGGGCGCTTCGGGCTCGGGCATGCGCCGACGGGCGCTGACGCGCTGCGAAGCGCGGGCGGCACGACGACTGGAAGCGGCGCTGACGCCCTCTTCTTCCTCGTCCAGTTGAACGGGCTCGTCGGCGAGAGTAATAGAGCCGTCGTCTTCCTCTTCGACGATCAGTGTCGGTTGTTCCTCGTCCTCGAAACTCTCGTCGACAAGGGTCACCTCCTGCGTGCCGACACCCGCCTCGTCGCCGTCGACCATCGCCAGGTCTTCGTCTTCGAACACGATCTCTTCGGTGCCGAGGCCGTCGCTGCTGGGCGTCTCGAGCACCGGCTCGGTACCGCCGCCTTCCTCCTCCGGCTCCAGATGCACCGTCGCTTCGGAGACATCGATATCGTCGTCATCGCCGGCCTGCGGCGCTTCCTCGAGCTCTTCGAGTTCCTCGAGTTCGTCTTCGTCTTCCGAGGGCAGCTCGTCCATCGCCAACGTCTCCTCATTGGACGGGGCTGGTTCCTCGACAACTTCCGGCTGCGGCTCCGGTTCCGGCTCGGGTTCCGGCTCCGGTTCGGGCGCTGCCTCCGCCTCGACCTCGCCGGCCATACCCGCCTGGGCCACCTCGGGCTCCTCCTCGACCGCTTCGATCTCCGGTACGGAGTCGCCCTCTTCCACCTGCAGCAGTTCCACGTCTTCGGCGCTTTCGGCCTCTGGGGGCGCCACCGGCACCTCCTCGACCTCGTCCTCGCTGTCGATCAGAACGATATCGGCGGGCAATTCTTCCAGATCCACCGATTCCATTCCGTCTCCGAGGGCCGCGCCCAGGCGTTCGCTCACGTCGCTTTCGCGTATTTTCATTTCACCGTGAATCCGAAACGCCCGCAGTTCGTTGGCCAGAACCAGGTTGAGTACCTCTTCCTCCTCAACACCCAGCTTCTGGGCCGCCTCCTGAAGACTCAGATACTGTTCCTCTGCCACAGTGGATGCCTTTCTTCTTCCTGCGACGCCCCGTGGAGCGCAAGAAGGGCACACAACGCTTATTTGCGCCCTTCCCCCGGTTCATTTCACAGTTTTATCGCCGTGCGGCCTCTTTTTCGTATTCCTGCTTCGCGTCCTTGACCGACATGCCGCGGCGATCGTTCATATCCTCGAGACGGTCGTATTGGTACGACCTGGAGGCGCGAAAGCCGAATTTGTTCCCGTCGTACGCATAGAGCGCGATATGTTTCGATTCGGTGTTGACAAGATAAAGGTACGTGTCCTTGGTATCGCTGACGGTCAACGCGATAACGCTGCCACCAGCGGCATGATCGGCCGCCAGCCCTTCCCCGCCGCCGCGGATGGCCAAGACGGCCAGAAACGCAACAGTCATGCCCAAAAGGATCATTTTCACCGCTTCACCAGCTTTCATCCGCGTTCTCCCGATTCGAAGACAACAAGTCGACCGTATACACTCTACTTCCTATCATACAATGAATTACAAAATCATGCAAGACGATTTCGCCGTCTGCGCACCGGGAACCGCTATCCTGTAAATCGACCATTTCCAAGTCCATGCTTTAGCGGACATGCCGCGGAAACAGATGAATTCGAAAACTTACGACTTCTTCTGAAGCCTTGCGCAAAACACTCGTTTGCGCATGATAGGACCGCTTCCGGGAAAGGAACCGATGTTTCAGAACCTGACCGAAATCGAATGGGTTGTCGTTATTCTCTGCGCGCTGCTGATCGGCTTCGCCAAAAGCGGCATCGCCGGCACCGGCACGATCGTCATCCCCCTCATGGCCAGCATCTTCCCCGCAGGGCGCTCCACCGGCGTCCTGCTGCCGATGCTGGTCGTCGGCGATATCTTCGCCGTCTTCTTCTACCGTACGACAATTTCGTGGAAGCACGTCCTCCGTCCGCTTCCGTGCGCCTTGGCCGGGGTAGTGATCGGCTGGGCGCTGGTGTATACTTACCGCCCGGGCGATCATTATCTCAAAATAATTATCGGGGTGATCGTCTTGGCCATGCTGGCAATCCAGGCTTGGCGCCAATGGCGTAACGGCTTTGATGCCAAGGAGATGCCGCTTCCGGCGGTGCTGCTCCTGGGCCTCGGCGGCGGCATCGCGACCATGCTGGCCAATGCCGCGGGGCCGGTATTCATCGTCTACCTGCTGGCGATGAACCTGCCGAAGGAGGAATTCAACGGCACGCGCGCGGTGATCTTCCTGCTGCTCAACCTCTTCAAACTACCCTTCAGTCACAACCTCGGCTACATCGATCCGGCATCGCTGCTGTTCAACATGAAAATGCTGCTCCTGATCCCGCTCGGAGCGTTCATCGGCAAGGTGGTGGTGGTGAAGATCAATCAGCGCACGTTCGGGTGGGCGGTATGGATCATGACCATTGTCGCCTCGGCGAAGCTGTTGCTCGACGGCTTCCGCGGATAAACGCCCGTTCAGCCGGCCTCGTATTCCTGGGTTAACTCTTCCCATTCCTCGATTCGTTCGAGCGCCTCGACGAGGCTGGGGAAGAGATGAAACGCATCGCGCATGCCGAGCATGTAGATCATTTTCTTGATCTGTTCGTCGGCACTTACGATCAGGAGCTCGCTCCCCTGCTCGCGCCGTTGCTCGGCCAGAAACCAGAGAAAACCCAGCGCCATGGAGGAGAAGAAGCGGCATTCGGTGCAGTCGACGATCAAATGCCCCGGCACGAGGTCCAGATGGCCGGCCGTCCGCTCGACCAATGACGCCGCGCCAGACCCAAGCACCTTACCCGAAACACGAATAATCGGATGGCCGGAAGGATGGATATCGCCAGCGACGGCGAATTCGGCATGCTCCTGGTCGATCAGCTTGACCCCAACCAGGAGCGCGTCCATCTCATGTTGGGTAATCGGGTTGAGAACCATAGAACTCCATGACCGAAACGATTTCCAACACGATACGCATGATCCCCTTACGGCATATTCAGTATACGGAATGCGCGGATTTACGCAAACACGAGTCCTAAACGAAAAGCAACTTTTCCCGTTCCGCTATCGGCAACGATCTACCAGAAAAAATGGAACACCAATCCTGACAAGACTTTGGGATAGAAATAGGTGCTTTTCTGCGGCATTACCGCTCCCGCGCGCGAAACCTCTCGCACCTGGTCCATGCGGGTGGGGCGCATGAGAAAGCCGGCCTGCACGCCCTCGGCGCTGGCGCGGGCGCGCGAGGTCGCTTCGGACGCGTCCTTGGAGTAGTAGATATTCTCCTTGCGCAAGAGCCGTTCCTCGTCGATACCCAGAAGATCCTCGAGAATCAGAAGATGCAGCACCGAGACGTCCAGTTCCTGCCAGGCCGCGCACGCGTCCGGCGCCCGTTCCTTCATCACCGCCGGATCTTTCAGCGCCAACGTGTAAAGACCTTCGGGCAGGACCAGCGTGAAGGTCGGCGCCTGCGCGTTCTCGAGCGCGGAGAGCGCCGCCGCCTCGTTCTCGACGGGCTGCGCCTCGAAATGCCGGCTGCAGCCTTCGGGCAGCG
>CAYWFP010000103.1:12092-13352 GCA_964457365.1 uncultured Planctomycetaceae bacterium
ACGCGGACCGGAAGCGCCGCTTCCTCGCCTCCCCCTTCGGGCAGCGTTTCGACGGAGAAGTCCGCGATGCCGTAGACCAGCCGGTGCGTCGGCAGGATCACCAGCCCGGGATCGGAGTCGGGGACGATGAGCATGAGCGCGTAATCGGCGTCCAGTCCGCCCAGCTCAGGTGGCGTCCGGCCGGCGACGCGCATGGCTTCGCGCACCTCGTTGCGATAGGTCAGGGCGGTCTCGTAGCGATGATGTCCGTCAGCGATGAAGATCTGCTGCGGGCAGGAAAGACCGAGTACGTGCTGAAGCTTATCCTCGTGATCCACCACCCAGAGGCGATGCGTGACGCCTTCGTCCTCGATCGTCGCCACCGGCTCGTAGTCGACCAGCCCCGCCAGCGCCTGCTGAACCCCGCCTTCGGGATCGGTCAGCAGGCCGAAGACCGGGCCCGGATTGCCGCGGACCGCGCGCATCAATTCCAGCCGATCCACCTTCGGCCCGGCCAGCGTCTTCTCGTGGGGGTAGATCCCCCCCTGCCCCCACTCGGCCAGTCGGATACGGGCGAAGTAGCCCCGCCGCGTCTGCGGTTTGCCGTCGACAATGAATGTCTGCTCGTAGAGATAGAGCGCGGGGCGGTCCTGGATGAACAACCCCTCCTCGCGCCAGGCGTCCAGATGCGCGGCCGCGCGCGTATAGCGGTTGTCCTGTTCGTTGTCGTCATCGCGCGTCTTGCCGAGGACGAGGCGGACGGCGTTGCAATCGTGCCGCCGGTAAAGCGCCTCCTGCATCGAAGCATCCACCACGTCGTACGGCGGCATGGTCACATCGGCGTAGTTCACCTTTCCCGGGTCGTACCGCCAGCCGCAAAAAGCCTGAATCGTGGGCATAAGATTTCCTTTACTCGCATAACACACGCAAAGCGATATAGAACGGGCGCCCCGCAGACGGGCCGCCCGTGCCGGAGCCGACAAGCGCGCCCCGTGGTCAGCCGCGCAGCGCGGCCGCAATCAGTACCGGTAGTGCTCGGGCTTGTACGGACCCTCCAGCGGCACGCCGATGTAGTCGGCCTGCTCCCGGGTCATCTGCGTCAGCCTGGCGCCGAGCTTGTCCAGGTGCAGCCGCGCCACCTCCTCGTCGAGCTCCTTGCTGAGGCGGTAGACGCCGATCTCGCGATCCTGGTTCTCCCAGAGATCGATCTGCGCCAGCGTCTGGTTGGTGAAGCTGTTGGACATGACGAAGCTGGGATGCCCGGTGGCACACCCGAGATTG
>CAYWFP010000104.1:0-9869 GCA_964457365.1 uncultured Planctomycetaceae bacterium
GGCGTTCTTCCACGCGCTCGGCTGCGAGGTCGTACTGAGCGGACGCTCGAGCGAGGCGGTGATGCACCGCGGGCTGGAGATCGCCACCGCCGAGTACTGCGCGCCGGTGATCATGAGCCACGGCCACGCGCGCGACCTGCTGGAGAACGGCGGCGTCGATTACCTCTTCGTGCCGCACCTGCTGCGCGAGCCCATCGTGGACGGTTTCACCGACGCGCACTTCTGCGGCTACGTCCAGGCGCATCCGGGGGTGCTGGCGGCGCTGGGGGACCTGGACCTGGGCGATAAACTCCTGGCGCCGGTGATCCAGCTCAACGAGTCCGCGCGCTACCAGATCGACCGTCTGCACGAGGCGCTCGCGACGCCGCTCGCGGTCGGCCGCGACGCCATCGCCAAGGCGCTGCATGCCGCGCAGGCGGCGCACGCGGCGTTCGGGCAGGAAGCCGGGCGCCTCGGGCGCGACGCCATCGCCTGGACCGAGGCGCACGACAGCATGGCCATCGTCTGTGTCGGCCGGTCGTACAACACGGTCGACCCGGGGATGAACCTCGACCTGCCGCGCAAGGTCGCGGAACTCGGCTATCCGGTGCTGTACCAGGACATGCTCCCCGCGGCGGCGGAGGATATCCTGCCCGAGTGGCGCAACATGTACTGGCACTACGGGCAGAAGATCCTCGCCGCGGCAAAATACATCGCCGCGCATCCGCGCCTCTTCGGCGTCTTCTTCACCAACTTCATGTGCGGGCCCGACAGCTACATCCAGACCTACTTCAAGGAGATCATGGGCGGCGCCGGCAAGCCCTACCTCTGCCTCCAGTTCGACGGCCACGGCGCCGACGCGGGCTACCTCACGCGCATCGAGGCCGCGCTCGACAGCTTCCATTCCTACAGCAGGATCCCGCGCCCCGACGAGCGCGCGGTGACCTCCGAGACCGCCGTCGTCGCCGGCACCTAGGAGATCCGCATGGCACGTCTGGAAGAACAGAAGGTATCGGGGCCGGGGCAGGGCCGGACGCTCTTCGTCCCGCCGATGGAGCCCTACTGCGTCGAGACCATGACCGCGGTTTTCCGCTCCATCGGCTACGACACGGTCATCCTCGTCGAGACCGACGAGACGCTGGCGCTGGGCCTCAAGCACACCGGCGGCGGCGAGTGCGTGCCGTGTCCGACCACCACCGGGGCGCTGATCAAGGCGATGCAGGACCGCGGCGTGCCGCCGGAGAAGGCGATCTTCTTCATGCCCACCGCCTGCGGGCCGTGCCGCTTCGGTCAGTACGCCAAGCTCGACCAGATCATCTTCGACAAGCTCGGCTGGAGCGAGATCCGCTTCATGAGCCCCTCGGCCGAGAACGCCTACGATGGGCTGGACATGGGCGTGCGGCAGCGGCTCTGGCACGCGCTCATTATCGGCGACATCGTGCGCAAGCTCGCCACCCGCACGCGCCCGTACGAGAAAACGCCCGGCGAGACCGACCGCGTGATCCGCCACCACTTCGACAAGCTCGTCGCCGCTTTCGAGCGGACCGACATCGCGCCGGTGTGCAGGCTGCTCGCCGAGGCGGTGGAGGACGTCAAGCGCATCCCCGTCAGCGGGGCGAAGAAGCCGCTGGTCGGCATCGTCGGCGAAATCTACGTCCGTTGCGACCCGTTCATCAACGGGCAGCTCATCCGCCGCATCGAGGCCTTGGGCGGCTAGGCCGCTCTGGCGCCGCTGGGCGAGTGGATCCTCTACACCAACCACCTCCGGAATCTCATCAACGAGGAGAGCGGCCGCGGCATCCGCGCGCTCATCGACCGTGTCGGCGCGCGGCTGAAGACGCACTACTTCTTCGAGAAGTGGGAGCACAAGTACTACGACATCGCCGAGCCGGTGCTGCACGACCGGCGCGAGTACCCCGTGGCGGAGGTGATGGAGGAGGGCGCGAAGTACCTGCCGTGGCAGTACGAAGGGGAGGCCATCCTTACGCTGGGGCGCGCGGCGTTCTTCGTGCAGCGTGACGGGGCCAAGGCCGTGGTCAACGCCAGCCCGATGTTCTGCATGCCCGGCACCATCACCACCAGCATCTTCCCCAAACTCGAGAAGGAGCTCGGGGTGCCGATCGTCTGCAATTTTTACGACGGCTCGGGGGATCCGAACAAGTCGCTGGTGCCGGTGATGCACTACCTTTGCGAGAGTATGCGGCCCGCGCCGGTGTGAGGGGGCGGGCGGATTTTTCTGGGTTTTCGGGAAAAGTCGGGTATACTCAGCGGTTGAGAATCAGTTGAATGCGGCCCGCTCGGGTGACGGGCCGCGCGAATGACAAGGCTTTCGTCTCTCGGTGCCGTCGTTCGGAACAAGGTTCGAGAGACGAAAAGCGGCCGCACAGCGATGCGGCGCGAAGGAGAAGCGAAGTGGCCAAGGGTAACGTGAAGTGGTTCAGTGACCAGAAGGGTTTCGGCTTTATCATTCCCGAGGATGGCGGACAGGATCTGTTCGTCCATCACTCGAACATCGCGATGGAAGGCTTCAAGACCCTTCGCGACGGACAGGAAGTCGAATACGACGCCGCCGAGGGCAAGAAAGGGCCGGAAGCGACCAACGTCCGCCCGCTGTAAGCCCGTCTCATGCATCAGGGGAGCGCGCGCCGGGAGGTGCGCGCTTTTTTTTGGGGCGGTTGAAGACGGGGGGCCCTTCAGGCCTCCGCGAGGATCTCCGCGCCGGCGATGCCGCTCTCGCCGCCGACGGCATAGAAAAGCCAGGTCCTGTCGTCTTCCGTGAAGATGCACGGGTCGCGCAAGGCGTGCACCGTGCCGTGGATCGCACCCTGGCTCGACGCTGCGATCGGCAGGTCGCCGCCCTCGTAGTCCGCCTCGGCCGCGAGCACCTCCTCCGGGTCGGTCGGCTTCCACTGCGTCCAGTCGCCCTTCAGGTCCACCCGGCAGCGCTTGATGCGCTCGGGGGTGTCGCCCATGCAGGTGAAGTAGACGAGGAGGCGATCCGCGCGCTTGTCGATCGCGAGGTGCCGGATGCGGCGCGTCTCGCTCGTATCGCCGGCCTTGGTGCCGATCGCTTCGTCGAAGAACCAGCCGCCCGAGGCGAACGGTTCGATCCCGTCGCGGGAGCGCACGATCTCGCCGCCCCAGGCGAAGCCGTACCACCGGCCGTCATGGCGAAAGGCGCGCAGGTAGTACGGCGCGAGGATCCGCTGCGGGCTGGTCCAGCTCAAGCCGTCCTCGCTGAAGGCGACGGCGGTGTTCTGCCCGCCCTCGGCCGGACCGTGAACGTAGGCGCGCAGGCGGCCGTCCTCGACGTGGACGTCGGGCGAGGCGAGGTGGTGGTGGAAGCACGGAAACTGCGTCAGCGGCATCACCCCCGGCGCGTAGAGCCGCCACGGCCCCGCCAGGTCGTCCGCGGCCGCGAGGCGGATATAGGTGCCGCCGTGGTGGGCGAAGTAGAGGTAATACTTCCCCAGCGGATTTCGAAGCCACGCCGGCGCGCGGATCAGTGACGGACCGTTGATGTTGGCGCCGTCGTCGCCGGAGAGCATCGCCGGCGCGATCAGCGGGTTGGTCGCGAAGCGTTCAATTCTCATGCGCGGCCGTCTCCGTTGTCGGCGAGTCCTCCTGCTGCGCCAGCGGGTGTTCGGCGAGCTTGGCGAGCAACGCCTGCGGCGTGCGCGGGCGCTCGTCGCGGTCCTTCTTCAGAAGCCAGAGGATGATCTGGCTGGTCATGGCGCCGATGCGCGGGTCGCGCTCGCGCGGCGGTTCGGGTTCGTCGTCGAGATGACGGCGCAGGATCTCGGCGCTCGTCTGGCCGGTGAACGGCGGCTGCCCCAGGAGCATGTGGTACCACGCGCAGCCCAGGCCGTACAGATCCGCGCGGATATCGACGTTCGGGTCGCAGCGGATCTGCTCGGGCGAGGCGTAGGAGGGGCTGCCCTTGATGCACGCCTCGGGCGAGGGGAATGCCACCTCGCGGGCGAGGCCCAGATCGCAGACCTTCACGCCGCCGCCCTGCGCCAGCAGGATATTGCCCGGCTTGATGTCGCGGTGCACCAGTCCGTTCTCGAACATGTACTGCAGCGCCTCGGCCACCGCGCGGACGATGTGCAGCGCCTCGCGCTCGGGCAGCCGGCCGCGTTCGAGCCGCGCGAGCTTCTCGGCGGCGGTCTCGCCTTTGACGTATTCCATGACGAAGTAGAAGTACTTCCCGGCGCGCCCGACGTCGAGGCCGCGGACGATATTCTCGTGGCGCAGGCGGGCGACGTTGCGGGCCTCGTTGAAGAACCGCTCCACCGCGTCCTCGTGGTGCGTCAGGTCGGGGATCAGCGTCTTGACGGCCACCTCGCGCTCGAAGCGCAGGTCGGTGGCGCGGAAGATCGCGGCCATGCCGCCGCGGCCGATGCGCTCGTGCACCTCGTAGCCCGGGAACGGTTGTTCCCATAGCGCCGATTCGCGTGCGTCGTCGGCGAGATCCTCCTCGGTGATCTCGTGGTGCGGGGTCGCTTCGTCCATGTCGGTTCCTTCATGTCTCGTGCCGGGCGTTGGGCGTCTGCCTTCGCCGCGGGGGGTTCAGGGCTTCTCCCACCACTTGCGCTCGACCATCTCGCGGATCCGCGGCAGGTCGTGTCGCCGGGCCAGTTCGAGGATTTGCGCGCGCAATCGTTCGTTCTGCGGCGCCTCGCCCAGGTCGGCGATCAGCGCGTGCGCCTTGTCCCGCGCCCACGCGGTGCGGATGTCGCCCAGCGCCGGGTCGGGCGTCGTCGGCGGCGCGCGGAAGAAGAACTCGCGCGGCTCGTCCCCGGCGACGAGCCCGGCGACGCGGACGGTGACCACTCCGCCGGGCTTCACCCGCCCCAGCAGCCGCATCGGCGCGCCGCGGTAGAGGTTGCTCAGGACCCGCGGGTAGACGTCGGCCACGGCCTCGCCGGTGTGGCTGACCACGGTGTTCACCAGCACCGGTTCGTCGTAGGTCCGCAGGAACCGCGCCAGCGCCTCCGGCGCGGCCACCAGCTCGCGCTCGGCGCGCAGTTCTCCGCGCGAGCGGTAGCTCAGCAGGCTCAGCAGATAGCGGTTGCCGCCCTTGCCGGCGTCGAAGGTGAAGACGGCGTAGTTGTCCCGCCGCGCGCGGGAGAAGTCGCGGACGATCTGCCGCACGTCGGCCATGCCCTCGGTGGCCTTGCCGTCGGAGAGCAGGAAGACGTTGCACGGCCGCGTCGAGTCGGGGATGCGCGCGAGGATCAGGCGCGTGGCCTCGAAGACGTCGGTCTGCTTCTGGTCGAGTCGGCGGCGGACGAAACGGTCGAGCGCCTCCGGATCGACCTCGTCCGCCGGGCGGAAGCGGTAGTCGGCGAAGTACGGCGCCGCCTCTTCCGCGAAGAGGACCACGTTCCACCGGTCCTCCGGGCGCAGCTTCCGCAGGTACGCGATCACCGCGTCCTTGAGCGCCCGCAGCTCCTTGTGCGGTACGCTCTGGCTGATGTCGATAAGGAAGAGCACGTCCTTGGGCAGCGTCGCCAGCCGCGCCTCCGGGCGCGGCCGCAGCGTCAGGCGGAAATACGTCCGCGGCTCGTCGGGCGCGGCGAAGAGCTCGAACGTCGCGGCGATCTCGCCGTCGAGTTCGGGGTAGCCTCGCGGCGGGCGCTCGCGGACGAGGCGGCGCGTCAGCGGCCCGGCGTCGCTCACGCGCAGCGTCGGCGCGAGAGTCGGCGTGCGGCGCGGCAGCGCGTGGCCGGGCGGCGTCGGCATCGGCGGCGCGTCGAGTCGTTGCAGGGTCGCTCCGGGGGAGCCCAGGCGCAGGTTGCCGAGCGTGTCCGGATCGTACCGCCGCGGCAGATCGGGCGCGAAGGCTTCACCGGGGCCGGCCACCCGCCGCCGTATCGCCAGCACCGAGACCGCCGGGTCCAGCGCCGGCGAGAGGGTATGCGGCGCGGTCGACGCCAGCGGCGAATCGTCCGGTGCGGCGCGCGACTCGGCCCGCGGCAGACGCGCGGTCTCGGGGTGCCAGTCGTGTCCCGGGGCCGGCACGCCGCCGGGCCGCTCGCCCAGGATCGCGGTCGTCTCGCCGAAGAGCTCGCGCGCGGTGTCGGCGGGGGCGATGTCCTCGGGGCCGGCGCCGGACTCGGTCAGGTTGGTCCGCGGCGGCTCCGCCGGCAGCGGTGCGAAATCGACGGAGAAGAAGCGCTGCACCTGCGCGCGGAACGCCGCCACGTCCCAGAGCACCACCCACGACGAGGTCAGCACCAGCCCGCCCACCGCCGCCGCGGCCAGCAGCAGCGCGACGGCCGCTTCGTTCCGGTGCGCCGGGCGCGTCTGAGGGGAGAGCGTCTTCACCGGTTCGCCTCCGGCATCTCGATCAGCTTCGCCAGCGCGGCCTTGCCCTTCGTCACGTAGGGGCTCTGCGGATAGCGCTTGCCGTAGCTCTCGGGCGCGAGACCGGCGAGTTCCTCGTAGCAGATGCGCGCTTTCTTGCGCATGCGCTCCTCGCCCGCGGCTTCGCAGGCGGCGCCCGCCTTCAGCAGCGCCCGCCCGGCCAGCTCCGCGTCGTCGGCCAGCAATCCCACCCGCATCAGGTGCTCGGCGGCCAGCGCGCATTCCCCGCGGGCGTAGGCGAGGTTGCCGCGCTCCTCGATCAGGTAGGCCGCGAACGGATCCTCCGGGTGCAGCGTCATCGCGGCCAGTCGCGCGGCGGCCTCGTCGTAGCGCTCGAGGTGGCGCAGGCAGACCGCCGCGCCGTAACGGCCCTGGTTGCGCAGGCTCGCCAGCGTTCCGGCGACCTCGCGCTCGCGCGCGAGCGTCTCCACCCGCGCCAGCAGCTGGTCGTAGAGGGAGAGCGCCTCCGCCCACGCCCGGCGCTGGCGGGCCACCTCGCCCCGGTGGAAGAGCGCGATCGCCTCGACTTCGCCGCCGATGCCGCGCGCCAGCAGCGTCTCGAAGACTGCGGCCGCGCGCTCCAGGTCGCCTTCGTGCATGTAAAAGCGGCCCAGCCAGAGCATCTCCCGCACCGGCAGCTCGGGCTCCTCGTGCGCGGCGACGATGGCGTAGAACTTCGCCGCGGCCTCCGCGTGCTTGCCGGCCTGGTACAGCGACATCGCCAGCCGGTAGCGCGCGTTGCCGGCCAGCTCGTGCTGCGGGAACTTCTGCATGAGCGCTTCGTACAGCGCCGCCGCCCGTTCGTAACCGCGTTCGCTGTAGGCCTGCCATGCCAGCCAGTAATACGCCTCCGGCGCCGCGGCGCTCTCCGGGAATTCCTGCAACAGCTTCTGGTAGCTGCGCTTCATGTTCTCGAACTGCCGCAGGTGGTAGTAGCAGACCGCCTGCTGCGCCAGCGCGTGCTCGCGGAACGCCGTCGGCGCGTCCGCGTGTCCGTAGAGGCGCGCGTAGACCGGCAGCGCCGCCTCGTACTGCTTCTGTGCGCTCAGGCTGCGCCCGAGCCCGGCCAGCGCGTCGAGGGTCTGCGCGTGTGGCTTGAAGGTTTCGGTGAAGTAGAGGTAAGCGCGCGCGGCGTCGGCGAAACGCCCGCGTTTCTCCTGCACCTGCGCCAGCGCGAAGGCCGCGGCGTCGTGATACTCGCCTTGCTGTTTCCGGGCCTGCAGCAGCGCCGCCTCCGCCGCGGGCAGGTCCTCGAGCGCCCGCGCGATGCGGCCGCGCAGGTAGGCGGTCTCCCCCGGCGGCGCCAGCGCAGGGAAGGTGTTCTCGTATCGCTCCAGCGCCGCCAGCGCGTCTTCGTTCCGCCCCTCCAGGTGCAGCGCCCAGACGTTCTTCAGCGCCGCCGGTTCGGCGAACGGCCCGTCGACGACCTGTGCGAACGCCTGCCGCGCTCGCTCGTAATCCTTGCGCGCCAGCGCGTCGAGGCCGACGAGATAGCGCGCCCCTTTGTCGAAGCGGCGGACCTTGTCGGCGAGCAGCTTCTGCGCCAGCCGCGACGCCGCTTCCGTGTCGTGCTGCGCCTGCCGCACCCAGGCCAGTTCGTACAGCGCGCGCGCGGCGACCGGATCGTCCTCGCCGTGGTCCTCCAGCAGCTTCAGCAGGCGTTCGGCGGCCTCGGAGAGATTCCCCGCCAGGCGCAGGTTGACCGCCGCGCGGATACGCGCTTCGGTGGCCAGTTCGTGCCGCGGATGCCCCTCGGCGATGCGGGCGAATTTCCCGGCGGCCTCGGCGTACCGTTTCGCCCCGGCGTCCATCTCCGCCAGGGCATAGGCCGCCAGCGCGGCCAGCTCGCCATGGTCGACGCGCGCGAGGTGCGCGCGCGCCTTCTCCGTGTCGCCGAGGCGCCGGTAGCCGCGGCCGATGTAATACTCCGCCGCCTGGCGCATGGCCGTGCGCTTCCCGTCCTTCGTGTCCGGCGGGATCAACTGCAGCAGCGGCGTCAACGCCTTGACCGCGTCGGCGGCGCGGTCCATTTCGAAGAGGCAGGCGCCGTAGCGCATGCGCGCCAGCAGCGGCTGGTGGTCGGGCGGCGCCTTGCCGGTCAGGTAGCGGTAGTATTCCTTCGCCGCCTCGGGGTAGCGCGCGAGCGCGAAGAACGACTCGGCCCGGCCGAAGACCGCCCGCATCGTCCGCGCGTCGGCGGGGTAGTCGGCGAGGAAGCGGGCGTACTCGGCGGCGGCGTCCTCGTAGAGCCCGCGGCGGCGCAGGCCGTCGGCGAAGTCGAGCTGGGTCGTCGCCGGCGAGAACGGCCCCGGTTCGTCGCGCGCGGCCGCGTGGACGGCCGGCAGCAGCAGCAGAAGCGCGAGTAGAAGCCCCGGGCGCGGACGCATCGGCGTCTCCCTTATTCGGCCGGCAGCGTGCTGAAGTAGATGCGCTGGATCCGCGCGCGCTTGCAGAGATCCATCACTCCGATGACGTGGCGGTGCGGGCAGTCGGCGTCGGCGCGGATGATGACCGCGGGCTTGCCGGCCTCGGTCGCCGCGAAGGTGACCAGTTGCCGCAGCCGCTTCTCCAGCATCTCCGGGGAGTATTTCCGACGCTGCAAAACCAGGCCGCCGCCTTCGTCGACGTTAACCACGAGCTGGTGGCGCGAGCGGGTCTCGGGCTCGCCGCTGCGGGCGGCCGGGAGGTCGATGTCGAGCGACTTCTCCTCCTGCGCGGCGGCGTAGGTGGCGAGGAAGAAGACGAGCACGACGAAGACCACGTCGATCATCGGCGCGAGCTGGAACTGCGGCGCGTCGAACGCGCGGTTCTGCAGGTTCATGCCGGCTCTCCGGGTCGCTGGGTCTTCATCTCCGCCAGCGCCGCGGTGACGTCCTCGGCGGCGATCTCCACTTCGTCGCCGATGCGTCCCAGGCGCGAGGCGATGAGGTAATACGCCATCATCGAGAAGATGCCGACCACCAGCCCCACCGCCGTGGTGCTCAGCGCCTCGCCGATGCTGGCGGCCATGAGCTGCCAGCGCGTCGTCTCCGTGGCCTGGCTGCCGACGATCTGGAACGCCTTGGTCAGCCCCAGCACCGTCCCCAGCAGTCCCAGCATCGGCGCGAGAATTCCGATGTTCGCCAGGTAGTGCGCCCGCTGCCTGAGCCCCCCGAGCGCGCGTCGCCCCGCGCCTTCCATCGCCACCTGGATGCGCTCGACCGGGTGGTCGTGCAGCTTCAGCCCCGGCAGGATGGTCTGCGCCAGCAGCGACCGGTCGGCCTCGGCCTTGCGCTGGGCGCTCTCGATATCGCGGCTGGCGATGTCGTCCAGGATCCGCCGCAGCAGCGTCGCCGGCGCCGTCTGCGAGGCGCGCGTGACCAGCAGGATGTAGAGGATCACGAAGAGCGCCAGAAACAGCAGCACGCCCAGCACGGCGTTGATCTGCCAGCCGTAGGCCAGAAACTGCCGCAGCGTCGTCAGCGTGTCCTCGGGTACGGCTTCGCCGGCCAGCGCCGCGGTCGGGAACGATGCCAGCA
>CAYWFP010000104.1:9879-13338 GCA_964457365.1 uncultured Planctomycetaceae bacterium
CAGCATCAGCGCCGCGCCGGCGGGGAGTCGTCTCACGGCCGCTCCTTTCCTCGCTTCGCCGCCGGAACGAAAGCACCCGCATCGCGGCGGGTGAGGTGCGGGCGACGGTGATGTTTGCGACGCCCTCTATTTTAGATTTCCCCCCGCCGCGAGTCAAGACGGCGTCTCCCTTGCCGCGCGCCGTGCCGATTCCTATAATCCATTGCCGGCCGGACACCGGCGGAGGAAGCGCATGAACGGCGCGGAAACGGTGGTCGAAAACGGCGGCTGGCTGGCCTGGGTCTGGGGCTGGGTCATGCTCGCGGGGATGATTTTCTGGATCTGGATGCTCGTCGACGCCATTCGCACCGGCGCGGGCTACTGGATTTTTCTCATCATCTTTCTGAACATCCCCGGCGCGCTGATCTACTTCTTCCTGCACAAGCTGCCGATGATGGATTTCGAGGCGCCGTCGGTGTTGGGGCGCTGGACCCGCGCGAAGGAGATCTCCGCGGCGCGGCGCGATGCGCGCAACATCGGCAACCCGCGGCAGTTTGCGCAACTGGGACTCTTGTACCGGCAGACCGTGCAGCCGGGGCGCGCCCGCGAGGCGTACGAGGCGGCGCTGCGGAAAGATCCTGAGCACCGGCCGTCCCTGTGGGGGCTTGGCGAGATTTGCCTCGAGGCGGGGGAGTATGAGCGCGCGCGCGAGTTGCTGGGCAAGGTTCTCGCGCAGGAGCCGGAGTACCGCGCCGGGGCGCCGGCGCTGGCGTACTGCAAGGCGCTGTACAAACTCGGCGAGTTCGACGAGGCGCAGACGCTTCTCGGGACTCACTTGCAACTGCAGCACGCGCCCGAGGGGCAGATGCTGTTGGCGAAGATTCTGCACAAGCGCGGCCAGGCCAGCGAAGCGCGGGATGTGCTGGAGAAAGTTCTCGACGAGACGCAGGCCACGCCCGATTCGCGCGGACGGCGGCTCCGGCGGCAGGCGCGCAAGCTCAAGCTGCTGCTGCGGTGAGATGAATGCACGGGGCGGAGGCGCATGCAGGAAACCTGGATCGACGGCTTCAACCTCTTCCACAAGTGGTCGCGCACGCGCCGCCTCTTCCGCCGCGGCGGCGATATCGCCCGAGCGCAGACGCGCGCCCTGTCCATGCTCGCCGACGCCCTGGGCAAGCACGTCCGCTTCTACACCGTCTTCATGGACGGCGGACTGCGCTACGAGGCGGTGACGGTGAAGGGGCTGAAGGTGCGCTACCCCGGCCCCGGCAAGAAGGCGGACGAACTGCTGGTCGAGACCATGAACACCCGCAAGCGCGGCCGCGTCGGCGTGGTCACCGGCGACCGCTCGCTGGCGGCGAACCTGCGCGCGCACGGCGCGAAGATCATTGACGCCGAGGCGTTTATCCGTAACACTCTCGTATCCGCTCCCGCGCGGACGGAGGACGATCAGGCGTATCGCGATAAACAGCTCTCGCCCGACGAGGTGAACCTCTGGCTGCGGGAGTTCGAAGAGGACGACACGCATGACGAGCAACCATGACAAGACCGAGGCCGAAGGCGAAACGCCGCGGCCGAACATCCTCTGCTTCGTGATGGACCAGCTCCGCTGGGATCATCTCGGCTGCTACGGCAATCCGCGCATCAAGACGCCGAACCTGGACAGGCTCGCCGCGCGGGGCGTGACCTTCGACCGCGCCTATGTCGCCAATCCCCTGTGCATGCCCGCGCGGGCCACGCTCTTCACGGGCCTGACGCCGCGCGCGCACGGCGTGCGCACCAACGGCATTCCGCTCGACCCGTCGGTGCCGACGATGACCGAAGCCTTGCGCCGGAGCGGTTACCGCACGCATTCCGTCGGCAAGATCCACCTCGCGCCGTTCGGCCTGCCGCCGTCTCTGCGGCAGGATCCGGCCCGCAACGCGGAGTGTTACGCCGGATGGGACGGCCGGGAGCACCGCCTGCCGTCGCCGTATTACGGCCTCGAGAGCGCCGTCTTCGTCGGCGGCCACGGCACCGGCGTCTTCGGCGAGTACATCGACTGGCTGCGGAAGCATCGCCCCGACCAGCTCGACGCAGCCGCCGGGCGCGAGGTCGTCGAGGACCTGACCTTATCCTGCGGCGGCGAGCATGCGCTGCGCTCGGCGCTTCCCGCGGAGCTGCATTACAACCACTTCATCGCCGATAAGACCATCGAGTTCCTCGACGGGCGTCAGAAGGAGAAACGGCCGTTCTTCTGCTGGTGCAGCTTCCCCGACCCGCACCACCCGTACGTTGCGCCGCAGCCGTACTGCGACATGTACGATCCGCGGGACGTGCCGCTTCCCGATCGGCGCGAGGGCGAGCTCGACGACCTGCCGCCGTTCTACCGCATCGCCCACGAGGAAGGCCCGGACGAGCGCTGGGGCGGATTCTCCGGCCGGCGCAAGGCGACCGCGCAGATCGACGACGACGCCTGGCGGCGCATCGTCGCCATGACCTGGGGCATGGTCAGCCACGTCGACAAGCAGATCGGGCGCGTCATGGAGGCGCTGGAGGCGAACGGACTGGCGGAGAACACGATCGTCGTCTTCCTCGCCGACCACGGAGACATGATGGGCGATCACTGGATGGCCAACAAGGGGCCGTTTCACTTCGAGGGGCTGCTGCGCATGCCGCTGATCTGGTCCTGTCCCGGGCGCTTCCCCGAGAGCGTGCGCACGCCCGGACTCGCCAGCCAGCTCGATTTCGCCCCGACGATCCTGGACCTCTGCGGCGCGGCGATGCCCGAGGGCGAGACGCCCGAGGAGCCGGTAGCGAAGTGCCAACTCCCCGCGCTGCCGGGCAGAAGCCTCGCGCCGGTACTCTTCGGCCAGGAGAAGAAGGTCCGCGACTGGGTGATAGTCGAGAACGACGAGGACTACCTCGGCACGCGCGTGCGCACCTTCCTCACCAACCGCTACAAGCTGACGCTCTACTCCGGGCACGAGGACTGGGGCGAGATCTTCGATCTGCAGGAGGACCCGCGGGAGCTGCATAATCTCTGGCGCCGCCCGGAGGCGAAGGGGCTCAAGCAGGCGCTGATCGCCAAGTTCATGCACTGCTATCTCGAAGAGGAGCCGGCGGCGCCGCGCCGCCTCTCGCACGCGTGATGGAGGAGAAGCGTTGACCGACGACGTCGCCGCCGCCAAGAAACTCGCCCACGCCCGCAAGCTGCTGTTGCGGGAGATCCACAAGGCCATCATCGGCCAGGACGCGGTCATCGAGGATCTGCTCGTGGCGCTCTTCTGCCGCGCGCACGCCCTGATCGTCGGCGTGCCGGGGCTGGGCAAGACGCTGCTGGTCAAGTCGCTCGCCGAGGCGCTGCGGCTGCAGTTCAACCGCGTCCAGTTCACGCCCGACCTGATGCCCAGCGACATCACCGGCACGGACGTGCTGGAGGAGGATAAATCCACCGGCAAGCGGTTTTTCAAATTTGTGAAGGGGCCGATATTCTGCAAC
>CAYWFP010000105.1:0-13226 GCA_964457365.1 uncultured Planctomycetaceae bacterium
TACAAGATCGCGTTCACGGTGCTCAATTTCGCGGTCTGCGGGTTCTACGGCGCGGCGGTCGCGTTCCGGCTTCTCTCGGCATTCCTGGCCTGTTTGAGAAAGCCTGAACTCCAGGTGCCGGAGCATGAGGTGCAGGCTCTGTCGGACGCGGAGCTCCCGATCTATACCGTCCTCGTTCCGCTCTACAGGGAAGCCAACATCGCGGCCAGGATCGGCGAAGCCATCGGCGGCCTTGATTACCCTCACGACAAACTGGATGTGAAGATCCTGCTCGAAGAGGAGGACGCGGAGACGCGGGCGGCCTGCGAGGATGCGAACCTGCCGGGTTGCTGCGAGGTGATCGTGGTGCCCGACGGCCAGCCGCGTACCAAGCCCCGCGCCTGCAACTACGGCCTGGAGAAAGCGCGTGGCCAATATCTTGTCATCTATGACGCCGAGGACCGGCCGGAACCGGACCAGCTCAAGAAGGCGGTGGCGGCATTCCGGCGCGTCCACCCGAAAACCGTCTGCCTGCAGGCCAAGCTCAACTACTACAATCCCGACCAGAACTGGCTGACGCGGTTCTTCACGCTGGAATACACCGTCTGGTTCGACCTGTTCCTGCCCGGACTCCACCAGATGGGGCTACCCATCCCGCTCGGCGGCACCTCGAATCATTTCCGCACCGATATTTTGAAAGAAATCGGCGGGTGGGATCCGTACAACGTCGCAGAGGACTGCGATCTCGGAATCCGTCTTGCGCGTCGGGGCTACCGCACGCAGGTGCTGGATTCCACGACTTGGGAGGAAGCCAACTCCCGGCTCTGGAACTGGGTGCGCCAACGCTCCCGCTGGGTCAAGGGCTACGTCCAGACTCACCTCGTGCACATGCGCCGCCCCGCGCAGACGTTTCACGAACTCGGCGCCAAGGGCTTCGCCGGTTTTCTGCTTTCGGTGGGCGGCCTTGCCGGGGTGCTTCTCCTGAACCCGATCTACTGGGCGGTGCTTGCGCTCTGGGCGTACTTCCGCTGGCGACTCGTTTATTTCGATTTCACCGATATCACGGAGCAGCATTACACGTTCTGGAGCCAGATGTCGTGGGTATTTTTCGCCTTGGCGATTCTCTTGTTCGCTGCGAACTTCGCCCTGATCGGCCTGAACGTCCTCGCCTGCCGACGACGGCACCTCTGGAGACTGCTCCCTTACGCGATTCTCTCCCCGTTCTACTGGATCCTGATCAGCCTCGCCGCCTGGAAGGGCGCGCTACAACTCCTATGGAAACCGCATTACTGGGAGAAGACCGAGCACGGGTTGGATTTGCAGGAGGACAGTCATGCCTGAATGCGTGGTAGCCTTTATCGACCTTCTGGGGTTCAAGCAAGCGTGCCGGGCTGGACGCCAGACCGCCGTCGAAATGCTCTCCGACTATCAGGCCATCCTCCAGCAGCGCCTGCTCGATCAGCAAATGGATCCACCGTCATCCTATGCGAATCCCAATCTGCGCAGGATCGCGGAGCGGATCTCCGCCGGATCGTTCGAATCCTTCATTCCGGCGAGCGACAGCATATTCATTCTGTCCTCCGACCCGTCGAATCTTGTCTTCCAGCTTTCGCACTTCATCGCCGACGTACTGCATTTGAGCGCGGAGCACTGCGCGTATCCGGAGAATCCCGCGAATCCCCGTGAAGTGACCTGGCGGAATTACACCGTGAACTCCAGCGGAATCTCGATGCGGCCGGAGGCTGGCAATCACGAACCGGTTCTCTTCCGGGGCGGGATCGACTGGGGCGAAGCCAGGAGCGGGCGTTTGCCGGGGATCCTGTCGGGCGAAAAGATCCCCGCGCCCGCAGTCGTCGGGCCAGCCGTGGTCAATGCGGTGGGGCTGGAGAGGACAGGCAAGGGACCGCGCGTCTGGTGTTCGCGCGCATTTGCCGAACAGCTTACGCCGGAGGCGCGTGAATGGGTCTGCGATCCGATCGAAGCCTGCGGGGCCCCGGATACGCGCGAACTGCTTTGGCCCATGGCGCTCTTTGAAACGGCCTCGGATCTGGGCGACGCCTGTCTGAACCGGTTCGGCCATACGTTTCGCATCGCCCTGAACCTGTGGAAGTATCAATCGGACGAATACAGGCTGGACCGGACGGAGGACGGCGTGTTGCGCCAGTATGTCATGTTTCTTCGGCTTCTTGCCGCCACGGCGATACGCCGATACCCAGATTCACGCGAGGATTTTCTCGCGTTCGCGCGGCGCGAGATGGAGACGGCGAACGCGTTCCCCGAAGGCACGCCGCCCGAACCGGAACTGGCACAATTCCTCGGGATAGCCAATTACGAGTGAACGCACTTTCGAATGGAGGACAGGTTTTATGAATATTGACGATCCATACGTACTGAATCTTCTTGGCAATGCCATACCGGCGGTTGTTTCTCAACTTACCGCGCTCGTAACGCAACGGGAGTCCAAGCAGAACGCGGAAGAGATCGCGGACATTTTGGACAAGATCAGGGATCAGATCGAATCCCTGGCAAAGGAGACGAGAGAACATGACCAGGAAGCCTACGACAGATCCCTGGATCAACATCAGAAGCTTGCCTCTTTGCAGGACGGACAGGACAGGATACTCCAGAATCTCGCACAGATGATGCAGGCCATCCTGGATGATCGGATTCAGACCCGGATCATTCAACATGGCATGGGAGATCCGGAACTTCCAACCGCGTTCATCTCGTCCCAAGGCGCAGTCATGCGAACCGAGAAATCGCCCGGTGGGCCAAGGACCACTACTATGATTGATCCCATAACCGGAACAGAACGGATTGACAGAAAGTCGATCTGATCGTGGTTGCCCCTACGGGATCAAACTCCGTGCCTTCAACCCGTCGCGTTTTCTGTAGTACGTGCTCCGGCCTCCGTCAAATGTGTTTCTCACGGCCGCCCACGACAGGCTTTCGCCGCGCCGATGCCGGTCGAGAATCCATTGTTCCATGTCGTCGAGGCGATCATCCGTGTCTTCCGGTTCGTTCGCTGCCGCGATTGTGTTTTCGACAGGGAGCGTCTCGTTGGCCTTCTCCATTGGTTCTCCGGTCACCTCCACCGCCATCGAATCGGGATAGGAGTAGCCATGGTTGGTCACATTCTGGATAATGTCGGTGCGTTCCGCCGCGAAGCCCGCTTCGGCCAGCGTCTTCGTGCAGTCGCCAAGGAATTCCGAGAGCCGCTGCCGCGTCGGCCCCTGCGGGTTGTGCCTGAAGCCGATTTCTTTTGCGATAAACTCCTCTGAAAAGGCTCCCTGCAACTCGCCAGTGCGCCGCTGTAACAGAAGCAGCAGAATCTTGCGGATGGTGCTCTCGGGTTCGGAGTCGAATCGCACCGGGATCTCTCGCGTGCCGGGCAGATCCGGACGGATGCCGAAGCCCTCGGGATGAATGAATAACGTGCCGCCGGGAAACGGCGCCAGTTCCGGCGGTTCATCCGGCGCGGAGAGAATCTTCCGTTTGCCGATCCATTTCTTCACGACCTGGTCGATGGTCTTCTCCGACTTCTCCGGCTTCACGCCTTTGCAGACGAAATCGATCGCCCCGCGCTGGAGCAGTTCCACCGCCAGATCGATGTCGTCGTTCTGGCCGGTCAGGATAATGACCGCGTTGTGGCCGTCGCCACCCCGACTGCGGACAATCTCCTCCAGCAGATTCTGGCCGTTCAGGGGATCGGGCGGATCGCCCGGCGCCACGGGCAGGCCCAGATCCAGGATAATGTACGAGTACCGATTTTCCGCGAGAAGCGCATGCGCCTCTTCCAGACAGGCCGCGCGATGGATGTCGTGGCGCAGGGACCGCAACCGCAGCCTGACCGCCTTCTCGATCGCGTCGTCGTCTTCCACAAGCAGTGCCTTGTATGTCATTCGTCCTCACCCTCCTGTTGACGTACCGGGATGGTCATCCTGACCACCGTTCCCTTGCCGGGCTCGCTGTCGATGGAGATCTCCCCGCCGTGCGCCCGGATGAATCGCCGTGCCGTGGGCAGACCGAAACCGGTGCCGCCCTCGTTCTTCTTGGTGGAGTTGCCGAAGGTGAAGGTCTTCACCTTTGCCAGATGCTTCGCGCCGATGCCGCCGCCTTCATCCCGGACCTCGACGGCAACCATATCCTTCGTCTCGTACCAGGCCCGCACATGTACCGGCCGGTTCTTCGCATCAGCCGGATATGATTCATAGGCGTTACGGATCACGTTCTTGACGGCACGGAGGATGTGATCGCGAGAGATCTCCACCACGATCCCCTTGGGCACGTCGTCCCGGCCATCCCGCCCAATGGCGATGCCTTTTGCCTTCAGCCTGTCCCGCGCCATGCTGCGGGCCTCGGCGATGAGCGGAGCGAGCCGAGTGTTGCGCACGGTCTCGGGACTTGCGAGAGCGTACTGGCGCATGTCCCCGATAAGTCGCTGAAGGAAACCGAGCCGGTCGGTCATGAGAGCAATCGATTCCGACACATCGATATCGTCGACACCCAGCGCGGCCAGTGATTCCCGGATGGTCGCCAGGCTCGCATCCAGGGGATCGATCACCCCATTCATGTCGTGCGCCACCGGACCGGCCAGGGCATCGTAGTAGAGCTCGCCCACGCGGAACACCTCGTTCGCCACCCGGTCGCCGTGACGCCTGCGCAGGGATTCGATCCGCTCCATGGCCCGGTCGATGGCGCTGCGCTTGCGGTTCCGGTCCCGGGCGTTTCGCTCCCGTGCCGACAGACCGCTCAGCATGGCCTGCCGGACGAACCGGTTCTCGTCACCGCTGAGCATCCCGGCCAGCCGCTCGAAGTCTTCAGAACGCAGATGCGGCAGCGCGTTCGCCACAGCCCGCCGCACGTCCCACTTGCCGTCGGCAGCCAGCACCTCCAGCACCGGAACCAGACCGGAATGTTTCTCATCCTCCAGCCGCTGCAGGCTCTCCCCAATCTTCCGCGCCAGCGTTTCCCGCTCATGCCAGGGAATCGCCTCCGGATCCTTGAGCAGCCGCCTGCATACCGCGTCGATTCGTTTCATGGATTCACCCATCATGCGATCCCGTATTTCTTCTGCCGCAGCCGGAACGCCTCGTCCCCGCCTTCCAAGAGCGTTACGATCTCGTCGCGACAGTCGTCCACCGTCCCCGCCTTCTCCACCTCCGCCCGCTGTCCGTCGCTGCGGAGCACGAAGACCCGCTGCGCGTCGCCAAGCACCGGGATGTTGGGATTGTGGGTCACGAAGATCAGCTGCCGCCGATCCCGGACCTTGCGGACAATGTCCACCACCGTCTCGTAGATGAAGCGGTTGTCGAGATTGTCCTCCGGCTGGTCCACCAGAAGCGGGTTATCGCCCTTGAGCAGCAGAATCGGCAGGATAGTGGTGCATTTCTGCCCCGTGGAGAGCGTGGTCGAGTCCTTGTATTCCCTGCCGTCCAGCAGTTCGATGGTGGGTTTGTCGCCGATCTCGATGGTGTCGAGCCGGAACAGCGCCTCGGGCCGGGAGAGCACCGGCACCAGCTTCTCCGCCTGATCCCGGCTGATGCCGCCCTGATCGATGAGAAGGGAATAGTCCGGCTCCGGATCCGATGCATGAATGACTGCCTCCCGGAGCTGCCGTGGCGGCAGACCTTCGGCAAGGCGCTCGATGGTCGGCCCCTTGAACCGAGGCTTCAGCGCATCTAACAGGAACCGGGTGTAAGGTTCCTGATCGCCATACTGGTCCACCCGCACCCGGATCTTGGTGCCGAGCATGGCCGTGATTTCGTCTGCCACCCCCTTGCGAAGCGCATAGCGGTTGTCCCGATGGGACGACAAGGTCCGGAGGAGTTCGTCTCGCTTCTCCTGCAGTCCGCGAATCTGATCCAGCCGTTCCTGATGCTTGCGCTTCTTCTCGGAAAGCGCGTTGCGGTCGGTCTCCAGCCGGATGCGCTCCGCCTCCTTGCCCTGCGCCTCTTTCTGCTTCTCCATGAGTTCGCGGAAGGAGAGTTCCTGCTTCTGCTGATCCGCCTGGAGGCCTTTTCGCTCCTCCTCCAGCGCCCAGCCCGCGTCCTTGATGCGCTTGCGGATCGCTTCGACCAGCGCATCCACGTCCCGGTTGCAGTCGGCGGCGATTTGGACCATCTTCTTCATGCGTGGACCGTTGGGGCCGTCCAGAATGTCCTGCGCGAAGACCCCGGCCAGTTCCCGTTCGATCACCCCCTGGTAGCGGTCCAAGTCGTCATGATTGCGGCGGAACACGTCCATGGCGGCTTCCGCCGCGCGGCGCTCCCGGTCCCGCAGGGAATGAAGGGCGTGGGCCTGGTTCACCTTCTCCGCTTCCTCGCTGGCGGGCCCGGCGAAGGTTTTCAGCCGCTCCTCAATCCCCGGCAGCCGATCGATGTCCCCGGTCAGGCTTTCCAGATCCTTTCCGGCGGCAAGGATCTCGTTGGCATTCGCTTCCAGCGCAGCCAGGGTAGAGCGGATCTCCTGGCCGATACGCCGCAGTTCCTCGGCGGCGAAGCGGTCGATCAGGGCGAGCTGGTTCTCGGGGTTGTCGGCGATGCTCTCCACCTGGTTCTGGCTGTAGATGTCGGTGGTGAAGAAAGAACCGCCCGAGAGCTTGATCTCCGTAGGCTGGCCGTCTCCGGTCAGAACCATCGTCTCCCCCGTGGCGGTGCGGTCAATGATGTAGGAGACCCCGTCCCGGGTCTTGACGGTGATCCGAACCCGCCCGTCCTGCAGGTTGTCGGAGACAAGAGAATCAAACCGCTTCTTGGCGCCGGGCGAATACTCGTCCTCGGGAAAGAGGTCGAGCGCGTGGCGCACCAGTTCCAGCGCCGTGGTCTTGCCCGACCCGCGCGGGCCGATGAGGCAGTTCAGCCCCCCGGCAAGCTCCAGCACCGCGCCTTCCAGAAATCCTCCCGTCACCTCGATCCGTTCGATCCGTTGCCCCTCATGTGTTACCGCATCCGTGCTCACTGTTCGTCCTCCTTTCGCTGTTGAATGAAACGCCTCGGTCACGCACGGAGGAAACATGACAATCTGCGTGCCAGTTTGCGTATCAATTCAGGCCGGATGCCGTTCGGCTTATATTGCAAGGCGTTACGGGAATTTAAGCGGGATGGGGCGACATTGATTGCGGGAACCGCAGGCGTGCAGATTTTGATTGATTGCGGATGATCGAGAGCATTTATTGACTGGCGGGCGGGCTTGCGGAATGGTGCGTACCCGCCCGACGACGGCACGCCGCCGGGCGGGGTTCTGCTGAACGGACGCGTGTCAGGAATCGAGTCCCTTGCGCGCATCGATGAGCGCGTTCAGCGCCCGGATGATCCGTCCCATATCGTCCTGCCGGAGGTTTTCCTCAGGGAACGGCAGGCGCTCGGGGGATTTCCCTTCGGCCAGCTCTTCCAGCCGGGCACGGACGATCTGCAGGGGCTGTCCGATGACCCGGGTCATGAGTACGCCCATCGTGGTGCAAAGCATGCAGCCGAGCATGGCGGCAGTCAGCACCAGTACGCGGGAGGACTGCACCGCCCGGGCGATCTCGCCCTTGACCGATTCCGCCTTTTCGGGGTGCTCCTCCGTCTCGGCCCGGCCCCATTCCGTGGCCGAGGCGACCCGCTCGATAGCCATGGCGCTCACTCCGGCAATGGCCAGGATGAGAGTGGCGCAGATCAGAAAAGCCACGATGAGGCGCGCGGATATGCTCATGTTCTGCATGGGGAATCTCCTTCCGTTCGGGTTCTATGCGTCCAACCACTTCCTGAGCGTGTTAATCGCCACGCCTAACTTCTGCGCTGTCATCGTCCAGTTGCCGTCGCAGACCTCCAGGCAGCGGCGCATGTAGGCCTTGCGCACCTCGTCCTCGGTCGTGATGACGTCGGGATCAGTCGGCCAGAAGATGTCCAGATGCGGAATGCCGATCGCTTCGGATGGGGCTGCGTTATCACCAACGGGGGATGAACGGCGAATCTCCGTGGCGAGGGCATCGGCCACCGGGATCTTCATGTAGGCTGCCCGTTTCAGGATGTTGATGAACTGGCGGATGTTACCCGGCCAAACGTACGCGTCGATGGCCTGCCAGTCGGCTTTGCCAAGTTTAAGGTCATGGCCCTTTTCCTTGAGTTGATGCGCCACGGCATTGGCGATGGATTTCATGTCCTCCCGACGTTCACTGAGGGGCGGCACATCCAGCGAGAGCACATTCAGGCGGTGGTACAGATCCAGCCGGAACGTGCCTTCCTCCACCATCTGCGCGAGATTGCGGTTGGTGGCGGCGACCACGCGGACGTTGACGGGTTTGGGTTCCATCGTACCGAGCGGCAAAACCGTACCTTCCTCCAGCACACGCAGAAGCTGGGTCTGCACATCCAGCGGCAGTTCCGCCACCTCATCGAGGAATAGCGTTCCGTCATCGGCTGTTTCAAACGCCCCTTTGCCATCATCCTTCGCACCGGTGTAAGCACCGGCTTTGTGTCCGAAGAGACGGTCGTGGGCCAGGTCGGAGCTGGTGGAGAGGATCGCGCAGTTGACCGGGACAAAGGGCTTCCCCGCCCGGGAACTGGCTTCATGAATCAGGCGGGCCACCATCTCCTTGCCCGAACCAGAGGGGCCGAGAACAAGGACCGGTTCGTCAATCAGGCCGACCCGACCGATCATCGTGCGCAGACGCTTCATGGCCGCGCTGTTGCCGACGGGCAGCGTCTTGCCAGCGAGGTGCCGCCACTGATCGACCAGACCTTTCTCTGCGGAAGTAACCGGATCCAGCCCCGCCATTCTGCGGATGCACTCGGGATAGGCAGTTTCGTCGCCGAAGTGGAAGTACCGGGCGGCGGAGGCCTGGACATAGTCATGCCACCAGGCATACTCGTCGCTGGCGGGCTTCTTCCTGGCGGCATATTCGGCGGCTAGTCCAAGAAGCAGCGCGGTCTGTTTGCTCTTGGCAGGTTTAGTATGCCGGAACACAGCCTCCGTGTTGCTGGCGTAGTCGTCCATCACCGCGAAGCACCGCTTCGAGATCTCGGCCTCGTGTTCGGCCAGATACCCGCGTCCGCAATACCAGGTCACTTCCGCCCCGGTCAGGCAGAGACGGGTCAGCGCGTCCAGCGTGGCCTCCAGGCCGTCCCCGATCCCGACGCCACAGATAGCCACGGTCGTTCCCTTGCCGCAGGAGTCGCGAAGATCCCGGAGCGTTCCCGCCAGACGGGAGGTGCTCGTCACCACGATCCGCGCGGCGCTGTCCATCTGCAGCGCCATTGCCGCTGCCGCCCCACCATCGGTCCCGTAGGAGGTGATCACTACGGATTCATTCTTTCTCTTCGCCGCCATCATCGCCCTTTCGCATGCAGAATGTGAGTTCACCTATCAATTATTGCATTCTTCAGCTGCGGCGCAAGGATAAATGTATCGGATCACAAACCGCGTGATGATAAGGTGTTGCGGTGGATCTCTGATTCCGTGCCAGTTCTGGCACAGGCGTTGTATTTATCCCTCACCAGAAGATTGATCCCGTGGTCGGAGGATTGCCTGATGCGAAACGCCTATGAGGCACTGATCGGACTAATCGAATCCCGCGAGGTGTGCGAGGAAACCGACACACTTCTGCAGAACCTTGGCGCGGAGATGCTGACAGGCCGCCCAGGCGGCGAGGCGTTCCGCGAGGCTGTCGCCTACCTCGTGCTCGATCCCGCCACCGATCCATCCGAAGCAGCGCGCTTCGTTCGACTCTGTCACTTGTGCGGAATTGGGTTAGAGACGCCTGACGCCGAAACAGTCGCGGAGATTGTCTTCAGGGGGCGCCCCACCCGGGAGGCGGTGGCGGCATGACTGCCAAAGTGATGAAAGAGAAGGCGGAAGGCGGACCGGATGCCGTGCCCAATGGAATGAACCGGACGGGCACTGACGAACAACCGGTCAAACCCCGCCACATGGAGCGCGAACCGGAACTGCGCCTGCGCATGGGGCCGCGTGAGTTGACGGGGTCATGAATTCAGTGAGTTGCGCTTTCTGGAATGAGGATCTATAGTCATTGAGCCGTGTTGTGGGTGATTCCGCAGGCACTTTTATGCATTCGGTTATGAGGGGGTAATCATGTCTATTTTGTTCTTCTTGACGACCATCGCCGCGCTCGGCGGGCTTGGTTATGTCGCATACCTATGGTGGCGCGCCAGCAGGCAGCTTGAGCAGACGGAAGCCGACCTTCGCAAGCACAAGCAGTACGCAAAGCAACTGAAAGCCGAAAAGGAGCGCCTTGCCCCATACGAAGGAATCGCGGACGCCAACGAGCATGCCACGGAACTCCGGCGTAAGGCACAGGAGGAGCTGGAGGCGGCGCAACAGGAAGCCGCCATGAAGATTGTCAAGGCCGAGCAGGAAAGCAAGGAGGCTGTATCCGAAGCGCGAAAGAAGGCCCGGGAGACCCAGGACGAGGCAAAGGCGCGCCTCGATTCGGCAACGACGCAGGCGAGCCAGATCATCGATGACGCCAACCGGCGCGCCGAGGAGATTGCAGGCAAGGCTTATGATGTTGTGCGGAATTCCGAGATCTATGAAAAGACCGCCAAGGCGATGAAGAACATCATCGACGGATATGGCGATCGTTATGTCATACCCAGCCGCAGCCTTCTTGATGACCTGGCCGACGATTTCAGCCATACCGACGCGGGGCGCAACCTGAAAACCGCGCGGGATCAGACCAAGGCCATGGTCACCAACGGCACCGCCGCCGCCTGCGATTACGTCGAAGCCAACCGCCGTGACACGGCGATCAATTTCGTAACCGACGCGTTCAACGGCAAGGTGGACTCGATCCTGTCGCGGGTGAAGCATGATAACGCGGGAACTCTGGAGCAGGAAATCCGCGATGCCTTCAATCTCGTGAACTACAACGGCAGCGCGTTTCGCAATGCGCGGATCACGCAGGAATATCTCGCCTCCCGGCTGAACGAGCTCAAATGGGCGGCGGTGGCCGAGGAGATTAAATTGCAGGAACGGGAGGAGCAGCGCCGGATCAAGGAGCAGATGCGCGAGGAGGCGAAAGCACGCCGCGAATACGAAAAGGCCATGCGCGACGCCGCGAAGGAAGAGGACATGCTGCGCAAGGCGATGGAAAAGGCGCAGAAGCAGGTGGCCGATGCCACGGAAGAACAGCGGGCCAAATTCGAGGAGCAGTTGCGAGAACTTGAGGCCAAACTGCAGGAGGCCGAGGAAAAGAACAAACGGGCCATCTCCATGGCCCAGCAGACCCGGCAGGGTCACGTCTATATCATCTCGAACATCGGTTCCTTTGGGGAGGACGTGTTCAAGATCGGCCTGACGCGCCGTCTTGAGCCTCTGGATCGCGTAAAGGAACTGGGGGACTCAAGCGTTCCGTTCGAGTTCGATGTTCATGCACTTATCTGGGCCGAGGATGCCCCGGCGCTGGAGAATCAGCTTCACCGTCATTTCGCGCTCATGCAGGTGAACAAGGTCAACCACCGCAAGGAGTTCTTCCGCGCCGGAATCCAAGAGATCCGGGGAGAGGTCGAGAAGCTCGGACTGAAGGCGAAATGGACATTGACAGCCGAAGCGCGCGAGTTCAAGGAGAGCCAGGCCATCGAGAAGGTCATCCAGGATGATCCCGCAGCAAGAGAGGCCTGGCTCAACCGGCAACTCGAATTGGAGCCGGTTGGCGTTGGGATCGTAGGTGATGACGAGGGTTCGTAGAAATTCGGCTTCGCAATGCGAACATGCAAAGCGTTGATTTTAATTGTGTTGCGTTTTTCCGGCATGGCCGAACGACAAGTTAATATCAGTAGAGCAAATACTGACAAATAATGATCTTGACATGGGTGCGCTCTTTGGTATAATTCGTCAGTATGAATATTACTGACCCAAATAATGATTGCGGTGTGAGGCTGGTCGACATTGCCTGCGTTCAGCCCGGCTACCTGAGTCGCAGTCGGGTTCGCTCGACCGCAACGGGCACGCATCGTCTGCTACAGGCAAGGGACATTGCGGCGGAAGGCGGCCTCCATCTGGAGGGTACGGTTCGATTCCGCCCCGAAAGAAATCCGGATCTGTATCGGATCACCAGAGGGGATATTCTTCTGGCCGCCAGAGGCCAGGACCATCGCGCCCATCTGGTCGAGCTGGATCTGGAGGATGTTTTGGCATCGAACGTGTTTTACATCATACGACCGCGCGCGGAGATCGTCCTCCCCGGCTATCTCGCGTGGTTCCTTAACCAGTGGGACGTTCAGGCCGCATTGGAATCGGCGTCGCGCGGTACGAGCATGGGATATATTGCCCGGTCAACGCTGGAGGAACTGCAGGTTGCGGTTCCCGCTTGGCATGTTCAGGAGCGAATTGAGAAAACCATCTGTCTTTGGCGGCAGCGGAATCGCCTGCAGGCCAGTCTTGACGAGAAACGCGAACTGCTGATCCAGGCTGCATGCCGAATGGCCGCTCGCACGGAAAAGGAATAACCCTATGAGCCCGACTGTTTCACAGAAAGAGATCAACGACATCCTCTGGAATGCCTGCGACACCTTTCGCGGCACGCTGGATCCGACCCAGTACAAGGACTACATCCTCGTGATGCTGTTCATCAAGTACATGTCGGATCTCTGGAGCGACAAGCGCGATCAATATATGAAGCAGTACAACGGCGACGAGAATCGCGTCCAGCGGGCTCTTGGACGCGAACGCTTCGTCATGCCCGTTGTCGAGATCCGGGACAAGAAAGGGAAGGTTGAGGAAACGTTCCCTGCCAGCTTTGCCAGCCTCTACGAACGCCGAACCCGATCCAATATCGGGGAGTTGATCAATATCGCGCTTGAAGCCATCGAGGATGCCAACAAGGCTAAACTGGAGAACGTGTTTCGCAACATCGACTTCAATTCCGAACCGAATCTCGGGCAGACCAAGGACAGAAACCGTCGGTTGAACCACCTGCTGGAGGATTTCGCCAAGCCGCAACTGGATCTGCGGCCCAGCCGCATCGGCAATCAAGACGTTATCGGCAACGCCTACGAATACCTGATCAGCCGCTTTGCCGCCGACGCCGGCAAGAAAGGCGGCGAATTCTACACGCCCGGCGAGGTTGCCACGCTGCTGACCCGGCTGCTTAAGGCCAAGCCCGGCGATACCATCTGCGACCCCGCCTGCGGCTCGGGCTCGCTTCTCGTCCGCGTTGCCAAGGAGATCTCCTCCGCCAACTTCGCCCTCTTCGGCCAGGAATCCAACGGCAGCACGTGGGCGCTCTGCCGCATGAACATGTTCCT
>CAYWFP010000106.1:0-12493 GCA_964457365.1 uncultured Planctomycetaceae bacterium
GGTTTGGCAAGAACCAGTCGCCGGCAGGTTGCGGTTTTGCCGTGGAATTGCCGTCCGGTGCCGTAGGCGTAGCGCGAGAGCAGGCGCGAACAGCCCCAGCCAATCGCTATCCGTCAACTTGCTTCGAAACCGGGCGTTATGCAAAAAAGATCTTTGTTAGAGTCGCGGTTGGCGCGGGAACGCGCGTTGTCCATGTGCCGGGTAAAGGCGTAGCTCGTGCCGAGGTGGAATTTCGTCTTCGGCGGATTGACCGGCGCGTCCCAGCGGTCGCGCGCCTTGACATCGTTCGCCGCCTTGCAGACAAAGACCGCGGCATCGGGGAGGTAGTCGAGCCGCTTGCCGTACAACTCGTGCATGCGCCTGGCGCACTCGTTCGCGGTTCCGTACCCGCCGCCCGCGCGGTCGGAGATGCCGCCGTATTCGTTCTGGTATTGTATCAGGGTCAGGCCGATCATCTTCAGGTTGGATTTGCAGTCGGTGGTCTTGGCGGGAGTGCGCACGCGCGTCATCGCGGGCAACAGAAAGCCGACGATCAGCAACGCCAGAAGGCACAGTGTGACAATGACGGCGGTGAGTTCGGCTTGGCGCGGACACATGGGATTCTCCTTCATCGGAATGCGTATGCGTTCACCTGCTTCACTCGTGGTGCATCGTGCTTCGACGCTTCCGGATCGCGATGGCGCCGACGTAGCGCAGAAAGGCGAAGAGGCTGCCGAGCGCCATGATCGTCCCGGCCAGAACGGCGATCTCCATCCCCCCGCCGAGAACGAACCCCGAGAGGAACAGCACGAAGACGGAGATAGCCAGCGTGCACCGCAGGACCGGCATCGCGCCGTGCTTCAGCATGCCGCGACAGGCCCGGCAGAGCGGGCTCGCCCAGCAGACGAAACCGTAATCGCTCGGCGGCAGCCATTCCACATCGCTATTGTGATGCCGCGACCCGCAGCGCGGGCAGTAGTAGTCGTACATGATGTCCCCACTTTCCGAATCTGTCAGGGATTCACCCAGCCGATGCGCTCGGGCGGCCAGACGCGCAGCAGCGGCCGCGCCCGCACCGCTTGCAGCGGCAGCGGCCCTTCGAAACGGCTGTCCGCCGAATCGCGCGAATCGTCGCCCAGAACGTATATGAACTCCGGCGGCACCTCCACGCCGCCGCTCCCACGCAACTGGCCGAAGGCGTAGTAACGCACCTTCACCGGAGTCTCGTGGACCGAGCCGCCGATGACGACGCGGCCGTCGCGCAGCGAGATCGACTCGCCCGGGAGGCCGGCGACGCGCTTGATGACGTGCAGGGATTCGCGGTTGTAGAAGGCGACGAGTTCCCAGCGACGGGGTGCGCGGAAGCGGTAGGTGAGCCGCTCGCACAGCACCCAGTCGCCGTCATCGTACCCGGTGCCCTGCAGCGTTGGCGCCATGGAAGGGGAGACGATGACCGTCAGTTCGAACGCGATATGATAGATGATCAGGATAATGCCGATACCGGCGAATACGCGTTCGAGCTTCCGCAGCCAGCGCCGCCACCCCGGGCGCGCCGTCGGCGCGTTCATCGTTCCGGCTCGTCGAGGACGTCGCCACCTTCGGCTTCGGCGATCGCTTTCTCGATCTCCATCTGGCGCTGCGCGCGCGGCCAGGAGGCCGAGCGGATCCGCCCCGCCGTGGCGTGCGGCGCCGCGGCCACGGCCAGCAACACGCCGGCCGAGCCGCCGGCGACGGCCAGCCAGAACGCCTTGGTCACCATGCTGCGGAACGTCGGGCAGTCGCGGAAGTCGATGCCCTCATCTTCGTATTCCTCGACCGGTTCGAGCGGCCGTTTCTCCTTCTCGTCCATTGCGTCTCCTTTCCTTGTCATCATGTAAAGTTAGGACCATGTTCGCGGTCCGTAGCCGCGATCTTAGCCTTTCGTCTTCTCCGGCCATAACGAAGACGCTACGACGCCGGCTCATTCTTCTCCTCCGGCATCAGACGGGTCAGTTTGTCGGTGTCGGCGTGAATCTGGATGTAACCGCAGGCGGTGCAGACCTTGGCTTTCAGCGGCACCATGGCCTCCAGAAATGTCCAGAACTTCGTCTTCTCCGGCCGGAAGTAGATCTGCCCCGTGCTCTGCATTCCGCCCTCGACCAGGACTTCGTGTCCGCACGCCATGCAGCGCGCGCGCACCGCCTCGGCTTCGCGCCGGCCGGTCGTCTTCTTCACCACCGCGTCGAGCCCGTCGCGCGAGAACCGCGTGGCGTTGCCGACCTTGTAGAACGAGAGCGTGCCGTCCTTCATCCAACGGAAGATTGTCGGCTGGCTGACGCCGAGATAATCCGCTGCCTGACGGACCGTGTACCAGCGCTCGTCTTGTTCAGCCAAGGAATCTCGTTCTCCCTCATAAACGCTCATTAGCGATCCTTTACTACCAAGTAGTCTACTGACTATTATATACTATCATAAGCTATTTTGTCAAATAAAAAGCCGCGGAGATCGCGGCTGTATTACCGTATCGCTATATATATAAATGCGTTATGAATTCGGGAGTGTTTGCGTTTCGTAGCGCGGAAGCAAGAATTCGACTGCCAAATACCAAGCAAGTGCTTTATCAATAACAGGTTACCTCTATTTCTCCGCTGTCCTGACGCGGTCTGTCCCGGCTGCTTCCGCCAGATTGGCGGCGATATCGAGATCCTTGTGTGCTTCGTCGTATTGCCCTAGTGAATAGCGGATCCTCCCGCGAATACGGTAAAGCTTCGGGTTGTCCGGCGTCAACCCGATCGCTTTCTCGATATCCGCGTGCGCTTGCCGCAGGTTGTGCTGCTTTTCGCAGACCAGCGCACGGTTGGTGTAAGCCGAAGCCATCTTTGGGTTTAGTTGGATCGCCTGGGTGTAGTCGGCTATTGCTTCATCGTGCTTCCCGAGCATTTGCCGCGTCACACCGCGCAGAAGATAAGCGTCAGTAGTTCGCGGATGAGCTTCGACGACACGGTTCAGGTCCGCCAGCGCACCTTCGTGATCGCCCTGAATCTGCCGGATGACACTGCGGTTGCAGAGCGACTCGGCGTGATCGGGCGTGGTCTTCAGCACGGCGGCGCAGTCGGCGGCCGCCTGTTCGAGCTTGCCCAGCGCCATCAACGCCCGCGCGCGCACGCAGTACGCCCGTGCCTCGCCCGGCCGGATCTTCAGCGCCGCGGTGCAGTCGCCGACGGCGCCTTCGTGATCGGCCATCGAGTACTTCGCCGAGCCGCGATTGATCAGCGCCTCGGCCGACTCCGGCTCCAGGGCCAGTACCTTGTCGAACTCGGCCACGGCACCAGGATAATCGGCGTTGAGCACTTTGGCCAACCCGGCTTCGAAATTGCGCGTGCTGCGGTCGGGTGCTTCCGGCCCGGGCGTTACGCCGCTGGCCACTTCGTCGGGAGACGGCCGCACGCGCGCGCGCGGAGCGGACCGATTTTCCGGGGTTTGTTTCGTGGATGTAGAGACCGGTGAAGCCACCGGCGAATCGGACTTCGGCGTTGCCTCGATCAGTTCGATCGACGGTTCCGGCAGATCCGGTTCGCCATTGGGCTGCGGGTCGAATTCGCCGAGCGGTGCGGCCTGATCGGCTTCCGCGAGTGCCGTGACCGGCTTGGCGGCGGCAACCGGTTCGGATTCCGCCGGTTTCCGCTCGTCCAGACCCGAAAGCGCGGGCGCTTCGGGCCAGAGATCATTCTCCTCGACGGGCATATCGGGCAGCATCTCCTCGGCATCATCCTTGCTTTCACGCATTGCCGGCGGCACGTCGATGACGAGTTGGTTCGGCTGCGTATTCTCTTCCTGTTCCTTGGCCGATTTCTCCGCAGGCGATTGCGGCGCACAAGCACTGATCGACTCGGGTTCGCGATCGACCGGCCTGTCCAGCGCCTCCGCCGATCCGGCTGGGCGGTTGTCTGCGCCCGTTGCCGCCGTTGTGCTGCTGGGATCGGCCGGCGCGACGTTGTCGGTGTGAAGCGTTCGGTAATTGGCCGCGAGATTGAACGCGAAGATGCCGCCAGTCACGAGTACGATCATCAACGACAGCAGCGGCAGAAACCGGCGCAGACGCTTCGCGGGCGGCAGACGCCAGATCGAGGCCGTCGACCAGGCGTCGCGGCAGGCCGATCCGAGGCGACTCGCCAGCGGCGGCGTAGTCGGCTTGCGCTTGGGCTCGTCTTCCGATGCCTCCGGGAGCAACTTCTCCAGATCCCATTCGATATCCCGCACGGCGCCACAACCGGGCAGCGCCGCAGATTCGCCGGGTTCGTCTTCAGCATCGTTCGCGGCACGGTCCTCGGCCAATGCCTTGTCGATCAGGCGTGCGGCCGAGACCTCGGCCGGATCGGGTTGCAGTTCCGGCGATGATCCGAGCTGGGAGCCGGATTCCGGCTCTTCTTCGGCAGTCGCGGGCTCCGGTGCGGTCTCAGCGTTATTTTGCCGGGCTTCGGGTTCATGTGTTGTCGTGGATGACTGAACGTTCTCCGGCGTTTCGGTCGGTTCCGGTTGCGGCACAACCAGGTGCGCGAAAGCCTCCAGAGAGGTCAGTGCCAGCAGAGCGTCTTTTCCCGGCATTACGCCGAAGGCGCGGCGCAGGCGCAAAGATGCCTGGATCGCCAACGTCTGATTGCCCCCAAATAGCGTGCCGTCAGCGCCGGCTTGCTCGATCCCGAGTTCCCGGCAAATCGCCGCAAGCGCTTCGGGAATGGTTGCGCCGGTTTCCGGTCCGCTTGCGGATTTCGGCGTAATGCCATGTCCCTCTTGGACTTGCTTGCTCTCGCTCTGCTGGTCGTTGGCGCCATTCATTCGTCGTCTTGCCCTCAGTCTGAATGATATCCACGCATGATACGCCGCCCATTGGTGGCGACGCCACAGCCTATATATCGACACTTGCTGCACGAGCCTGCAAACGAACTCGCCGTATAGGGAAATTGCCGATCAACAAAAACCGTAAAAACCGCTTCCGATAATCAACAGTCCCCGGACAAAACGGTCGATAACGTGAGAGAGCTTACAGAATTGGTCATGCGCGCGAGGGTGCGTAACGGATTCACGTGGAGGGACACAAGGATGAATGCGCGTTGCAAGTGCGGAGAAACCATCGCCCTGAAGCCGGAGATGATCGGCCGGAAAATCGCCTGCGAGAACTGCGGGCATCTCTTCAAGGTGCACAGCAGAAAACGCCAACCCGAACCGGCCCCCACGGCCGATGTGCCCCACAACGACGTTGTGCCACCGAGTATCGAGGATTTCGTGTTCGAGGACGCGCTCCAGTCGCAACTCTCGGCCTCGTTCCAGACCGGCGACGAGGCGGATTTGCCGCCCGAATGCGAGATGTCGCCTCCCGCGCCTTCGCATGAAAACGAGGAAGCCGACGAGGCCAGCGACCCGATCGTGGAAGAAGACGCTCTCGCCGACGAGGCCGCCGAGGCGTCGAAGAGTTATCTCAAGGACAAGGTCCGCCGGCTCGAGGCGGAGGTGGCGCACCTGAAGGCGGAACTCGAGGAACAGCTCAACGGAAGCCAGATGCTCGAAGACCAGCTCTCCAGCGAGCGCAAGCGCGTCGAACGGCACGAGAAAGCCCTGCAGAGCAACCTGCGCGAGGCCGAGGAACAGCGCCGCCTCGCCGACGACGAGCACGCCGAGAAGGTCCGCTTCCAGGAACTCCTGCTCGAGGCGCGGCAGGATTTCGCCTCCGTGCAGATCCAGTTGGAGGAGGCACAGCAACAGGCGCAGGCCGCGCTCCATGAACGTGATGAACTGGCCGAGTCCTACCGGGCGCGCCAGGCGGAATACGAGGAGGAGCGCCAGCACGCGGGCGAAGCGTTGAGCAAGGAGCTCCAGCGGCAGGAGGAGTTGAAGAAGAGCCTGTGCGTCGAACGCGAGCGCTACGAGCAGTTGACGCAGAAGCTGCAGCAGGCCCGTGCCGAGGTGCAGACCCAACAGCAGGAGGCGCGCGCGGCGTGGGAGAAACTGGCTGGCTACGAAGAGGAGGTGCAGGAGATCCGGCGCGAGGGCGCCGCGCGGCAGAGCGAGATGGAACAGATGCGCCAGGAATACGAAGTCGAACTCGCCGACGCGCAGCAGCGGCAGTACGACCTGACCGAGACCGCCCGTCGCGCCGAGGAGAAGGTCGAGGAGATTCGCGCCAAACACGATTCGGTGAAGAAGCTTCTCACCCACGAGCGCGAGCTCCATAAGAAGCAGCTCGACGAACTCAACGAGGCCGCCGAAGCGGTGACGATCGAGCGCAACGAGCTCTCCGAGGCCCTGGCCAGCCTACAGCAGCGGACCGAGGAGATGGAGGCGGAGCAACAGCGGGTGCAACAGGAGAGCGAACAGGCGCGCCAGCGTCACGAGTCGCGCGAAGCGGCTCTGCGCGAAGAGATGGACCAGCGCATTCGCGAGGCGCGCGAGGAGCTCGAACGCGTCAAGACCGAGTCCGCCGAGCGCGAGACCGAACTGGCCGGACAGCTTCTGGCCACGCAGGAGACCCTGAACGGCGCCGAGCGCGTCATCGAGGAGATCACCTGCGCCAACCGCGAACTCGAAGAGGCCTACCAGCGCGAACAGGAGAAATCGATCCAGCTCGAGGAGGCAGTCCAGGCAACGCGCCAGGACGCCAAGGAAGAACGGCGTCGCGCCAAGGAAGACCGCGCCGAGCGCGAGCGCATGGAAGGGCTGCTCCTGGATGCGCGGCAGGATTACGCGGCGCTCCAGTTCAAGCTCGAAGAGGCCGAGGCCGAGACGCGGACGAAGGTGGCCAAGCTCGAGGAGGCGCGCCACGAGGCGACCGCGCGCCTGGCCGAACAGACCGAGACGCTCGAAGCGGTACGGGAGGAGAAGAAGAAGCTCGCGCAGGAGCACGATGAGGCCATGCGCGCGCACGACCTGATGCGGAGCGAGCGCGACGACCTGCGGGACCGGCTTGCGAGCGCGCAGGAGCGCGTGGAGGAACTGGAGACGAAGCAGGCGACGCAGCAGACGGAGCTCGAGGAGATCCGCAAGGCGCGTATGGAAGACCAGGCGCACTGGCAGCACGAGCTACAGCAGCGTCAGGGCGAGTTGGAAGACGCGCGCCAGAAGCGCGAGAGCGCCGAAGCGAAGTGCCAGTCGCTGGAGACGGAACTGGGCGAAAGCCGGATCGCCGTGCAGCGTCACGAGGGCACTATCGCCGAGTTGCGCCGGGAGATCGAAGACCAGCAGCGCCGGCTCGACGAGATGCGCCGCGAGAAGACCGCGCTGGCGGCGGAGCTGAAGACCGCCGGCGAGGAGATCGAGCACCTGCAGGAGGCGACCGATCACGACCGCGCGGAACTGGAGGCCGAGCTCGCCGGCGCGGCCCGCGCGCGCGAGGAAGCCGCGCGCATGCTGCGCGAGACCACCGAGAGCTTCGAGAAGAAGGAAGCCAGCCGCGGGCAGGTGGAGAAGAAGCTGGCGTACGAACTGGAGAAGGAGAAGGCCCGCGCGGCCAAGCGCCACGCCGAGATGCAGCACCACTTCGAGGGCATCCGCAAGGAGCGCGACGAACTGGCGGCCAAGCTCGAGGCGATGGGGCGGAACGAAGAAACACTGAAGCAGAAGATACACTCCCTGGAGGAGGACCTGCAGTACTGCTACGACGTCATCAGCAAATCGAGCATGCAGCCGGAGACCGCGGCGTAGGTCAATTCACGCCAGACGCATGCCGCCGCCGAGGCGCTTTTCGTGAGAGAAGAACGCCTTGCCTTCGAACCGCGCGGCGCTATAATCGCGCCACGTTTTCGTCCAGTTTTCCGGACACGAGTCCATGACCGATCCGACCGCGCGCATCGTGCCGCAATTGCCGCCCGCCACCGACTCGTTGCGCCTGCTGATCGATACCGACATCGCCAACGAAATCGACGATCTCTATGCGCCTTGAACCCGTTCCGCGGCACAGTCGTTTCAGCGATCCGGACTGGTACATCTGGGGCGGCAGCATGGTCGAGGACGACGGCGCTTGCCAGCTGTTCTACTCGCGCTGGCCGCGCGAATTGGGCATGAACGCCTGGGTGACGCACTCGGAAATCGCCCACGCCGTTGCCATCGGCACGACCCTTCTCGCGTCAACCGTGAGCCTCTACACTATACCTTCAGGTCTCGATCAAAGCGAGAAGTGAAAAAGCCCGTGCAACCGCACGGACTTTCGGCATTCGGGACAAGCATGAAGAATCAGGATTTCCCGGTTTTCTTTCCGCGGTCTTCGAGTGGGGTGTATGCGTTGTCGAACGAACCGGTATACATCGCCCGCGGGCGGAAGATGCGGTTCTTGCGCATGTATTCCAGAATCCGGGCGGCCCAACCGGCGGTACGCGAAACGGCAAAGATAGGGGTGAACAACTCCGGCGGAATCCCCAGACACGTATAGACCAAGCCGCTGTAGAAGTCGACATTAGGGAAGATATTCTTTTTGCCGAGCGCACCAACGACTTCCTTCTCCAGGAGTGTCGCGGTCTGAAACAGCTCCCAAGCCCCCTTGTTCTCCCGGGCCAGAAATTGCGCCAGCGGCCCCAGCACGCGCGCGCGGGGATCGTAGGCCTTGTAGACGCGATGACCGAAGCCCATGATCTTGTCCTTCTTCTTGAGCTTCTTGTCGACCCAGCCCTTGACGTTGTCTCGACCGCCGATCTTGTGCAGCATGCGCACGACCTGCTCGTTGGCCCCGCCGTGCAGCGGTCCGTTCAGTGCGGCGATGCCGGCGCCGACGGAGAAGTAGATGTCCGAGAGCGTCGAGGCGACGACCATGGAAGCGAAGGTACTGGCGTTCATGCCGTGGTCGGCATGCAAGATGAGCGCCACGTCCATGATGCGCTCCTCGATCGGCGTCGGCTTCCGCCCGGTCATCATGTACAGCAGATTCGCCGCGTAGCCCAGTTCCGGGTCCTGTTCGATCGGCAGGTGATCGTTGCGCAACCGCGCGATAGCCGCGCATATGGTGGAAACACCGGCAATGAGGTGATAGCAGCTCTCGGCGCTCTGTGCGTCGTCGGTTATCTCGCGTGCGTCGTCGGGGCGTTCCTTTTTCTTGGTCTTGAATTCGTAGATCGCGTGTTTCCCACCTATCGGCGTGGTCTCCATGGGGATGGAGTCCTCGTCGGCGGCGATGGCCGTGGTCGGGTTCGGCGCACCGGAGTCCAGATCGCGCCACGTCAATCGTTGACGCATCATCATCGTCCCGATACGCAGCGCCGCCATCGGGTTCATGCTCTGTACCTGGAAGGACATCATCATGCGCAACGTATTCGGCAGATGACGATGCTCGATCATCTTTTTCTTGAAGGTGGCCAACTGCTGTTCGTTGGGCAGTTTGCCGTTGACGAGCAGGTACGCCGTCTCTTCGAACGTGCCGTACGCGCAGAGATCGAAGATATCGTGTCCCCGGTAGATCAGCCACCCCTTGGTGCCGTTTACGTAGCCGATCTTGGTCTCGCAGGCGATGGCGCCCTCGAGGCCCGGGCCGACAGTACACTCGATCGGCCAATCGAGCGGCTTGGTCAGATCGGGTTCCGGTTCGTTGCTCGTTTCCTTGTAGGCCTTTTCGCGCGCCTGCAAGATCATGTCGGTGATTTCCTGGGTTTCTTCGTGCATTGCAGTTCCTCCCGGGCAGCGCATTGCGCCTTCGCCCTGACATAATGAAGGCGGCCGTCTCCGGTCGCCGTGGTACCGCGTTGATTGTTCTGAACAGCATCAGGTTACCCGTTTCACAGCCCGGCGTCAAGTCTTCATTCGAGCGGTTTCGATTTTCAAAATCCCCGTTTCGTGAAGAATCGGCGAATTCTGCGTCATTCTGCTTGTAAATCAACGCTTTCTGCGTTAAGAAATAGTAATGCATATTTCGTAACCCGGTCGTTTCCGGAACCAAAGACGAAAGGGCGCCTACCATGAAATCACAACGCCACCTCACGGCATTGTTCCTGCTCTTGGCGGCTCTGGTCGTCCCGCACGAAGCTTTCGCGCGGGACCGCGGCGGCAAGGCATTCGCCCCTTCGGGCAAAAAAAAGATGCTGGCGGAAGAGCCGGAAGAACTGCCCAAAGCATCCGAAGGCTGGAAGACCGCCTGCGATCAGGCCGCGGAATTGGTCGCCCTGGTCAAGCCGACGCTGCTGGCCGACCGCGCGCCCGGTTCGGCAAGCTGGCGTTACGAGAATCACAAATACACTCCCATGCCCGGCGGCGGCAGCTACGGCGACAAGATGTGCAATTGGTACTTCGGCAAGGTCGTGAACGGCAAGAACGTGGCCGACGTGATCGCGGCGGTGGACGGCATGGCGCAAACAGCCGGCGAATACCGGAAGAAGAACGCGCCGTTACTGGAGAAAGCCATCGCAGTGGAACTGGGACTGAAGGCAGTCTGGCTGGGGCTGGCAGACGGCAAGGCGATGGAGAAGAAGCTGGAGATAATGAAGGAAACGCGTTTCGCCGGCAATGGAGAAGACGAGCTCAGCTTCAGCCTGTGCGAGTTGACCGCCACGGTCGAAGCCGGCAAGGCCGAAGATGCCGCCCGCTGGGCGGGTGAAGCATTTGGCGCAGCCGCCAGGCTGGCCGACTTGCTGCGCTGGGTCGATCTGCAGACGGAGTGGTTTCAGGATCTGGCCGTGGTCTTCCATACCGCCGATCCATGCATCAACAATCTGGAGAATATGATCAAGCAGCAAGGCGGGCGCTGGCAGAACTTCATGTTCGCGCGTTTGCCCGGCTGCATCTCGCTGCAGGTTCTGAGCTACCAGGACGCGCTCATGGTCGACTACCTGCTCGCCGATTTCTATCAGATCAGCGAGACCGAGACCGCGGCGATGGGGCGGATGTCGCAGCAGGAAACGCTCTTCTGCGTCATGCCCGCATACCGATCGGCGTTCGCGGAGTTGATGCGCGCACAGGCGAAAGACAAGCATCGAGAACTCCTGGCGCAGATTCCCTTGACGCGGTACGAAATCAGCACGCTCAACGGTAATCTCTGGCGCTATGCCGAAGAGAATCAGGTCGAATCACTGGCTGAAAGCCTGAATCGTTTCTTCAAACAATACAGGAACCCGGACGTCTGCACAGTGATGGAAGTGATCCATATCTCCCAAGGCGCGTTCGCGGCCTCGACCAGCGCAGCCGACCGTTATCATCCGAAAGTCGTTGCCTGGGCGGCCGAGGTCGAGGGCAAACCGGAGAAAGCGGCACAGGCCGCGTATGAACTGGTTCACCAATGGTACGGCGGTCAGAAAAACTACAAAGGCGGCTTGTGGACGTTGCACGCGTCGCTCGCCGCAGGCAAGACCGACTGCATCCGAATCTCGCAGATGATCGGATGCATCTTCGCCGACGCCGGATACGCCGGGGTGCACCCGATCCGCATCTGCCGCGGCAACCTGCAGATGAAGGCCTTCGGCAACGCGCATACCTTTCTCAACTTCGACTTCGGCAAGAAGAACCTCTGCTACGACGGCTTGCTCAAAAATGGCGGACTCAAGCCTTTCGAGACAATGCACGCCGGAGACAACAAGATTCTGAGCTGCTCGAAAGGCTATCGCTCGCTGGCGGCTTTCGTCGGAGGCGAAATTTATTTTCCCATGGGGCCGCACAAACCGGTCCAACTGCGTCTTCCTTATTACGGCCTGGCCCGGGACGGCTTCTGAACCGACACCTGTCGCATCGAATGTCTCTCCCAGCTTCCGGCGAAGGGCGTCGAAATCCTGCCGGCGATTTTCGTAAAATCCTTGCGCGCATTTTCCTCTTTTCTATACTTAATCTGGCAAAATTTGCGCATTTGCGAGGAAGACGCTCTTCGAGGACGGATCGCATGTACTCTCCCGCACGCGCGGACTTTCTCCAAATCTCTCGACGTGGCAAACTGGTGCCGGTCTATCGCCAACTCATGGGAGATATGCTGACGCCGGTCCTGGCGTATGCTCGTCTGACAGGAGAAGGACCGGCATTTCTTCTGGAGTCGGTCACCGGCGGAGAAAAGATCGGGCGCTACAGCTTTCTCGGCGTGAACCCGACAACGATCTTCCGTGCGAGCGAACTCCGCGATGGCCGATCGACCATCGATATCATTCATCCCGCCGACGGCGAGATTCGCACTGTCGAGACAATCGATCCGCTCGACGAGCTGGATAAGCTGATGCGCACATACGAAGCGATTCACCTGCCGGAGTTGCCCCGCTTTTCAGGCGGCGCGGTCGGGTATTTCAGCTACGATGTCGTACGTACGGTCGAGAACCTGCCGCATCCGCCGAAACGCTCGCTCGGGCTTCCCGAGATCTACCTCGGCATCTACGATGCCATGCTGATCTTCGATAATGTCAACAAAACCTGCAAGGTCGTCGTTCATGCCGATTGTGGCGCTGACGAGCCCGCCAACGCCTACGAGAAAGCCTGTGCGCGCATCGATATGTTGGTAGAGAAACTGCGCGCATCGGGGCCCTTGCCGGTGGACGAGGTGCCGCGGCCGCCGGCGAATCCGCCGACGGTAAGCAGTAACTTCACGCAGAGC
>CAYWFP010000107.1:0-12326 GCA_964457365.1 uncultured Planctomycetaceae bacterium
GCTACGCATTCCCCTCCCCAGCTTTCCAAGCTGGACACGGAGGTTCGATTCCCCCCGCCCGCTCCAACCTTTCAACTCGCTCCAATAAAACGACTTATAACAGGTCTCTCCGAGTCACGCGACATTGCAAACCGTTACGCTTGTCAACTCCTCCGTCCGAGTTTGTCTCGATTCGTTTCGCTTCGCCCGCGCTTTTCCAGTCCCGTTTGCAGTCCGCTTTGGCAAGGCGTAAAGCGGAGTCAGAATACAACAGGCGTCGTCCGGGGAACAGGAAGGCCGGTTCGCGGTTCAAGGCAAATGATGGCCGGGATGTCGGGGGCTTTTCGGCGTTGGTTGATTCTTCGGGCGCGCCCGTATACACTATCCTCAAACGCGAACCCGATACCTTTATAGGCCACGAGGATCCGGCATGACCACCAAATCGACCGCGGAACTGACTCTTCGCGACCGCCTTTCGAGACTGACGTACACGCAAGTCTGCAAGCTGCTCGGCGAAGAAGGCGAGAAGCTGATTCGCGCGGGCGGCACCTTCGAGATCGACGACATGAACCGGCAGGTTTTTCTCGGCGAGGACCTCTTCCGCCTCAATCTCCCCGGCGCCATCGCAACCATAACGCTGATGGCAGAGCGTCGGCAACGCCTGCACTTCAACTGTACGGCCTGCCACGGCGTATGCGAGCATATCGGCGCGGCGTTTTCGCTGATTCTGGAGGAAAAGACGGCGCTCGGCCTGGCCGCGCCGCCCCCGGAACGCGCTCCGGTGGAGAGTTTGAGCGAGGAGGAGCTTGTCCGACAGGCGCTTGCCGAACGGGAGGAGCGCGCCCGCAGCGAGAAGATGACGTTGCGGTCGATGGATCCGAAGACGATGTGGACCGATTACGTCGTCACGAGCGCCGCCTCGGGCAAGACCTACCGGGTTGCGCTTCGGGGGTGGGAACACGGCGAGTCGTATTGCTCGTGCCCGGATTTCAGGAAGAACACGCTCGGCACGTGCAAGCATATTCTGCATGCGTTGGCGAAGGTCAGGAAGCGGTTCCTCGCGGCGGTCAGGAATCGCCCGTACCGCCGCAGACAGATCGAGGTGCATCTCATCCACGGCGACGAGCTGGAATTGCGGCTGCTTCTGCCGGAGAAGCCGGACAAGAAGGTCCAGTCCATCGCCGGCGCCCTGGCCAAGCGTCCGGTCACCGACATGCACGACCTTCTCGGGCGCATTCGCAAGCTGGAAGCGGCCGGCCATGACGTGACGATCTATCCCGATGCGGAAGAATTCATACAGCATCGGCTGTTCCAGGACCGGATCGAAACAACCGTCGCCGCCATCCGCAGAGATCCCGCAAAGCATCCACTGCGCAAATCGCTGCTCAAAACGGAACTCCTTCCGTACCAGCTCGACGGAATCGCCTTCGCCGTCGGCGCGGGGCGGGCGATTCTCGCCGACGACATGGGACTCGGGAAGACCATTCAGGGCATCGGCGTGGCGGAGTTGCTCGCGCGCGAGGTCGACATCCGCAAGGTGCTGGTGGTCTGCCCGGCGTCGGTCAAATCGCAGTGGTTTGACGAGATCCGGAAGTTTGCCGACCGCAGCGCGCGGATCGTACTCGGCAGCGCCGAAGAGCGGGCGCGCCAATACGGCGAGGACTGTTTCTTCACCATCTGCAATTACGAGCAGGTGCTGCGCGACTTCCTGCCCATCGAGCGCGCGCACTGGGACCTGATCGTTCTCGACGAGGGGCAGCGCATCAAGAACTGGGAGGCGAAGACGAGCCAGGTGATCAAGAGCCTCTCCTCGCCCTTCGCCCTGGTGCTCTCGGGCACACCGATGGAGAACCGTCTGGGCGAGTTGTACTCCGTCGTCGGGTTTATCGACGACCGGCGGTTGGGACCGGCCTTCCGCTTCTTCAATCGTCATCGCGTGGCGGACGAGAAGGGCAAGATACTCGGCTACAGGAATCTCGACAGGTTGCGCGAGACGTTGAAGCCGGTGCTGCTGCGGCGCACCCGCGCGTCGGTGATGCGCCAGTTGCCCCCGCGGACTACCGAGGTGTTGCGTATCGCGCCGAGCGACGAGCAACTCTCGCTTCATCGGGCGCACATGCAGATCGTCAGCCAGATCGTCGGCAAGAAGTTTATCACGGAAATGGATTTGCTGCGGCTGCGCAAGGCGCTGCTGATGTGCCGCATGGCCGCCGACAGCACGTTCCTGATCGAGAAGCAGGAACCGAGCTATTCCACCAAGCTGGCCGAACTCGACGAACTGCTCGATCGTCTCTGCGCGGAAGAGGATCGGAAGATCGTGCTCTTCTCCGAGTGGACGACCATGCTCGATCTGATCGAGACGCTCCTGAAAAAGCGGAAGCTGAAGTATGTCCGCCTGGACGGATCGGTGCCGCAGAAGAAGCGTTCGGCCCTGATGCACGAATTCCAGGAGAATCCCGACTGCACGTTGTTTATCGCCACCAATGCCGGCGCGACGGGATTGAATCTCCAGAAGGCCAACACCGTCATCAACGTCGACCTGCCGTGGAATCCGGCCGTGCTGGAGCAGCGCATCGCCCGCGCGCATCGCATGGGCCAGAAAAGACCGGTACAGGTGTACATCCTCGTGACCGAAGGCACGATCGAGGAGAATCTGCTGGCGACGCTCTCGGCCAAGCACGAACTGGCCGCCGCCGCGCTCGACGTGGACAGCGAGATCGACAGCGTCGATTTCGAGAGCAGCATGGAGGAGCTCAAGCGGCGGCTCGAGGTTCTCCTCGGCGCCAAGCCCGAAGCCGAAACGGACCTGAGCCAGAAAGCCGCGCGGGAGGCGGAGGCCGCAGCCCTGGCCCGGCGCGAGCGCGTGGCAGCGGCGGGCGGGCAACTGCTGAGCGCCGCGTTTCAATTCCTGGGCGAGATGCTGCCGGCGCCGCAGCCCTCGGACGCCGCGCGCCGACAGGCCGACGAGATCAAGCAGGGACTGGCCGAGTGCCTGGAAAAGACCGAGGACGGTCGGCTCGAGCTCACGGTGTCGCTTCCCGGCCCGGAGGCGCTCGATACCTTGTCCGATGCGCTCGCGCGTATGCTAGGAAGCGGAAAAACTGACGCTTGAGATCGGTCGGAGTGCCTGAACGACAATGAGCGAAAAGGCTGAAACGAAGCGGATAATGAAAGGAAAATGCTGCCGTCATTTCAACCGCCATGCCAGGCCCAACACGTCAGGCGTTGTCCTTTGCGGCTGTCGGTCGCGACTGATTGACAAACAAGCAAAACGTTGTCTGGCGAATGCTTTCACATGAATCGCGGCAATAGGGGAGTCTATTGATCATGTGGCAAGAATTCGGGAGACGTCGCGCGCTACTTCTCGTTATTGCGTTGCTAACAGGCGTTTACGGTTCAGGGATCTTCCTGTGGGAGTGGCCGCCCCATGATCGGTTCCGCGAAAAGAAGGAGGAAGAAGAGCCGATCGATCCACGCTTCCTGCAGACACCGCCCGAATATCGCCTCACCGACGTCGAAAACCTTATCGCCATCCGCACGGCCGAAGACGCCGCGTCCAAGCGCGCGGAACTCGTCTCGCTCATCTTCGGTTCGCCCGGCCTTCCGGCCGGAAAACCGGCCATAATCAACCGAGATTATGTCGACGCACGGTACGACGATCTCGCGGCGCTGCAGCGCATCGACCGCTTCACCGTAGAGATGGACTTCAGCCTCGTCTCCCGGGTTTATCACTTCCACCCCGCCGCGCCAGAGAACAAGCTCGTTCTTTACCATCAGGGGCATATGGTCGATTTTTACCGTGGCAAGGAAACGATTCGAGAGTTGCTGGCCCATGGCTTCGATGTCGTCGCCTTCTGTATGCCGCTGAAGGGCTTGAATAACCAACCCGCCGTCGACGTGCCTCACATCGGCAGACTCAAACTCACCGGACACGACCAGATGGCTTTCCTCACGCCCGAAAAAGGCCATCCGATGCAGTACCTTCTCGCTCCGGTGGTGATCGTCCTTAACCACCTCACGAGTGAACGGACGTATGAATCCATCTCCATGCTCGGCATCTCCGGCGGTGGCTGGACAACCACCCTAATGGCCGCGATCGATGAACGGATTCGTTACAGCTTTCCCGTGGCCGGCTCGTATACGATTTACCTCCGCTCGAACTCCAAGCGCGATTGGGGTGACTACGAGCAGACGGCTCCGGATATCTACACCCGCGTCAATTATCCTGGAGATTTATATTCTGGGCGCATGGGGCAAGGGCCGCAGGCAGATTCAGGTAATCAACCAGTTCGATCCGGCGTGTTTCGCCGGCACAAAGTGGCAAACCTACGCCCCGATCGTCAAGGAACGAGTAGAAGCTCTCACGTCCGGTTCATACGACTTGTTCATGGATGATACGCATAACGAACATGTGATCTCGTCTGCAACGCTACAGCGCATTCTCGCCGAGATCGAGTAGAAACCTTGTACGAAGAGGTTCTGGCATAATGATCCGGACCTGCTGGCTGACGCCGGAGACGGCGCCGAACTCGGTGGCGGTACACGCGCCGCTGCGGATTCACCGCCGGGCGCTGGCCGCGCGCGGCATCGAGGTCCGCATCCTGCACGCGCTGGACGCGGAGCGCCCCGCCGTCGACATCCTCTTTGTCGACAGCAAGTTCGCCCGCGGGCCGTGGTCGGAGTCGCACGCGCAGGCGATCCCGTACCTTCGAGAGGCGCGGAAGACCGCGAAACGCGTCTGCTGGCTCGACACCACCGACAGCACCGGCACCATGCACGTCGAGATTCTGCCGCAAGTCGACCGCTATTTCGCGCTGCAACTCCTGCGCGACCGCGAGCAGTATGCGCAGCCGTTCGTGGGCGACCGCATCTTCACCGATTACTATCACCGGACCTGGGGAATCGATCCGGCCGACTCGCCACCGTCCTCCGTTGTTCCCGCGGAGCATCTGGATCGCCTGCGGGTCTTGTGGAACAGCGGGCTGGGCAACTGGGGGCGACACGCCACGCTGGCCAACAAGCTGCTGCGCTTCTGCCCCTTCCTCTCGCGTTTCGTTCTCGGGGGATCGCCCGCGAAGCCGTCGCGACCGGTGCCGGTCACCTGCCGCATGTCGCGCGGTCACGGACGAAAGCTGATCACCTGTCAGCGCGACCGCGTTGCCGCTCTGCTGGAGAATGATTTCGACGTCGTCACCGATCCGGTCTCGCGACGGGCGTATCTCGACGAGATGGGGGCCGCGCACGTCGGCGTCTCCCCCTTCGGCTGGGGGGAGATGGCATACCGCGACTACGAGATTATGCGCTTCGGCGCGGCACTCTTCAAACCCGACATGACGCACATGGAGACGTGGCCTGACTGGTACCGCGACGGCGAGACCTGCCGGACGTTTCGCTGGGATCTTGCGGACTTTTCCGACACGCTTCGAGAGTTGCTGGCCGGCGACACGGCCGAAGCGATTGCGGCGAACGGGCAGCGGGAATACCGCCGGCATCTCCACGGTTCCGAATCGAGGGAACTGTTCTGCCGGCGCCTTGAAGCGATCCTGCGTGAACTCCTGTAGCTGCGCCCATAGCAGAAGCGCTTCCGTTATCGCTTCTCTTTACTTCCGCATCCGGCATCCATATGATGCACTTGTTCAGGAGAATGCCGTGAATGCCACCGACTGGTTCGTTCATCCCAGCAGTATCGTCGACGACGGCGCGCGGATCGGCGCGGGGACGAAGATCTGGCATTTCTGCCACATCAGCGGTGGCGCGCGGATCGGCGAAGGCTGCGTCTTCGGGCAGGGCTGCTACGTCGCCAAGACCGCGGTCATCGGCGACCGCGTCAAGGTGCAGAACGGCGTCAGCATCTACGACGGCGTGATCATCGAGGACGAGGTCTTCTGCGGACCGCACATGATCTTCACCAACGTGCACAACCCGCGTGCGTTTATCGAACGCAAGGACGAATACCGCCCCACCCGCGTCGAACGCGGCGCCAGCATCGGCGCGGGTGCCATCGTTGTCTGCGGAAACACGGTTGGGAGCTACGCCTTTATCGGCGCGGGGGCGGTAGTGACGCGCGACGTTCGGCCGTTCGCGCTGGTCTACGGCAACCCGGCGAAGCAGCACGGCTGGGTCGACCGCTGCGGGACAAAGCTGGTCTTCGACGATGCGGGGCTGGCCACCGGCGAAGATGGCGCGCGGTATCGCCTCACGGAGGATGGCGTTCTCCCGGAGGACCAAGCGTGAGCGTACCGCTGTTGGACCTGACGCGACAGTACGAAGCGCTCCGGGAGGCTCTCGAAGCGGCGCTCCTGCGGGTCGCGCGCAGCACGCGCTATATCGGCGGGCCGGAGGTCGAGGCGCTGGAGACGGAGGTTGCCGCGTATGTCGGCGCCGCGCACGCGGTCGGTGTCAGTTCCGGTACTGACGCGCTGCTGCTTTCGCTGATGGCGCTAAAGATCGGCCCGGGCGACGAGGTAATCACCACGCCGTACTCCTTCTTCGCCACCGCCGGCGCGATCATGCGGCTGGGGGCGACACCGGTCTTCGCCGATATCGAACTCGATACCTGCAATCTCGACCCGACGCGCATCGAAGCCGCCATCACGCCGAAGACGAAGGCGATCCTGCCGGTGCATCTCTACGGAAAGTGCGCGCGGATGGCGCCGCTGCTGGACCTGGCGAAAGCGAATGAACTGCATGTCGTCGAAGACGCCGCGCAGGCTATCGGGGCGCGCTGCGAAGCGGGGGCGGCCGGAACGATGGGCACCTGCGGTGTCTTCAGCTTCTTTCCGAGCAAGAATCTCGGCGCCATGGGCGACGCGGGGATGGTGGTTACCAATGACGCGGCGCTGGCCGAGCGAATGAAACTGCTGCGCAACCATGGCGCGCAGCCGAAGTATTATCACGCACTCGTCGGCGGCAACTTCCGGCTGGATCCACTGCAGGCGGCGGTACTGCGGGTCAAGCTGCCGCACCTGGATGCATGGACCGAAACCCGCCGGCGCAACGCCCAACGGTATCGCGATATGTTCTCGGAGCGCAATCTCGCGCCGGAGCCGGTTGTGCTGCCGACGGAGGCAAACGGGCGGCACATCTATAACCAATTCGTCATCTGTCTCGAACGACGCGATGAATTGATGGCGTTCCTGAAGGAGCACGGCATCGGCTGCGAGATCTACTACCCCTGTCCGTTTCACCTGCAGGAGTGTTTCCGGAACCTGGGCTACGCCGAAGGCGATTTCCCCCGCGCGGAGGAAGCGGCCGCGACGACGCTGGCGCTGCCGATCTTTCCGGAACTGACCGACGCGGAGCTGACCGAGGTCGTCGAAGCCGTAGCCGCATTCTACGAGACGGAAGCGTAACGAGGAGGCCAGATGTCCAAACGTTTCGCCATCACCGGAATCGCCGGCTACATCGCCCCGCGCCACCTGAAAGCGATCCACGAGACCGGGAACGACCTGGTCGCCGCGACCGATCCGCACGACTCGGTCGGCATTCTGGACAGCTTCAGCCTCGACACCGCGTTCTTCCGCGAGTTCGAACGTTTCGACCGGCATCTGGAGAAGCTCAATCGCGCCGGGAGCGGCATCAATTACCTCGCGATCTGCTCGCCCAATCACCTGCACGACGCGCACGTGCGCCTGGCACTGCGCCTCGGCGCCGACGCGATCTGCGAGAAACCGCTGGTGCTGAACCCGTGGAACTGCGAGGCGCTGCAGGAGCTGGAACAGGAGAGCGGTCGGCGGATCTACACGGTCCTGCAGCTTCGGCTGCATCCGGCGATCCGGGCGCTGCACGAGCGCTACGCCAAGAGCGACGGCAAGCACGAGATCGAGCTCAGTTACATCACCTCGCGCGGGCGCTGGTATCTCTATTCGTGGAAAGGCAACCGCGAGAAGTCCGGCGGACTGGCGACCAATATCGGCATCCACTTCTTCGACATACTGCTCTGGCTCTTCGGCGCGCCGCTGGAGAATATCGTCCACTTCGATACGCCCACCCGTACCGCGGGGTATCTCGAGCTCGAACGCGCGCGGGTGAAGTGGTTCCTCTCGATCGATTCGGCCGACCTGCCCGCCGAGATGGTTGCCGAGGGGCAGCGGACATACCGCTCGATCACCATCGACGGCGAAGCGGTGGAGTTCTCCGGCGGCTTCACGGATCTCCATACCCGCGTCTACGAGGATATCCTCGCGGGCGGCGGCTACGGCATCGACGCGGCGCGCGCGGCGATCGAACTCGCGCACGACATCCGCCACGCCACCCCCGTCGGCGCGAACGCGCGCCTGCACCCGCTGGCGCGCGGGGTGGCGGGGTGAGTGTTGGGCTATACGTAAAGATGCATTGAAATCGTGATTAGAGTCGATTCCCTGCTGTTGTCATTCGGATGACTTAATTTCGCAGGCGTGATCATAGATTTCCTGTATCTTCTCCATATAACGCGTCATGCTGAGGTCCTCTTCGACCGTCTTCCGACCACCTTGCCCAATCACGTGCCGAAGCTGCGGCGTTTCTCTGAGGCGCAGAAGGGCATTAGCGAGAGATAGCGGGTCCTCGGGCGGCACCAGTATGCCGTTTTTGTATTCATGGATTATATCGCGGATCGGCGGCATGTCGCTGGCAACAATCGCTTTTTCCAAGCACCACGCTTCCAGCAGGATTCTGCCATAGGGACTTTGCCGGTATGGCAGCACGACAGTATCCAGTCCAGCAAGCACCTCTCTGGCTCTTTGTTCAAAATCCGTAAAAGTGATATTGTCGCGAATACCAAGGTCTATCGACATCTGCTCCAATGATTTCCTCATCCCCGCATCATCCGCGCCTGCAATAACGCAGTGAGCGTCGGGAGCCTGCTCGAATACATGTTTGCAAGCGTTGACCAACAGGTCGTATCCACGGTAATAATTCATTTGCCCGATACTGCCGAAGATAAACTTCTTGTGTCCGGGAATTCCGTAATAAGAATGCAAATCGAGCGCGTTGCTACGAAACGGAGTAATGCAATTTCTAAGCACCTCTGTCTTATCCGGAGCGATTCCTGCGCGAATCCATTTATCTCTTATGTCGCCGAAATAGGCGATGAAGCGATAGCATACAGCGTTCGCGTATATTGCCTTGTCCCGAGTGAAGCCATCCATGTTGAGGGATCGAATGTGGCTTATGCAGGGGAGTCCCGCGCGCTTGGCGGCAAGAAAACCGAAAAAATGACGATCGGGTTGGTTATTCAGATGAAGAAGGTCGACCTGGCGTTCAACACAGAGTCTTGCCATTGCCTTGATGGTTCTTTGGTGCGAGAATCGCATCCATGCGAGAGAAAGCGACGGCAGACGGTATGCGATCAGAAGCGTTGCTCGTGCCCAAAAAAAGCGCGATGCCTTGCGAGCCTTCACGGAAACTTGTGGATCAATCAATCGATAATGCGGGATGCTGATTGCATCCAACAAGGCCTCGTAACGATTTGGGTTAAAAAACAGGACGCTGGCCCGATATCGCCGAGGATCCAGGTTGCGAACCATCTCATACATGCTCTCGAACGAGCCGCCACCGAGTTCCCCGGGCTCAACAAAAAGAACATGTTTAGGCGTGTCACTCAATGTAGTTGCACCGAAGGCAAACGCAAACAGTCCTAGGCGTTCCCAGTCCTGACGTCCTATAACTTGTTGAAACGTCAATGTCATCCAAGCCTCGACTACCCCATTGTAATCGGAGGCGTTTCCCTGTCAAACCGATTCCTGGCGTCCTTCTCCCTTAGACCAAGGCTATCGCACTTAAACTCCGAGGACGGCCGCCGAACGGTTCTCAACAAGACAAACTGTAACCGGTATTCCTCCGGATCCCCTGAACGCCGCAGTCCAACAACACGTTTGTCCGCACGATCAAGAAGTCATTTGGCAGGTAATCGTGTCTGAAAATGACATTTCTCGTAGTTTTCAGTGCGGCATCCAGCACGCGGGATGGTTCGAAGTAAAATGTATTCTCTTCAAAGGCACCGTCCTTCCGGTTTGAAAGGCAATTGAACAATACCGCCCGCCCAGCAACCCGCCATGCATGGTGAATAAAGTCTTCGACGAACGCATAGTTGTCGGCATTCAGCAGATTCAGAGTGCCGCTGGCAACAACATAATCATATGTGTTATCAATCTCAGATAACTCTCCGGTAATAAACAACGCATCGGAGTCCGTGAATTTCTTTTGCGCAGCGTCGATCATTCGCGCGTTAATATCCAACCCCGTATACGATGCAACATCGAACCGCGACACTAGAAAGGGATACAACGCCCCCAGTCCACACCCCACATCCAATACCGTCGCTCCGTCGAATGCCACCATCTGTGCAAACGCCTCGAAGCGGATCTCCTGGCTGTACACGCTTCCCCAACCGACCTTCCGGTGTTCCTCCTCTTTCTCGAGCGTTTTGTTGAAAAAAGAAAGAAGAAACTCCTTATATGTCTGTTTCATCCACAGCCTCCACGCATCCCGACATCCAGCTCATCGCGACAAACAATCTGTAAGCCGGCTTATGCCAAGCTGTTTCCATAGTAAGCGTTCACTGGAGTCAAAAAAGGGATCGAATCCCATGCCCTTGGTTGACCGCTCGTTGTGGCACGCAGCGCATAAGCGGCGCGCGATACGTCGGCCTACGGCCACCATCCGCCTGCAGTGGCGCAGCGCAATCAAATTCCTGAATGAAGACTGCCGCTGAAATCTAAACAATCTCGTTGCCCCATCCTAATCAGGTGAACGCATATAAAACACGCGCAAGCATTTTCGGCACGCGAGGGCACAGGCGGCCAACTCTCCATCATGACGAAGACTGTGAGAGCTCGCCGCTTTTCTTGAGTAGCATTCTGGTTTCTTCGCCGCCAACGTTAAATAAACAATCAATAGCTGAAAGCTTGGATGAGAAGTCCCCATGAAGTTGGGGGTAAACGGGGTGGACAAAGTTCTGGTCAAGCACCTCGATACCTTCATTGCGGAAAGTGTCTCGCAGGATATACCTGCTGCTTGCCCCCATGCCGGCGATAAACATATTCCCTCCGACTTTCTTGACGAGCGAGAGAACCATGTCCGACTTGGCGCCACGCACCTCGAGTTCCGTGCTGCAGCGGACGGCACAATTAATGCCGATAGCGTCGTTGATCATCGTGATCAGCGCGGCATTGAGATCCGAAAGAGACTCGTGTCCCGCGAGCAGAATCTTGCTGAACGAATCATAGTAAACGTCAAAATAGGGCGCCCGTTGATAGGCAAGCAAAATACTTTTCAACATTTTTCGTGCCCAAGTGAGCGAGTTGTCGATTCGCACTTCCGCAATGGCTTGCGTCTTTTTCCGGTTTATGATGGGAACAGTAAGCGTTATGGGGCCGTTTCCTCCCTTGATGCAATTTCGCTTTAGATTTCCGCCGTCGGTGTATTCCACGTGATCGGCAAAAACGAAAATATCGCAATGCATGAGTTTGTGGAAAAAACCGAGCCAGGGAATGAACAACGGTTGATGAGCAGCAACAATGACGCTATCTATATTATGGTTCTCTAAATGATCCAACGCACCACCTCAAATGCCTCTGCGAATCGCGCCCCGCACGAAACGCCGCGGGTCATACACCACCCCTTAATAAAATCTGTCGAGGCGTAGGGGCGGTGCTTCTGGGATTCATAGCAGGCAAGCGCTTCGATTTTAAGATTCAGGTGGCGCTCTTCAAGCCTGACAAATGTTTGCGTCGAAAACGTCATATTGTTCCAGGGCATTTCGTAAGCAAGGATGCTCGTGGACTTGAATGCGCGAATCGCTTCATTGGACATGATTTGATGGTCTTGATGGATATCCCGCTGAGTGGGAGCCAACACCAGATCGGGATTCAACTCGCGTTTCAATTTCACCAGATCTTCAAGTATGGCTTGACGATTATCGCAAAAATAGCGAACGGGATAACCATAGGTGATAAGGTTGGATTCCTTTACGCCGAGGATGGATGTTGCCGCGCTTACTTCTTTCTTCAGAATGTCCTTCGGCCAACCGTCGGGAACAGACTGTTCGCACACGCTGAAAGCAGCATAATACAGATCCGCGCCTTCTTCAATAAAGCGGGCAATAGTTCCTCCACAGCCGAATTCACCGTCGTCGGTGTGAGGGGCCAGAACGAGGATCTTGTGTTTTCCCAAGATGCCCATTTTATCTGCTTGTACCAGTTGGAATTGAGAATAACTGACAGATCATTCCATCAATCGAAGTGCCGAAGCACAGAATTCCATACAGAACCCCGACACGATATTGACCACCAAACTCCACGCCGACAACAATGCCTAGTACTACAACGCCAGAAATACTGAAGGCGTACGGTTGAAGTTGACGATAA
>CAYWFP010000108.1:0-12085 GCA_964457365.1 uncultured Planctomycetaceae bacterium
GAGACATCGGCTACAGCGATAGACGCAGGATGCCGGCGGCGGTCCTCGTCGCCTTGATCGTCCTCGTCGGCGCGCATGCGGGGTATGTCCGCGCTGCGGAGTTCAGTCTGCACGGTCCGTCGATCGAGTTGCGACGCATTCAGTACTGCGAGGAATGCAACGAGAAGCTGATGGTCACCTCGGTGCCGCCGGGTGCGGCGATCCGCTGTCCCCGTTGCGGCTTGGTCCAGCGACGTCTGCCGACGCGGTACCTGGAGACCAAGGTTTACCAGGTCTGCCCGAGTTGCAGCTCCCGCCTCGACGTCTCGCATCTGAAACCGATGCGCCGCATCCGCTGCGGCACCTGCGGGCTGGCCCAACCGGTTCTGCCCGAAGCGGTCTACCGCGGCGGCGGAACCGGCAAAGTCAAGCACGTCACCGTCCCGGCGGTGGACCCACCCGCCAGCGGCAGCAACCGCCCCCCCGATCCGTCAAACGAATCCGAGAGCCGAGACGAGCCACCGGTGGGGCATTGGGAAGAAGACCTCCCCGAACTCGAAGAGTTCGATTCGCTCCGCGGCGCGTTTCGCCAATACCGTCGGCTCAAGGAGAACCCCGTCCCGCCGCAACGCGATCCGCCGCAACACCGGGATCTTCCCGTACCGGAACCGAGAGCGAAACCGCAAGCGCCAGAACGGCCGGTGGCGCGCATCGATTCTCCGGCAGCCCCGTCCGTATCATCTCCGCGGGCGTCGCTGCCGCTGCCGGACGAGAGCATGCGCGTGGCCGCGACGGTGAACGGCCGACCGGTGCCGGTGGCGGATGTGGCGCGGGCGCTGCAAGCGGCGCTGGATCAACTCCGGTTGCGGCTGGGACATACCGCACAGGCGCCGCGCGGACGCGAGTACTTGCGAGCGCAGAAAGCCGAGCTCAAGCCGCAGATTCTCGATACGCTGATCGCGCGTGAGCTGATCGGCCAGGCCGCCGAGCGCGCGGGCTTCGTTCCGCCGCAGGAAGACGTCCGCCGCGAACTGCAGGCGTTGCGCCGCGAGGAGGCCGTCGACGGCCGCCCGGGAACCATCCTCGAGCAGGCGCGTTTCCGCGTTATCCTGAACGAAATGCGCCGACGTCATGCCGGCCATGCCGGCGAAATCACCCCGCGTCAGGTGCGCCGCTATTACGACGAGCACCCCGGGGAGTTCGTCCAGCCGGCGACCGGTGCGCTCGAGAGCCTGGTGCTCTACCGCGACCGTCAAGGCCGCGCTGATGCGCGCGCGGCGAATGCCATCGCGGCGGAGATTGCCGAACGTCTGCGGCAAGGCGTGGGCTTCGACGCGCTGGTGCGCCGCTTCTCCGAAGGACCATTCGCCGCCAGCGGCGGGCGTCTGTGCGTGGCCGGACAGAGACGCCTGCGCCTGGCTCTGCTCGCCACTCCGTTGCAGAAGGCCTTGCAGCGGGCCGAGTCCGGCGACGTCGTCGGCCCGGTTCCGCTGATCAACAGCATCGCCTTCTGCCGTGTCGAAACCCTCGAGCGCGACAAGCCATTGTCCTTCGAAGCGGCGCAGGCCAAGATCCGACAGCGGCTGGAACGGCAGGCGCGCGAACAGGCCTTCAATGCCTGGGTCGACGATCTTCGGGAGCAGGCCGACATCCGGCTCTACTGAACCGTTGCTTCCGCCTTTCCGGGCGCATGGTTTCGGGCCTCGAAGTCAGCGGGAGCATGCTTCCAAGCGAACAGGAAAAGGAAATGGAATGACCGACGAGGATCGTCGATTTCCCGAAGCGTTGGGACAGGCCGAGAATTTCCTCTCCTTCCAGGAGGCACTCTCGCATGTGGCGAAGGTGGAGCGTTCGGTGCTCCTCGTCGGCGAGCGCGGAACCGGCAAGGAACTGGCCGCGCGTCGGTTGCACTACCTCAGCCGGCGCTGGAACGGTCCACTGATCGCACTCAACTGCGCGGCGTTGAGTCCGAGCCTGATCGAGTCGGAACTCTTCGGCTACGAAGCCGGCGCCTTCACCGGGGCCGGCAAAGGTCGGCCCGGTCGTTTCGAGGCCGCCGACGGCGGGACACTGTTTCTCGACGAGGTAGGTCTGATCCCGATGCCGGTACAGGAGAAGATCCTGCGTGCGGTGGAGTACGGCACCTTCGAGCGCGTCGGCAGTTCCACTCCGGTACAGGTGGACGTACGCATTCTCGGTGCAACTCACGCGGACCTGCGTACGCTCTGCCGGGAAGGCACGTTCAAACGCGACCTGCTGGACCGACTCAGCTTCGAGGTGTTGCACCTGCCCCCGCTGCGGGAACGACACGAGGACATCCTGCTGCTGGCCACGCACTTCGCCAGCCGCATGGGCCACGAACTGGGACGCGAAGACGTCCCGGCATTCGACGACACGGTGATCGAACGCCTGTTGGCGCACGACTGGCCGGGGAATATCCGCGAGTTGAAGAACGTGATCGAACGGGCGGTCTATCGTGCCGGCGAGACTGTCGACGAAGTGATCTTCGACCCCTTCGCCCCTGCCGACAAAGCCCTGTCAACGGAAGTGCAATCCGTCTCAACGGCTAAAGAGGCGCAAGACGAAAGCCTGATCAGGCGCGAGTGGCGCATCGGCGACGTCGTCGCCAAGGAAGACGGCACTCGCTTACGCGTCTACGATATCCACGAGAACGCCGGCACCCGTTGCATCTATATCGAGGCGTTGACCGGCACGGAAGCCGTGTTGTCACACGCCACGGCAGAGACGGAGACTCGCGGAAACGCGCCGATCTCGATGAAGGGCGAGGTGGCGAAGGTGGAGCGGCGGATGTTGGCCCGGGCGCTGGGGCAGACGCAGTGGAACCAGCGCAAAGCAGCCGAGTGGCTCGGTCTCAATTACAACCAGTTCCGAACCATCTATCGCCGCCATCAGAAGATCATGGAGTTGCTGCGCGACAACCCGCGTCTCACGCCCGACCAGGCGCAGCAGCGCTTGAAAGAGGAGGAATCGGCTTGACGATCAGCCCAATCCTTCGGGACTTTCGATCAGTTTGTGTTGTGCGATCATGGACCGGTCCTTTTCGGCACGCCATGCCATAGCCAGACCGTGCTCGCCACGCACGGCACGAGCATGAACCACGTCCCGAACGGCGCGATCACGAATCCGGCCAACGGCGCGGGCAGCGCATAACCGATCACCATGGTCAGAATCAATACGCCCAGCGGCGAGACCACCAGGAACCAGCGCGGGTAAGCCGTTCGGCCGCTCAACACCGCTACCGCGTGCCAGATCGATCCCGCGTAGAACGCGATCAACGCGGTCAGATCACCCATGAAAAAGTGCTCGACGAGAAAGTTTTGCGCCATGGCGTAAAATGCCGCGTCCGTACATCCGGCCACCGCCTCCGCCCGCGCCAGCACGCTCAAGAAAGCCCAACCGCAATGCTGGATCCCGCCGATCATCAGGATGGCGTAAGCCAGGAGCGCGCACGGCACGCCTGCAAGCCAGAAGCCCGCTCCGCGCATGCCGACCCACCAGTGATAATACGAAAGGGCGTACAGCGGGTACATCTAGCCCGCCGTCTGTGCCGCCAATACCAGCCAGTGCGGCCGGCCGCCGGCGGTACGGATGACGTCCCACGCCGCGGGCGAGAAGTATTCGGCGCCGCCCAGCGCCGGCGAGTAGCCGTAGATCAGGTCGCAGACGCCGTTCCACAAGAGCAAGACGGAAATAGCGATCCCCAGATGTCGAAGCCGGCGAATCATGCCCGCGTCGGTTTCCTGCGCGGCGCCGGGATTCAACGGTTGTTCGCGCTCAAGCGGATTCATTGCGCCCCCTCGCGAGTCCGGGTTCAAAGAGACTGGAAAAGCTCTGCAAGCCCAAATGTTTCTGCGCCGTCGGCCGTGCAGTATCTGCCGGATTGCCCGGGGTTGTCAAGCACATAAAAGCCTCCTCCTCCCGGATTACCCGGATTTCCGATCAGGGTGCAAACGGTATCGTTCCAGACGTTGCAATCTGAGGAAAAAACGTTCGGATTCACCGACGGCAGCTTGCATCCGCGTGGCGGGCGGGTATGCTGTTGGCAGTGGAGGGGAGCGATGAGCGATTGGGAAGGCAGTGACCGGCGACGGCATCAGCGTATCAATGTCGAGCATCCGGGGTTGGTGCAGCCGGTGGATCAGGACGAACCGGTATTGGCGGTGACATCCATTGATCTCTCCGAGGGCGGCGTTCGCTTCTTCACCCTCGAGCCGATGGAGGAGATGTACCGCTTCCGCTACTCCCACCTGGACAAGGAAACACGCATCGCCGAGGTGCTGCAGGTGCTCAACCTGGACGAAGGTTATTGTGTCCGCGCCCGCTTCGTCGGTGAAGCGAATTAGGCCCGCCCTTTCCCCGGTTCCGCCGCGAGCGTGATTCCATGAAAAAACCCGCGACCGTCGCGGCCGCGGGTGGAAATGCGTGGTGGAGGATGACGGGTTCGAACCGACGACCTCAAGACTGCCAGCCTTGCGCTCTCCCAACTGAGCTAATCCCCCACTGGGATCGTCTCATTGTAACGGGCATTGCGGATCTGTCAAGACGATAACCGGCTTGACAAATCGTTCCGAAGCAGGCAGAATACGTCTCGAACTCGACGGGCCGTGGCTCAGTTTGGTAGAGCGCTTGTCTGGGGGACAAGAGATCGAAGGTTCGAATCCTTTCGGCCCGACCAAGAACTACGCGCCGAAAGCTCCGATACGACGGGGCTTTCGGCGTTTTTATTGCCCCCGTCTCCCGCTCCCCGAGATTCAGAACATGACTCTAAGTGGAAAAACGTGTCCCTTCGTGACCCACGGGGGAAGATGGAGAGACCTGCAGGCGCACCTGCACGGCGAACAGACTATACCCCGGGTACCCGGGGATGATTGAAATCTAGAGTCTCTGCAGTGCATCAAAGCCAATAGATCAGATGCGTGCAGCGCAATTCGTCGGGATGGCGGCATGTAGTAAAAGAGGGTATCAGAGCGTCATGATGAAGCGAATGGATTGGATTTATACTCCACCCCATATGTCGAGTAGACCGAGTGCCCAGTCGCTCACAGAAACGTAAGTGGGACTCTTGCCTCATACGGTTTCTATCTTCCAGCCGCCGGCAGGATGCCGAAGCGCTACAGGACAAGCATTCCCGTAACCCGATCCGCGAGTCAACCCAGACAGTGGATCTACGCGCATGCCGGTAACGCAGCCACTTGTAATTCCGATCAGTCCAAAATCCAGATCCTCGTTTACTGCATAAACATGTCATTCCGGAACGACCGGCAACCTTCCCGCAGGCAGCGGCTTCATCTCGCCGATCTGCTTGAAATACTTTTCCATCAGCAGTCCCGCTATGCCGCGCAGGGCCGTATCGGGCGAGACGGAGGCTGCGTCGACGGCGAGGTCGTGCGCCGGCAGGCCGACGAGCATCTCGCGCAGGCGGTGGCGGATCGGTTCGCGCAGGGCCTCGGCCAGTTCGAGATCGCGGCAGGCAATAATCATTTCCGCCGGGTCGAATGCCGCGATCACGGGCGCCAAACCGCGCACGAAACGCATTGCCGCCCGGTCGAAGAACATGGTCAGCCCGACGTGATAAGGCATCCGGTCCACTAATTCGGCGAGGCGGGCGCATGCGGGCGGCGCGAGCCCCAGGGCTTTGGCCTCGGCCAGCAACTCCGGCTCGCTGCAATACGCCTCGAGGCAGTCCTGCTTGCCGCAGGCGCAGATCCGCCCCTCCGTGTCGCACGGCACATGGCCGATCTCGCCGGAGGCGGCGTTGCGTCCCTGAAGCAGCTTGCCGTCGACCAGCACGGCGCAGGAAATGCCCTCGATGACAAAGACGTTGAGGATCGTGTCGAGTACGATGGCGCGGCGGCGAAACCAGACATCGTTCCAGAGATGGCAGCGGCTTTCGTTCTCGACGAGAACGATGCGTTCGAACTCGCGGCGCAGCCGCTCGGCGACGGGGATGCCGTGCCAACCCATGAGATTGACCGCGTGCACTACCACGCCGCGCCGGTTGTCGACAAATCCCGGCAACGTGACGCCGATCCCGCACAGGCGCGCCTCGTCTTCGCCGACGGCGGCATGCAACCGCGGGGTCAGCGCCTCCAGCAGGGCATCGGGAGACGCGCCAGTGTCGAGTCGGGCATGCTCCTCGACGCGGCCGTCGAAATACACGCGGGCTATGACGGTGCCATGCACGCCAAGGTAGACGGCCAGAAAGAAGGGGCCTGATGGATTCAGCGCCAGGCGATTGGCCGGAGAGCCGTCGGGTTCGGTGAGAACGCCCCACTCGAGCAACTCGCCGACAATGCTGCCGACGCTGTTGGCACGCAGATCCAAGCGGTCGCTCAGTGCGATCCGCTGCAAAGGACCGGCTTGGTGTAACTCCAGCAAGATCTTTTCGCGATTGATGTTGCGTCGTTCTGCGCGCAAGTCGGACATACGGTTCCTTTAAAATACGATTTGACAAAACCATAATAACGGATACGCTAATGAATATCAAGTGAATGTAGTGCATGCGATAAAGCCTTGCTTCGTTTTTAAAGGATCTTCATGCCTACCGTCTTGGCCGTGGCCGCGCATCCAGACGACATCGAGTTCATGATGGCCGGCACGCTGTTGCGGCTGGCCGATGCCGGTTGCGCGCTGCATTACATGAACCTCGCCGACGGGTGCTGCGGCAGCCTGTGTACGGGGCGAGACGAGACGATCCGCACGCGCCTGAAAGAAGCGCGGGAGGCCGCGGCGCTGCTCGGCGCGATCCATCACCGGAGTCTATGCCACGACCTCGAGATCGTCTACGATAAATCCGCCTTGGCGAAGGTGAGCGCGGTGATCCGCGCCGTCGCACCCGACATCCTGCTGGTTCCGTCGCTCGAGGATTACATGGAAGATCATGTCGTTACCGCGCGCCTCGCCGTCACCGCCGCGTTTTCCCGGAACATACCCAACTGGTTCACCGAACCGGAGGTGGCGCCGGTCGCGGGTAATTGCGCGGTCTACCATGCCCAGCCGTACGGGCTGCGCGATGCGCTGGGCCGGGAGACGGTCGCCGCGATGTATGCGGACATCGGCGGCATGCTGGACAAAAAGCGCGCCGTGCTGGCCTGCCACCGGAGCCAGAAGGAATGGCTCGACCGCACGCAGGGCGTCGACGCGTACTTGCGCTACATGGAGGAGATGAGCGCGGCGGCCGGGCGGCAGTCGGGGCTGTTCGCGCATGCCGAGGGGTGGACGATGCACAACCGCCTGGGGTTGGTCGACGGCGGCGCGGACCCGCTGCGGAGCCTGCTCGCTGACTATTGCGCGGCGAATCCGAAATGGCCGAATCCGAGCGGCCTTGTCTAACCGGGAAGGAGGAGATCATGGCGCGACTGTATTCCGCGGTGTCGCCGGAGTGGTGGGATTACACGACGCTGGAGCGCGACCTGCTGGAAGAGGCTGCGAGTCTCCGCGCCGAAGATTTGCCCAAGCTCGCGCGCGACGGATTTCGCGTGACGATCTACGATACGCTGGAGGATTTTTTTCTCGCCGAGGCGCTGGAATATATCGAAGCATGGAAGTCGGCCACGCCCGAACGGCCCGCCGGCATCTGCGGTCCCGTCGGGCCGACCGAGCAACTGCCGCTGGTGGCGCGCCTCGTCAACGCCCTGGAGATCGACCTGAGGCATTGCCACTTCTGGGGCATGGACGAATGGTACCAAGACGGCCGCGAGACGCCGCCGTCGTTCCCGCTTTCGTTCGAGCGCGCCGACCGCGAACTCTGTTTCGACCGCATTCGTCCCGACCTGCGCATGCCCGAGGCCAACCTGCATTTTCCCAAGGCCGCCGCGCTCGCGGAGTACACCGCCTCTTACGACCGGGCCGTCTGCCGCATCATGCAGGGCGGACAGGGCGAGGTGAAGCACTGGGCCTTCAACGATCCGTTCAAGCGCGAGGGCGCCTACACCGACCGGCCGCCGAGCGCGGAGGAATATCTGAAGCTATCGGCGCGCCGGGTGTCGCTGCACCCGATGACCGTGATCCAGAACGCGCGCACCAGCGGCGCGGGGCGGGTGTTCATGGTGCCGGTTGAGGCGCTGACGGTGGGGCCGGTGGAGACGTTCAAGGCCGAATGCGTCAGCATCTGGCACCCGGGGCATCACGACAATGCCTTCGGCCAGCGATTGACGGCGTTGATGATCTCGAAACGGATCGTCGACACGGCCGTGCCGATGAGCCTGCTGAGCCTGCACCCGAACGTCCGCTTCAGCTTCTACCGAGGCGGCATCGGCACGTGCGAGATCGAGATGCATTGAATACGAAAGTTCGTCAGAAAGCCCGATACCGCATCAGGCGGGAATCTGACTCCGGTCAATGACGGCAGGCTTTTGCTTTGGCGCAATCCCATTGCGGGTGGTAGAGAAATAGAATGATGGTTCTAAACCACTACTTCGTAAGAAGTTGCTTTCAACTTCAATTCGCTTGATGCGAAGGAACGACCTCTTCATAGGAGGAAAAAGCCATGAAGAATAATACCGCCAGATTCATGATGCTCCTTTTGGCATTGACAGTCGCCACCCACTCCGTTGCAGCAGCCGAGACGCCGCAGAATGTCGCACCCAGGGCCACGGTAACCGCCAGCGCGAAGAGCGAGAACGCCCCGCGTGCTGTGGACGGCGGGGTGCCGGCCGCCGGCAGTCGCGACTCAGCCAATCAGATCTGGGATGTCAAGAAGACCGATCTGCCGGCAACGCTTGTCTTCAGTTGGGATAATCCCCAGCCGGTCCGCACGCTCGTTTACTACGGCAAAACCTCATGGAGGTTTGAGTGTTTCAATGAGTATGAAGTTTATCTCGACGATGCGACAACACCCGTCGTCAAGGGCGCGTTTCGACAGGGCCACGGGCCGCAACTGGTTGAATTTCCCGAGGGCAGCCAGGCGTCCAAGCTGGCACTCAAGATTCTTTCGGCGAGCGGCGGCAATCCCGGCGCATCCGAAGTGCAGGTCTTCTCGACGCCGCCGGAACAGAAGGACCTGCTCTGCCGCTTCACCGACTACTCGTTTGATTTCCGCTATGCCTATTACCCGTCGCACAACCTGCTGCGCGTGCTCGCGCCCACTCCGCCGGCCGACGCCAGAACCTGGCAGGTGACGGTCAGGGCCAAGGACAGCGACAAGGTCCTCGCCGAAGGCAACGGCGACCTGCCCATGTCCCCGAACGCCGAGGCGCTGACGCTGCCCGACCTGACGGAAGGCAACTATACGGTGACGCTCACTCTCAGCGGCGGGAAAGAACCGGTGATCGAGGAGCGCGGCTTCACGCGAAATCATTATGAATGGGAAGGTCTGAAGCTTGGGCTCGACGAGGTCGTCATCCCACCCTTCACCCCGCTGGTTGCGGACGCTGCAAAAAACACGGTAGATTGTGTATTGCGCAAACAGCGGCATGGCGCCGCCGGCCTATGGGAACAGGTCACCAGTCGTGACGTGGATCTGCTGGCCGCGCCGATGCGGTTGGAGGCGACGATTGCCGGTAAGATCGTGGTGATCGAGGGTGATGCGCCGCAATTCACCGAGCGCAAAGCCACCCGCGTGGCCGGTAGCGCCGATTGGTCTGCCGGGGCGTTGAAAGGCAATACGGTTTTCGAATACGATTACGATGGCTTCATGCAGCTTGCTCTACGCTTGAACAAAAGCGAAGCAGAAGTCGAAAAGTTGCAGTTGGTCATTCCCATGAAGGCCTCCGAGGCGTGGCTGATCCATCCGGTCACAACTCAACTGCGCCAGCATTACGCCGGGCGTCTTGCCAGGGGCGAGGGCAAGATCTGGGATTCGAGCACCGTCAAGAGTCGAGTGAGTGGCCATTTCGTCCCCTACATGTACCTCGGCGGGCCTGAGCGAGGTATCTGCTTTGCTGCCGACAACGACCGTGATTGGGTGCGGGGAAAAAACGTCCCCATGATCGAGATCGACCGGGACGGCGAGACGGTCAACCTGCGCCTGAACCTGATCGGCGTACCGACCAAGCTGACCCGTGCGCGCGTTCTGCGCTTTGCGCTGCAAGCCACGCCGGCCAAGCCCATGCCGGAGAAACCTTACGACTGGCGGCGCTGGTGGGCTACCCGCACTTCAAAAGACATCGACGATGCCCAGATCGCTTTCTGGGGCGGAAACATGTACTGGGGCGGACGTCACTTCGCCACCTCGGTCTTTCCCGATGGCAAAGACTTCGGCTATTGGGAAAAGCTCGCCGAGCAACGCCGGACCGGGAAACTCGACACGGAGTACCTCGCCCGCCGGTTGGCAAAATACGAGGGCCTGGCGGCGAAACAGAAGGCGCAAGTCGTACCGGCCATGAAAGCCGGCTTCCAATGGTCCAGTTTCACGCCGGCCATCAGGCCCGAAACCACCAAGTACTCCTACCTGATCCCCTACACCAATCCCCGCGGCTGCAATGCAGGAGAAGACAAAGACTTCTCCACCACCTACCTCGACGAATGGCAGACCATCGATATCACCAATCCGAACTGGCTGAAGGTGAACCCCTTCAACCGGGTCAAGCGCATCAAGGGCTTTGCCACCTGGTACCACGTCGAGCCGGTGACAAGCCGGGTCGACATGATGCTCTACTACCACAAGAAGATGTTCGAGACCTTCGCCGACGGTGTCTACTGGGACAACATGTTCCTGCGTGCCAGCCGCGTGCCTGTCGAGGCTGGCGGCCCGGCCTATATCGATGATGCCGGCAAGCTCCAGCCGGGGGTCAACCTGATGGCTTTCCGCAACCTGGTTCGTCGCACCGCCACGCTGATGCACGTCATGGGCAGGCGCCCGATGACCTACATCCACATGACCAACGTCAACATCGTGCCCATGCTCTCCTTCGGGACCCTGAACCTTGACTGGGAGTGGCGCGACCAAGGCCATTTCGCGAGCATGGATTTGCAGGACCGTATCCGTCTCGACGAGATTCTGGCGCAGAGCCTGGGGCTGCAGGACGGCAATGTTTCTGTCGGCATCACCGGCAATATTCTCAAAGGCGGCGGCGGGGTTTCGCGCGAATGGCTGAATCGCACCGGCATGGCGGTCTGCTTCCCGCACGAGATTCGCATGCATCAGGGAACGCCGGAAGTCTCGTTCATCCAGACCCAGATGGCTCGTTTCGGCTACGGGATGCCGGATTGCCGCGTTTTTCGCTACTGGGAGGACGGCTTCCCGCTGAAGACGGAAGGCGCCGAGATGCGAGCGCTGGTGCTGGCGCATGACGGCAAGGCTATGATCGCTATCGGCAATTATGGTCCCGCCACGACCGAGCAGGCGGCGAATGCCGCCCCGACGGATGGTCCCTCGCTGGAAGACTACGACGCTGCCCAACGCGGTCTTAAGAAAGCAAAGAAAGGCAGAAAAAACAACCCTGCGCCTAAGAAGGCGCCAACCTACACCGTTCGCCTCCGGCTCGACCTGGCCGCGCTCGGGATTGCGGAAACGGCGCAGGCCTGGGATGTCGAACTCAAAGCCGGACGCGCCAAGTCGGACAACCCCAGGGCAGCGAAACAGCCAAAATTACCTGAAGGCCTGAGTGTCGACGAAGCCAAAGCCGATATCGACCTGACGCTGAAAGAGGAGAACGTGCATCAGATCAAACGTCTCGCCCCAGGCGTGTTCGAACTGAGAATCGTCCACCACGACTTCGCGTTGATCGAGGTGGGGGAATAGCGATTGTCCCCATAGAACGAAAAGGAATCGCATGATCAAACTCGCCATTATCGTTTACGCTTCGGCGCTGGTTTTGACCGCCAGCCTTCAGGCGGCGGACAATCTTCCCGACTTCCTCAAGAAGGTCCAGCTCCATAACTTCGGCGGCTATGAACTGACGCCGGACGGCACGGGCGTGAGCGTTTACCGGTTGCCGTCGGAGGTGCGCGAACACATGAGCGAAGCAGGGGCGAGAATCATGGTTTTCTCGCAATCGGGTGAAATCCGCTTTGTCCTCAATGAGGGAGCGAAGCTCGAGGACGTGACGATTCGTCTCAAGTCGAATCGCACTACACAGATCAATTTCTAGTAAGCGTTCACCAGATCAAGGCGGGAGCATCAAGGTTTTGCAGATGACAACGG
>CAYWFP010000109.1:0-12070 GCA_964457365.1 uncultured Planctomycetaceae bacterium
TCGCTCCTTGTCTGCCGGCGACTTTCTCGCGTCGCGGCCGCGCGCTGGTATTTTTGGGAGCTCTTATTCTTCCTAGACGTCATCGAGATCGAATATCCCCGGGGGCTCCGGTTCCTCTTGGCTCGCCGGCTTGTCCGGCGGCCGCTTCTCCGCCTCCGGGTCCGGCTTCTCGACCGGCTGGTCCGGAAGGATTACCTCGTTACGCAACAATTCCTCAAGCCGGTCGTCCATCGGCTCGAGCGTGCGGATATCCTCCTCGGCCAGCGACGGCACAGGCGCCACGTCTTCGCGATTCGTCCGTGATTGCCGCGCGGCGTCTTCGGCAATTGCGGGTATCTCCATGGCCGGCGGTTGCTCCTCAACTCGCGCCGGCGCCTTCTCAGGATCCGGCAACGCCTCCAGCGCCGGGGGCATCATCGCGGCGGGTTTATCGGCTGCCTCCGCCTCGGCTTCTTCCGGATCGCCCAGATCCGGTGGCGGCGGCGGCAGCTCCGGCGACGACGCGGCGGGAGAGGTACCCCTGGATTCGACCGCAGGCCTCTCCGGAAGGCGGTCGACTTCTGCAGTCGGCGGCGTTTTCTTCTCTGGCGATTGCGGAGGCGTTACAACGGCGGAATACCCCGCCGGCATCTCGGGCAGTTCGTCGGATTCGAACCGTTCGGAGTCTCGAAGCCTCGGTTCTGCTTTACGCCGGACTGTCGGCTTCGACCCGGTCGCGTCGAAAGCGACGGGGGCGCCGCCGATGCCCATGGCGAAGGAGCGCAACTCGGTTTGCCGCGCCAAAGCGCAGAGCTGCACACTGCCACCACGACTCATAATTCGAAAGTCGTATAGTTCGCCGAGCAATTTGGCCTGCGACGCGTCGAAAGCCTGCGGCAACAAGCCGCGCAACGTTTCGGCGTCGACAGGTTTGCCCGCGTGCAACAGATCCTTGACTTCGGGCTGGGCGGAGACGAGATGGCGGAGGAAGTTACGCGTTTCCGCTTCGGCCAACGCCGCGTGTTCGCGCTTTCCCGCCACGAGGTGCCAACCACCGTTTTCACGCACCAGAAGCGCACTGACCATAACGCCCCGGGGCGATCCTTTCGCGACAGTGGCCAGCCGTTCTTCGTCAGCCCCCGCAGCGGCGATAAAGCGCAGGCGTGCCAGGTCGCCGTCGACCTGGAACTGGGAGCGGCTCGCCGGTGTCAGGATCGCCTCGTGCGTCAACGTCAGCGGGTGGTGATGGGCGCAGAATTCCTCGTAAGAGAAGACCGCGCGTGAACTCGGCGAGAAGAGCGCATACGCGCCTTCGTAATCCCCACGCTGCAGCGCCGTAACGAAACGCTCCCAGACCGCCGCGGCGGAAAAACCCGGCGGACGGTCATCGGCGCACTGTCCGTTGCCGCTCAGCCACAGCACGACCGCGGCCGCGACCAGACCTGCTCGTTTCCAGGATGTGTTCATGCCGACCAATCGTAGGCATATGAAAAGGGCAAATCAAGCCCGTACCAACCTTTAGCGGATATTCCCAGAGTGAGAAAACACTGGACTTTACCCTTGCATCCTGCACAATAGCAACGCGATACCGGGAGGAAGCATAAGTGCTCTTGCCTCTTCCGGCAGCCTTCTGAAGGTTTTATTCAATTTTTACCAGAACGAGGGTCTTTCGTGAGCGAGCCGATTCGCCTTGTCTGCCCCGAATGCGATGCCGTGCATCGGGTAAAGCAGGTCACCCTCGGGAAGCTCTATCGCTGCAAGAAATGCAAGGCCGGCCTGATCACCCTCGCACCGGCTGTGCTGCGCTGTCCACACTGCCGGGCCGAGACCGCGCCGTCTCACGTGGAAGTTTCGCGGCTGATCACGTGCGATCAATGCCAGGAGACGCCGCTATTGCAGGTTGTCTTCCCCGCGACCACGCCACCACCGCGGGAAATCGCCGCTACTGCCGAGCGCGTCGAGGAGCAGGCTCCGGAAAGCCATACGGCCCCGCCCGAGACATCGGCAACCGAACCGGAGGAAAACACGGAGAAAGCATCACAACAGCCGTCTTCGCCGCCGCCGATACCGGAGAAAGCGCCCGATTCGCAGCCGCATTCACAACCGGAACCGCAGCCGCATCTGAGACTTGTTAAGCGCGAGGAGGAACGCCCCGCCGCTCCGCCGCGACCGGAGAAGCCGCTTTTCGCCCCCGACGAGCCCGAACGCGAAACCGTCTTTACCCCGCCGCCGAAGTCGCCGGGCAAGCAGACATTGCGCGATCGCGCAACCGATAAGCCCGAACGCCAGTCGTTGGACCTGCCCGGTTCCAGCCCCGATGACGTCGAAGCGGAGAAACCTTTCGACCAACCGCCGCCGGGACCGCAGCGGAGCGCCGCGCACCTGCCTGCGGCAGCACCGGTTCACGAAGAACGTGCCGTGGCGGCGTTGCGCAATATCTTCCGCGATCTGCAGGCGCCGCTGGTGCGCGAGATCAACCGCGGGCGCTGGACCGCGCCGCTGTGGGTCATCGGCGTGATCCTGCTTCTGGCCTCCGTCGCCGTGGGCGCGTTATACGGACTCTATGTCGATATGCGCCGGGAATTGACCGACCATCGGCACGATCTGGAGGAAGTCAGGACCGAGAGGGACCGCTACGAAGAGGATCTGAAGAACTTGCACGCGGACTTTCGCAAACAGCAACAGAAATGGTTGCGCACGCTCGACGACTACTACTTCAAACTCAAGAGCGCCGAGGACCGTGAACGGGACCGCCGAGAAAAGCTCGAGACGTTGTCGCGCAAGCTCGAACAGACCGAACGCGTGGCGCGAAAATACAAACAGGAGCTCGAACGACGCTGAGCGGTCGCCTCTGGAATTCCGGCCGAAGCGAGGATTCACGCCACGCGTACCGGAAACCCTGAAATATTCGCCGTCGGGTTGGCAAATACCTGATATCATAGTATATTACCGAATCGGAGCGCTCGTGCTCCGGAACGGCTCTCTGCTGCGCCGGCAATGATGGCTGAAGCGGAAACTAAATACAAAATGGATCAAAACCAGGAAGAGCTGTGGAAACGTTACCGCGAGGGCAACCGCGCGGCGTACGAGCAGCTCGTCGAATCCTACCTGCCGATCGTCAAGGTCACTGTCGGTCGTATGGCCATGACGGTGCCGAGCTATGTCTCGCGCGAGGAACTCTACTCCGCCGGCTGCGTCGGTCTAGTCTCGGCGATCGAACGCTACGATCCCGACCGGGAGGCCAAGTTCACCACTTATGCCATCACCCGTATCCGCGGAGCCATTCTCGACGAGTTGCGCCATCACGACGTACTCGGGCGTGTCACCCGGGAACGGGTGACGCGAATCCAGAGAGCGGAAGCCGAACTTCACCAGCGCGGCGAGGAGTTGTACGACGAGGCGGTGGCGCGCGAAGCCGGACTCAGTATGGACGAGTATTATGACGCCGAACGGGGCTTGATGACCGCGCGGCAGGTCTCGCTCTCGGAAGTCATGGACGATGGAGAACATACGCTCGCGGACCTGCTCTCCTCGCAGCAGGAGCGGCATCCCGGACACGAGATCGAGATGGAGGAGATTGTCGACGTCGTGTATGATATGTTGACGGAAAAGGAACAATTGATGGTGGTTTTGTATTACCGCGAAGAGTTGACACTCAAAGAAATCGGCGAGATCATGCAGGTCAGCGAAAGCCGGGTCTGCCAGATCCATTCTGAAATGGTCAGCCGCGTCCGGAAAAAATTGAAAAAAATCGGAGTTTTGTTATAGCGCTCAACTTGCCTATGCCGATAAGCGATATAAGCTATACTGTACCTGTCGCTTTCCGGAACGGGCAAGCCAGGGGGGTAAATCCATTCCGGAAAAGAGCTTACAGAGGAAGCACAAGGAGAATCCAGTGGTCGAACAAGTCGGTGGTGTCGGGGAGATGGGTGGAAATGTACCGCCCAAGAAGCTGCGTAACGCCTACAAGATCGATGCCGCCCCACGCGGTACCGATTCGGTGGAACTCTCCAGCGATGTGATGAAAGTCAAGGGCGTCAACAACGTGCGACTCGATCGGGTAATGGAGATCCGCCGGCAGATCGCCGACGGCACTTATGTCACCGACGAGAAGCTCAATCGCGCGCTGAATCGCGCTATCGACCAGGTCGGCCGGGGGGAATCGGCGAACCGTTAGGATTGCATGCGAACATGCCAGCGCGCCGGCCCCCGTAGGCCGGCGCCTTCTTTTGCATGGCCCTCCGCGTGGTAGAATGATATAACAGACGGCATGAGGGCAACCAGGACTACTCTACTGCTGCTGGTGCTGGCGAGCGCAACAAACGCAAGCGAGCTGCGCCATCCGATCCGCGCGGCGGAGGAACGGTCCGTGGCGGCCGAAAGCAACGATGCGCCGGCGCAGGATCCGCTCCAGTTCATGCAGCGCTCTTCGTCATGGACGGTGGGCTGGGTGCTGATGGCGACGGCACTGGTGTTGCTGAAGTGGGGTGACCGGCTCTTCAAGGTGTTGCGCGTGTTGCTGGTGATGCTCTGGCTCGGCGCGCTGTTCTCCATTCCCGGGCACTATTATCAAAACGACGTGATGATCGTGGGCCTGAGTCTGATCGGTGCGGGGCTGGGGCTGATCCTGGGCCTGCGGGTGCGTAAAGTCGTCCTCGCCTGCGCGGGTCTGGCCTGCGGCACCGTTCTGGCCGTCCCGGGCGCGATGCTGGAAAATCCGCAGTTGACCATGGCACTGGGCACGATCGGCGCACTGCTCGGATTCTGGCTTTTCCTGCGTTTCGTCGAATACGTCGACGGCCTGATCGCGGCGTGGGTCGGGGGGATGACCGGAGCACTGGGCACGACGATCATGGCCGAAGGGTACCGCGAGGATCTGGTCAACTTCATCGGCGTGGCGACGTTCGTACTCCTCTTCGCGCTGGGTCTGCTGATCCAGCTCCGCGCCCATCGCTTCCGTGCGCGGGCCCTGCCACCGCCTGCCGCGACGTCCGGCGATCCGGGCGCGGAGCGGCGTGCGCGGACGCGACGCCAGGCGCGCCAGGCCGGTCGGGAGGAACTGAAACGCGAAGCCGCCGACACCGCGCCCCGACTCTTCGCGAACAAGCATCTGCCGGGGCCGTGAGGTATCATGACCGAACAGAAGACAAAACCGCTGGCTTTCACCGAAGGTGCGCTCGGCATCCTGCTGGGTTGTCCGTTGACGCTGTTCTCGGCGATGCTCTTCTCGGGAATCGTCAACATGCTCTTCGCCGCCGGCGCGCAACCGTCGTCGCTGATCCTGATCGCTTACATCCTCGCTCCCACCGCCGGCATCGTCCTCGGCCTGCTGGTGATGCTGTACCGCCGCGGCGTGGTGATCGAGAAGGAGAGGCAGGTCATGACGCGCTGGTCGGGTCTGCTCTGGTGGGCGATCAAACGCGAAGAAGTACCGATCCACGCCGCACGCGAGGTCCGCGTGGTCGAAAGGATGGAGGAGATTCGCGAGCGCTACAAGAGCCGTTTCGTTACCAACTACGCCGTCGTTCTCGAGCGCGGCGGCCAACCCATCCGCGTCGGCAGCAGCGGTAACGTCTGGCGCATGCGCGAACAAGCCGGAAAACTCGGGGAGTACCTGGAACTGCCGGTGAAGGACGAGACGGAGAAGAAAGGGGTAACGTCGGCGTAATTCACGCCGATGACATTTGTATCGCTCCGCCGATCTTCGTAAGATCGATTCCGAAAGAGATACGCCCCCGACCGGGAGAAACAGGTGAACGACGTTGAAGACGAACACGACATTCTCGGCGAGGCCACGCGGCACGTCTACAAAACGGCCCCGCAGGGCGAATTGCCGCTCTATGTCTACACGGGAAGTCCGGGCGGCGGGGCAGTCGTTTTCTTCTTCGGCGGCGGTTGGGTCGGCGGCAACCTGGCGCAGTTCGCGCCGCAGGCCAAGCGACTGGCGGGATTGGGATTGACCGCGTGCCTGGCGGACTACCGCGTCGAATCGCGCCACGGCACCACGCTTTTCGAGGCGGTCGAGGACGGGCGCGACGCGGTGCGCTGGCTGCGCGACAACGCGGCCGTGCTGGCAATCGATTCGACACGTCTGGCCGTCTCCGGCGGCAGCGCCGGGGGGCATATCGCCGCGTGCGCGGCGGTATTGGCCAGCGAAGACGATCCGACGCCGGCGGCGATGGTCCTGTTCAATCCGGTGCTCGATACGAGCGAAGCCGGGGTCGGCGCCGACAGGATCGGGCCGCGCGCGGAAGAGCTCTCGCCTCTGCACCACGTGCGCGCGGGACTGCCGCCGGCATTGATTCTGCACGGCACCGGCGACAAGACCGTGCCGTTCGAGCAGGCGCGGCGCTTCACCGACGCGATGGAAACGGCCGGAAACGCGTGCAAGCTCGTGCGCTTCGCCAACCGGCCGCACGGGTTCTTCAACTACGGCCGCGCCGACTACGAACGCGGCTTCGCCGAGATGGAACGCTTCCTGCGCGAGCGGGGGCTGCTGGGATGAGAAGGGAACCGCGCTCATGAAACGCGTCTGGATCTATTTGCTGATCATCTGCATGCTGCTGGCGGCGAAGTATCTCGACGTCTTCGGTCTCTTCCGTCCGGCCGAAAACGATCCGGCGCGCGCGCCGGAACGCCCACGCCGCCCGCCCGCGGCCGAGGCGGCCCAACCGGCAACACCGGCGGCGATGGCCGCGCCGGAGGAGACTCCGCTGCCCCGGGCGCAGGTGCGCATCGACGATGCGGCCATGATAGCCGCCACGGCCGAGGCCAAGCGCACGCTCGCCGCCTTCATCGCCAAACTCGAGACCGCGGAGGAGACGACCTATTGCGCGGTCAAGGTGGAACTCGACGATGAGGACGGCGACACCGAACGGCTGTGGCTCAAGGGCGTGACCTACAGCGAGAAGATCTTCAGCGGCATTCTGGGCGAGGCCCCACGACGGCTGAACGAATACCGCAAGGGGCAGGTGGTCGGCGTCTACGCGGACAATGTCGTCGACTGGATGGTTGTCGAGAACGGGCGGCTGGTCGGCGGCTACACCATCCGCGCCTATCGGCAAAACCTGAGCCCGCAGGCGCGCAAGGTCTTCGATAAGCGGGTGCTGTTCCGCTTCGATTGACGAATCGTCATATGCCGGTCTCTTCGCGACCGGCAGCGCAACCGGCGACGTTTCGAGAGCGGGCGCCATCGGCGAAGACGGTGGCAAAACGGGAGCCCCGGCGCGGGGCATGCAGACGGATCACTTCCACATTCCGCCGGACCGGATGCTGGCGTGCGGCTGGGGCGAGCTCTCCTACAGCGACAAAGGCACCGGGACACCGGTACTGATGCTGCACGGCCACGGCCGCTGCCGGCTGGACTTCGAGCCGTATGCCGAGGCGCTGCCGCAGCGGCGCTGCCTGTTGCCGGACTTTCGCGGTCACGGCGGCAGCGACGTGCCGACGGATTTCTTCGGCATCGACGAGCTGGTCGCGGACATGTTCCACCTCGTCGACGAATTGTGGCTGGGGCGGTTCGACCTCGTCGGCCACAGCCTCGGCGGCATGGTGGCGTTGATGATGCTGAAGCAACGGCCCGATCGCATCGGCAAGGTGGCGCTGCTGGAGGGCTGGACGTCGCTGCGTTATGTCGGTACGCTCGGGGACGACGTGTACGAAGGTTTGCCCGAGCAGACGCTGTGGAACGTCAAACGCATGACACGGGATTTTCTCGTACGCTGGGCCGCTGGGGTCCGCGAGGACTTCTGGCTCTCGGTGGTTCGCGTGGACATGGGTAACCTGCTGCGCCGGACGACGCACGAGGTGCTCGAAGTCTACGGCGACCGCGGTCGCGCGCGTCCGGATCCTCGGCACCTGGGGATTCCGGAGAATCCGCACGTCGGCGTGGAATGGATCGCCGGCGGAACGCACTTCTTTCCGCTGGTCCAGGTGGACGAGACCTCCCGACTGCTGCAGAGATTCCTGCTCGGCGGGGAGGAAAGAAAAGAGAAGAAACCGGATCTGCCGCCGGCGACGCTGGACGATCTGGCGCTGGGATTCGAGTAACGGCGAATCGGCGACGAGAGTCGGCGGAATCGACGCGGGAAGGAGACGACAATGGCGATCAAACCGACGAGCGACCCGGACGTAATCAAATCGAACTCGAACCCCGGTTGCATGGCACTTTTCGGGCTGCCATTCTTCCTCGCCGGCTGCGCGGTCATCGTCGGCGTCTTCCTCGCCGGCGAATCGGGCGAGGGCGAGGGCCTGCCGTGGTTCGTCGGCATCCCCTTCGGCGGCATCTTCGCCACCGTCGGAGCGCTCTTCCTCTTCGGTCGCTGGGGCATCATCGTCAACCGACGCGCCAAGACGATCGTGAAGTGGTGGGGCCTGCTGATCCCGATGTATTCCAAGAGTGATTCGCTGGAGGGGGTCAACCACGTCTCCATTACCAGCGAGACGCGCAGAAGCAGTTCCAAGCACGGCTCGCGCACCTACACCGTCTACCCCGTGCGGCTCCAGGGCGGGGGCAAGAAGATCGACATCGAGGAGCCGCGCGAGACCAACGAGGCGCGCGCGCGCGGCGAGGCCCTGGCGAAGTTCCTGCAAGTCGAGCTGCACGACCGCAGCTCCGGTGAACTGGTCCAGCGCGCCGCGGACGAACTGGACCTCTCGCTCCGGGACCTGGCCAAGCGGCGCGGCGAGGTGGCGGAGCTTCCCCAGCAACCGACGACAATGGACAGCGCCGTCACCGTCGAGAACGAGACCGCCACCATCGACATCCCCGCGCCGGGGCTGCGGCTGCAGTTCGTCATCCCGCTGGTGATGTCGTTGATCATTCCGGCGCTCGTCTGCGCGTTCTTCCTGCCGGCGGTGCTGGGCATGAACATGCCTCCGCTGATCATGCTGATCTTCGGCGGTTTCATCGGCGTCTTCTTCGTGCTGCTGCCGCTGGTTACCCTCGGCGGCGGGGCGCTCCGTTCGGCGTTTACCAGAGAACGGGTCATCGCCTCGCCCGAGCTGTTGCGCGTAGAACGGGGCTGGCTGCGGACCTTCGGAAAGGAGATCCCGGCGAACGAGCTGGAGGAACTCACGGTCGGTAAGGGCAAGCGCCGGCGAAACATGCCGTTCTCGGGCCTGGGCAACCCGGTGGTGGCGCGCTCGGACAGGCTGGAACTGCGCTTCGGCCAGCACCTCGACCGGCGCGAAGCCGAATACGTCTGTGCGCTGGTGAAGGCGGTGCTGACGGCGTGACTACTTGATCCAGCTCAGCCCGCGCTTCTCGTCTGTCAGGTCGATGAGAAGCAGCTTGGCGCCGTCGTGGTCGAACGAACCCGCCATATGCGGGGTCGTAACAGCGATCGTCTTTTCATCGGGCGAAAGACCGACCCAGACCAGGGCTGAACCGAAAATATCGTTGGGATCGGTCGAATCCTTCTTGTCCTTGGGAACGCCGCAGACCAGATGGTGCCGCGGACGGCTACCGGAAGCGAGCGGCTTTTCGATCACCATGAAATGCTTGCTGCTGCCATCGCCCATCCAGAGCGTCTCGTCGTGCTGGTGAAGACCCAGGCGAAGCCAGGCGATCAGCCGGGAAACAAGCGCGGCGAGCAAGAGCAGCACGACCAGCCCGACGGCGCTGACGAGGTTGTAGGTGTCCACGAAATCTCCTTGGATGAGAAATCATCCTTCCAGAATCGCGCCGACGCCTGCGGCGACGTGATGCGGGCTGTAGGGGAATTGTTCCAGGTCCTCGGGCGCGGTGACGCCGCTGAGCACGAGGACGGTTTCGATTTCGCTCTCGATGCCGGCGATAATGTCGGTGTCCATGCGGTCGCCGACGATGACCGTCTCCTCGCGTTTGCAGCCCAGGATCTTCAGCGCGTGGCGCATCATCAGCGGGTTGGGCTTGCCGACGAAAAAGGCCTTGGTCTTGGTGGCCATGGTGATCGGCGCGATCAGCGCGCCGGTGCCGGGGACGATGCCGTCCTCGACCGGGCCGGAGACGTCCGGGTTGCAGCCGATGAGCTTGGCGCCTTTCCTGACGAGGTTGACCGCGCGGATGATGGTGTCGTAGTTGTAGGTACGGCTCTCGCCGACGACGACGTAATCGGGATTGACGTCGTTCATGGTGAAGCCGGCATCGTAGAGGGCGTTGACCAGTCCCGCCTCGCCGATGACGTAGACGCTGCCACCCGGTTTCTGGCTGCGCAGGAACATCGCCGTGGCCAGCGCGCTGGTATAGAAATGCTCCTCGGGCACCTCCGCGCCGAGGCGGGCGAGCTTCTGCGCCAGTTCGCGCGGGGAGCGTTCGCTGCTGTTGGTGAGGAAGAGGAAACGCTTGCCGCTCGCGTGCAGCCAGCGGACGAACGCCTCCACGCCGGGCAGAAGGCGGTTGCCGTGGTAGATCACGCCGTCCATGTCGCAGATGAAGCCGCCCTTCTCGCGCACGGCGGCGAGGCCGCCCTCGGTCTCGGGCATCGGGTCTCCTTTCAGTAGGGCGAGAGGGAGCGGCGGACGCGTTCGGGGTCCACCTGGTTCTCGCGCAGCGAGCCGATCATGTCCCATACGTTTTCGCGCACGACCTTCTTGTTGCGCAGCGGCGCGCGCATCCGGATCAGGAGCATCTTCGCACCCGATGGCGCATGGCCGTCGTCGTCCATGCCCTCGACCAACGCCAGCGTATGGCCGTAGAGCGCTTCGTTCTGCCATAGCACCTCGACGCCGCGATAGTCCTCGAGACGCCAGTAGCGCGCCGCCCGGACCCGCGCGTCGGAGGGGAGTTCGAGGTAGTCGAGGAAATTACCCGGCGTGATTTCCTCGGCATAGGCGGGCAAATGCCGGGCCTGGAAGGTCCAGCCCCAGCGCGAGGCGTACCGATTCTCCCCGCGCGGTTCGAGCACCGGTGTCATATCGATCCAGTAACCGCCCGGGAGCGACCGCGGCGGATTGTTCGCCAATCCTTTCGGCGGCGCGTAATGCATGTAGTCGATGCCGGTGCCGAAGAGCAGCAGCAGCACCAGCAGTCCCGCGAGGATGACGAAGGAGAAGAGCGCCGTCGCGCGGCGGTTGTTCAGAATGGCGAGGTCCGGACGCGAGCCGGACGGTCGGAACAGGCGCATCAGCATCCCCTCCGCTCGGCGCGCTTTCTGGCCCACCACTCCAGCCGTCTGCGGATATCCTTCTCGAAGCCGAAGGGGCCGGGCTCGTAATACGCTCGCTCCGCCAGCGAAGGCGGCAGGAAATCCTGCCCGGAGAAGGCGTCCTCGGCGTCGTGGTCGTACTGGTAGCCCGCGCCGTAGCCGAGCTCCTTCATCAATCCCGTCGGTGCATTGCAGAGATGCAGGGGCACCGGCTCGTTGCGCGTGCCGCGGACGTCGGCCTTGGCGGCATGGATGGCGACCTCGATGCGGTTGGACTTGGGCGCGGTGGCGAGGTAGACCGCGCACTGCGCCAGCGCCGCGTCGCACTCGGGATACCCCAGAAAATGCGCCGCATCGCGCGCGGCGACCGCCTGCACCAGCGCCTGCGGATCGGCCAGGCCGATATCCTCGGAGGCCATGCGCACGAGGCGGCGGGCGATGTAGAGCGGGTCGGCGCCACCCTCGATCATGCGCGCTAGCCAGTAGAGCGCCGCCTGTGGATCGCTGCCGCGGATCGACTTGTGCAAGGCCGAGATCAGATTGAAATGCTCGTCTCCGCCCTTGTCGTAAGCGACGTTGCGACCGGCGACGGCTTCCTTCATCGCCGCTTCGGTGACGTGGCGCGATCCGTCCTCGCCGGGACGGGTACCGGTGACGGCGAGTTCCAAAGCAGTCAGCGCAACGCGGGCGTCGCCGTTGGCGAAGTTGACCAGCAAATTCGCCGCTTCCTCATCGACCCGAGGCTGCAGCGAGGCCAGCCCACGCCCGTTATCGGCCAGCGCGCGTTCGACCAGGCCGCGGATATCCTCCTCCGCGAGCGGTTCGAGCACGCATGTACGGCAACGCGACTGCAGCGCCCCGATGACACTGAAGGACGGATTCTCCGTGGTCGCGCCGATGAGCACCACCCATTCATTAGCTCACATTATTGTATGTATTTTTTAGCAATATATTGCAATAAAACA
>CAYWFP010000110.1:0-11986 GCA_964457365.1 uncultured Planctomycetaceae bacterium
GTTTTCAACCGCCAGCCCTATGACGGTACGGACGTTACCTGGAACGGTCTGCGCCTGGCCGGAAAGCTTGCGGAGTCGGGTCAGAGCGTTCGCCTGTTCTTGATGAACGACTCGGTGGATATGGCACGGGATGTTTGCAAGCCACCGGAACATTATGACCAGAACCTCTCGCAAATGCTCAAGGATCTTATCGCCGATGGCGTGGCGGTAAAGGTCTGCGGGACCTGCATGGCTCGTTGCGGAATCCACAGAAACCAGCCTTATTTCGACGGCGCAAACAAGGCAACCATGCCGGAATTGGCCGAATGGGTGGTGGAAAGCGAGCGGGTTCTGACGTTCTGAGATGAATACGAGATTGAAATCATACCGCGATAATCAGAAGGGAGAACCATGCAACCAGAATGCGACGTCACCGTAGCAGGCGGGGGACCGGCAGGCCTGACCGCTGGGCTTTATCTCGCGCGAGGTGGGCTTTCTACAATCATATTCGAGCGCATGGCACCTGGGGGCCAGGCGGTCATGACCGACGTGGTGGAGAATTACCCAGGGTTTACCGAGCCCGTCAACGGCTTTGAGTTGGCCCGGGCTATGCACGATCAGGCGCTCAAACATGGCGCAAAGCTCCAGACGGGTGAGGTGCAGGCTGTCCGGAAAGACGAAGCGTCGGGCCTGATCGTTCTTCGTGTGGATGACAGGGATGTGGTTTCCCGCGCCACAATCCTGGCGCCTGGAGCCTGCCACCGACGTCTCGGTGTGCCGGGCGAGGCGCACTTCTGGGGCAAGGGGGTATCCTGTTGCGCCACGTGCGATGGGATGTTTTACAAAGACAAGGATGTCGTCGTGGTCGGCGGAGGCGATACTGCTGTCAAAGAATCGATCTATCTGACCAGACTTGCGCGGTCCGTCACGCTCGTACATCGGCGTGACCGGTTGCGCGCAACCAAGGCGCTGCAGACCAAGTTGATTTCGGCAGGGAACAAGGTCCGCTTTTGCTGGGACAGTGTCCTTGAAGAAATTGCGGGCGAAGAAAGCGTACATGCCGTGCGCATACGAAATCGGACCAGTGGCGAATCGGAGACAATCTCCTGCAACGGCGTCTTCATCTTTGTCGGATTCGATCCGAATACGGCTTTCGTAGGCGATAGCGTTACGCGTGACGGCAATGGCTACATTCTGACCGATGAGAATATGGCTACATCCGTGCCGGGCATTTTCGCCGCAGGCGATTGTCGCCAGAAAGCATTTCGCCAGATCGTGACTGCCTGCGCCGAAGGCGCCACGGCAGCCTACAGCGCAGAACAAATGCTCGCCCCGGCCTATGCCGATCCAGCTACCGTTCATTCGGTGCAGGAGGCTTCGTCATGACTGCGTCGCTGCAGGACGCATTACAACAGGCGATTGCCACCGGGTCGGTGTGGAGTTACGTCCTGATCTTCGCGGGAGGTGTGCTCGCGGGGCTTACCCCCTGCGTTTATCCCATCCTGCCCCTCACGGTCGGATATATTGGCAGTACCGCCGCTGGGAAGCGGTGGAAGGGCTTCGTGCTGAGTCTCATTCTCGTAGGCAGCATGGCGCTGGTTTACGCAACTCTCGGCATTGTGGCTTGTGCCGTCGGCATGCGGTTCGGTGCGCTGTGGGGTAACGGTTGGGTGGTATTTGCCATCGCCTGGTTCTTTATACTCATGGCGCTTCTTCTGTTGGATGTATTCGCATTTCCCGTCCCCGCTTTCCTTCGCAGAATGCAGGGAGCCGCTGGCCATAAGAAAGGATATGCCGGTGCCATGCTGACAGGGGCGATCAGCGGTCTGGTCGTCAGTCCCTGCACAGGCCCGATTCTCGGCCTCGTGCTCGTTAGCGTGGGCGCTACGGCAAAGCAGTCGACGGGATTCGCATATCTTCTGGGCATGCTTGACGGCGCGGCGAAGTTGCTTCTCTTCGGCTTGGGGCAGGGAATCCTCATCCTTCTCTGCGGCACGTTTGCGGGCTTGCTTTCGCATCTGCCAAAGTCCGGCCAGTGGATGGTGCGCCTCAAAAAGGCTTTTGCGCTGCTGATTCTTTTCGGCGCCAGCCTGATGCTGATTCATGTGGGACAAGGCACTAATTTCCCGATCCTCACGAGTATCCTTGCCGGAACGGAGAGTGGCGCGCAAATTTCGGTACACGAACCGTCACCCCCAAGTTTGATCCCGGAAAACATCGAGGCTGATACAGCACCGGAGTTCACCTTGAACAGCCTGGCGGGAAAAAGTATTTGCTTGAGTGATCAACGAGGCAAGTCAGCCGTGGTTCTGGTTTTCTTCAGCACATGGTGTTCGGGGTGCATTGCTGAAATACCTGCGGTCAACCGTTTTGTGGAAGAAACCGGAATAGGGAGGTTCGGGTATACGGAGTTGCGGTCGAACAACCCAGGCATCTGGTCGAAAAGTTGGCGAGAACGACCTTCTTCGCATATCCGGTCTTGCTGGATACGTCGGGAGCCGTGACCGATGCTTACGGAGTGCAGAGTATACCTGCCGTGATCGCAATCGACCGTGACGGCAAAATCGTCTATCGTGGGCATTCTCTCCCGCGTTCTGGAAGCGTCCGTTGGTAGGCGTACCAAACGCGTAGCATATTGTTCGGGCAAATATCGGATGTTTAACCTCGAATGCGTCTATTTTGCAGAGAAATTTGGAACTCGTATGCATTATCTCGCTGGCTATGGGGAAGAGCGTTACATCCCGGCCGATAGTGCCGTAATTCTCGATAAACAGGTAATGTTTTGGCAGCCTGTGCATCCGAAACCAAAGGATGTAGACCTTGTGTTGGTCCGTACCTGGCTCGAAGGTTTATCGACTGAAGAAGACATTTGTAAGCAAAGGTGATTCCATTGGTCGTTCGTCCAGTAAGCCACGACAAATGCATTATGTGCGGAGGCAACACCAATCCCTTCTCACTGGGATTGGCGTTTATCTCCTGCTCCGATGGCAAGGTGCAAACCTCTTTTCAAGCGAATAAGTACCTACAGGGATACGCAAGTCTTTTGCATGGCGGCGTGGGCGGAGGCAAAGTTTGCCAGAGTCCGCGCGCCAATCTCCACACAATCATGAAATGAAGCCTCAAGCATCCTCCTGCATTTCGGCCGGACAGACAATCCGGTCACGACCGTTCTGTTTGCCGTAGTAGAGCGCCTTGTCGGCGACGGCGATCAAGTCGTCGAGGTTCATGCCCTCTTCGTAAATAGCGATGCCGAAGGTCGCCGTGACGCCGAACACATCGCCCGAATCGGGCGCAAATGATTCTTCATGCAACACATCCAAGGCTCGCTGAATGCATTTGCGTGCGCCTTCGCATTCGGTATGCGAAAGCAGGATGATGAATTCTTCGCCGCCGTAGCGACCGATGAGATCGCTTTCGCGGATGGACTCCTGCAGGATCTCGGCAAAGCGCACGAGCACCTTGTCGCCGACCTGATGGCCGTACGTATCGTTGACATGCTTGAAGTGGTCAAGATCGGCCAAGCAGACGGAGAGTGGATCACCATGGCGTTTGGCCAGCGCAACCTGTTCGGCCAGTATGTCGAGAATTGTGGCGCGGTTCTTCAAGCCGGTCATGCGATCGTAACTCGCATTGTGCTGCAGCATCTCTTCCAACTGCTTGCGTTCGGTAATGTCCTGCACCGATCCGCAAAGGCGCGAAGGCGTATCTCCGTCCGTTTCCACGCGACCGATGGCGCGGATCCAGATCCGTCTTCCTTTTTCCGTCGTCGCCGGCCACTCGAAATCGAAGGGGGTCCTCTCGTCGATGGCGTTCTGTATCGTTTTACGAATTTCCTCCTGATATTCCGGATCGTAGTAGCGCACTGTCGATTCCACGTCGGGGACGTGGTCCTGCGGCAGGTCGAAGATGCGCCAGACCTGGTCGGTCCAGATCAAACGGCCGGTCTTCATATCAAGATCCCAGCCGCCCACGTTGGCGAGTTGCTGCGTCTGGTCCAGCACCTCCTTGCTCTTGGCCAGTTCTGCCTGCAGTCGGACGCGTTCGGTAATCTCGCACGCGACATGCACGATTCCGGTCATTTTTCCGGTGTCGTCATAAATCGGGGAAGTCGAAACAGTGAAGTGTCCGTCCAGCGCCGGTTCGTAGATATCGACGATATGGTGCTCCCCATCGCGAATCGTCTTCTCGAAAGGGCATGTGGCCGGGGGCGAGTCGGTTTGATGAAAACACGTGAAGCAATGCTTGCCGACGCATTCCTCCAAGGTCATTCCCATGCGAGTCGCCATGGCCTGGTTCAACCGCACGATCCGGTGATCCAGATCGATAATGGCGATCAGGTCGGGAACCGCGTTGAACGTGTTCTCCCACTCAGTCTTCGCCTTGAGCAGCGAACGGGCGGTACCCCCGCGCTCAATATGACTTCGCACTCGCGCCCGGAGCTCCGCAGCTATCCACGGCTTGGGGAGGTAGTCGTCCGCTCCCGCGGCGAAGCAACTTTCGATCTCTGCGTGGCTTTCCTGGCTGGTGATGATGAGCGCAGGAACGTGTCGATACGATTCGCGTGCGCGCAATTCGGCAAGCGCCTCGCGCCCGCTTCCGTCCGGGAGAAGAAGATCGAGCAGGAAAAGGCATGGCTGAACTTGGCCATCGTCCAGGATGGTGCGGAAATGCTCCAGGCTCTCCGCTTCAACCAAAACATATCCGTGCTCCTCCAAATCCGCGGCAAGCTTCCGTCGCACGACGGCGCTGTCGTCAAGCAACAGGATCGTGCTTAACGAGTCTGGAAGAATCTCATCCGGGTCACTTCTCATCAGCATGTCCGCCGTAGACTACAACTGCAAAGCGAAAAGACTATCTGCATATTTGCATGAAGCAGTGAAATGCACAATAGATTTTCTCGCATGGCCATGCGTAAAAAAGACCTATTCCCCATTCCGCCCTAATTCCAAATACAAAGTCTTTCTCTCCTGTTGCGGCAGGTGAAACGATTCGACCTTGCTGTTGAAGATTCGCTGAATCGCATCTTGAATTTGGCGACTGCGGTACAGGGACGGATTCTCGTTATACAGGTCCAGCATGGCCTGGAAGCGCTGGGACGCGCCGCGAACGAACTCGACAGTCTGTGTCCGCGAAGTCATGGCGCTGCGGATCATCGACGAGACGGCGCCGCCCACCTCGTCACTCAGGAGAAGATCGTCGATCACGACCTCGGCGGAGCGGATCGACTCCATGTTACCGTCATTGCGCGCACGCTCGTACTGATCGAGTGCTGCAATCAACTTCTCGTGTCCCGCTCCGGCGGCACGGTTCAGGATTTGCGCTCGCAACTGTCCTGCTTCCTCGATCCGCCTTGCTTTCTCGCTTTCAGCCTGACCGGCAGCCTGAAACTCACGCAAAGTCGCCAGCGGAACGGTACGGTCTTTCAGCGAGACCGTTTCGATAGACAAGCCGGTGCTCAGTTGATCCAGTTCTTCCTGTGCGAACCGGCGAATCGCGTCGGTATCGATATCCCCCCGGTAAAACGCATCGACGCCGGTTTGGCCGACGACACGGACAATCGCACGCTGCAACGTTTCTCCAACTAGCTCCCGGGCACGACTCATGGTGCCGACGTTGTGAAAAAAGAGGAGTATATCCCTTTGTGAATCGCTGTTGCCGCGTTTGATCTGAAACGAAGCCGACCAGCGCGCATGTACGATATTTTTGTCGCCCGTGAGGAGCGAACCGTGAATTGCGGGCGCGAGTGTCCGCATTGCCGCTTGGCTTTCGAGGAACCAGAAGGCGTTTTCGACCAATAACTCTTGCATGGTCGTCGGCGCGGTTTTGACCTCGTCCAGCGGCGCAGGAAAAGCGAAATACGGTCCGCCCGGTTCGGAGATCTCGTATCCGGGCGTGCCGACGATCCGCCCGAAACGAGTATGCAGCGCAACCGAACCTTCTTCGACAAAATACAGGCCGCTGAGTGCGAACGCTACGAGCATTAAAGCCATGACATATTTGAGGATCCGGAAGGTACTCCTGAGCGCCTCTTCCATCATGGCGTAATGATTGTCATCTTTACGTTTTACGGGTTGCGTCTCGTCCGATTTCGAATCCACCTTTTTCTCCTGTAGCGCTATGCATGAACGCTCATATGACTGCCTTATACTTGAGGAATCTAGAGGCTCATGGCGAATTTACTGCATCAACCGCTTTTGGTTTTGACTCGAATTCAATGTCTTCAAGCAGGTCGAACGGTTCGAGTTTGGTATCGAGCAGGAACGTCGAGTTGTTCGACAGGATCGTCTCCAAGGCTTCCAGTTTGCGAATGAAGACAGCAAAATCTTCGTTCTGCGCAAAGACGCGATAATAGCGGGCGGCCGCCGCGTCGCCTTCGGCTCGTATCTCCTGCGCCTTGCGCTGCGCGAATGCGAGGATGCGCTGCTCGTCGCTACGGGCGGTCGCGCGGATACTGCGGGCGATGGCTTCACCCTCGGAACGCGCGTTTTGCGCGAGTCGCTCGCGGGTCTGGCGCATCTGGCGGAAGACCGCCGCAGTGATCTGTTCGGGAAGAAGGATCCGCTTGATTCCCATGGACGCGATCTCGATACCGTAGCCTTTGCCGGCCAAGTCAGCGCGCAGTTGATTAAGGATCGCTTGCTCCGCTTCCGGCAATTGCAGCTTCTTGGGATCATCATTGGTCAACTCGTCAAAGGAGAAGTTGCCGATCTCTGCGCGCGCGGTTCGCATCCGGTCGCGCAGGAAACGTTCGGCATTCATATCGTTTTGCAGCGAACGGCGGTAGGCCAGTGGATCGGTGATTCGCCAAGCGATATATGTCTTCAGCACAACCACCTGCTTGTCACGCGTTTCTTGCTGCTCAAGGCGATCTTCCAACGAGCGCAGACGTTTGTCGAAATAGAGCACGTCCTGGATCGGCCATGGCCATTTCAAATGCAAACCGGCTTGATCTTCCTCGCCGGCATTGATCACGTCCGACGAATCGGCTCTACCAAAGGTCATCACCAGCGCGCTCTGATCGAAGCGCACCTGGAAGGCGACCGAGTAGAGCAACAGGATCGCGGCGAGAATGATTCCGAATACGAATGCGGATTTGTGCTTCATAGTTGTAATCTCCGTTTGAAGGATAGTGATCTAGCGTTCTGTCCGTGTTTCCTCATCGTCGAAATCATTCCATGGTGGGGACATGATTCTCTTTTGGGCCGATTCTTTTGCCAAAGCATCTGGCAGGTCGAGGAAATTGAAGCGAAGGATCAGATCGTCGCGATCGGAAAGCAAAACAAACTTTCTCGCATCAGCGAGTCCTTGTTCCAGCGTGGAGAAGAACTGCCAGCGCGGAAACATGACCGGCCCGATGCGGAGGAGTTCCAGTTCACGCACGAAACGTTCGGACTTGCCGCGCTCCTCGTTTTCGCGCCACCAGCGATAGCCGCGAGCCTGTGCCATCGTTTCCCCGACGCGTCCTCCGGCAGCGAGCAGCAATGCCTCTGCCCGGTCTCGACGACGCGTGAATCCCTTCTGTGTCTCCGCGTCTTCGCCTTTTTCGAATTCGTCGATCCCACGGATCAACGCATCCGCCTGTTCGAGCCTTCCTACCGCTTCGATCTTGACGCGCGCAGCGTAGCTTTCGGCATCCTGGATCGCGGTCTTTCGCTCTTGTCTCGCGATAATGGTCTCATGGAATGCGCTGGCAACTTTACGAGGTGGATGCGTGCCGGCGAATCCGACTTTGAGCACCTCGATGCCCAAAGCGCTATCTTCTACCGCTTTCCGCAGACTTTGATGCAGGCGCTTCTCCGCCTGCAGGCGTCCCTTTCCCAGAAGCGCGTCGATGTCGTACCGGTAAAGCTCCCGGCTTGCCTCTGTCTCGGCGATCTGGGCGAACAGTTTTTCCGTGTCGTGCGAAGCGAGGACGAAAGCCTTCAAATCGGCGATGCGGTATTCGACAAAAATATCTCCACCCATCAGGTTGATCGAGGGCGGTTTCGTTTTGTCGCCCGCGCTCAAACGGCCGATCACTTCCAGACTATCCGATGAAGGCGCGACGACGAGCAATTCCTCCTCCAGGATGCCGTGCAGGTTGGACCAGAGAATCGGCACATCCGCGCGGTAGATATTCCCGCCGGGCGCTTCGGGCCGATGAGATCCGACATGGATGCGACGGATTCCGGTGATGTCGTGGATTGCGACCGAATCCACCAGCCAAGGCGCTTTCCAGTGCAGTCCCGGCCCGAGGGGCTCGCCCTGGATTTGCCCGAAGCGAAAGAGCAACGCTTGCTCTTCCGGTTCGAGCACGACGATCATGGATAGAAGGATCAGCGTCCCCGCTGACAGAAGCAGCCACACCCATGCAGACCGGGCGCAAAGCCGTAAAAACCAACTGCTCGAAATCTCGAACCCGAACTGGTAATCCAGCGCCTCCCACAGGGTTTGCCCCATGCCTTCGGAGCGGATGAGCAATCCAAGCAGACGAGAGTCGAATGCGGGGCGGCCCTCCTCGCTCTTGCGGCGTGGACGGAAATGGTCCAATACAAGAAAGAGGATAATCTCGACAGCAACGAGCAGCATGACCGCCGGTACGAACAGGGATACGTATCGCATTGGTGCCTGGCTGCCGAAATGCGAGGCGGCATAACAAACGAGGAATAATACGCCGATCCATAGCAGGCTGACGAGATATTTCACGCCCGGCAACAGCGGATGAACACCGCCGGCCTTGCGTGTCATGATCACGAAGAAGCGTGTCGCGCCGAAGGCGAGGATGCACCAACCGGCCATGAGAGAAAACGCGCGCAGTGGATCGACAGGCGGCTCCGCCGGTTGTTTCAGCAGGTTGTTCAGAAGTTGCGCGTTCGACCACCAGAAGAGAATCGCGATGACGAAGCTGAAAAGAGGCGCGATGATCCTGTGTGTAACCGTGAGGCTGACTCGGGTTCGGGCAATCCGCCGTGCGGCTTCGGCCGCCTCATCGAGGTCGGGGTCTGTTTCATCATTTTCTCCGGCGGCCCGTTCAGGCGCAAGTTCTTTCGACATCTCCGGCGAGGCGAGTTGTAGTTGCAGCAACGCCTTTAAATGCTGTGTCAGCGCCAGCCAGACCCAGACGAGCGTGCCGGCCATTCCCGCGTAGCCCGCCGTCTGCAAACTCAAAACACCCGACCACTTACCGAGCCAGGTCAACGTGGCCGCTAGAATGACTTGCGTAAGTAAGCCCGCCAGAGCGATCTTCGTATTCTGCTTGTGTTCGCCAAGTTGCTCGGTCATGTCGTGCCCTCCAGCGTACGAAGCGGAATCGGTCGGAATGCAGGAGCTTGCGTCGCTTCGACAGGCCGGTCCTCGTCCTGCAAGTTCTCGCCTGCGCGGATCAGACGCGCGGAATTGACGATAACGGCCAGCGCACTCCCCGTGTGCATCAGCACGGCCAGCACGGGGTGGATGTATCCGGCAGCGCTCAGTGCCAGGAAGACGACCACGCTGAGCGCCGAGAAGCTCAGGTTTTGCGTGATAATGGCCATGGTGCGGCGCGAAAGTTCTATGAGGAATGGGATACGATTGAGTTCGTTATTCATCAGCGCGATCGATGCGGAATGAATCGCGGCGTCGCTGCCGGCCGCGCCCATGGCGATGGAGATGTCTCCCGCAGCCAGCGCCGGGGCATCGTTTACACCGTCGCCGACAACGGCCAGCGTGTGCCCCTTTCCCTTGAGCTCCTGCACGGCCTGCATCTTCTCCTCGGGCAGGATCTCGGCGAGAACCTCGGTGCAGCCAACCGCCTTGCCTACGCGCTCGGCAACGGCCCACCGGTCGCCGGTCAGCATGACACGCTTCTGAATCCCGGCCGCTTCGATCATTTTAAGAGCTCCGTTTGCACCGGGCCGAATTCGATCCTCCAATCCGATCCAGCCGATGACTATGCCGTCCAAGGCAACATACAAAATACTCAGGCTTGTGGCGTCCGTCGTCGTAACCGGATCGGCCTCGATACCGTTCTCATGCAACCAGGCGACACGGCCTACCAATGCTTCCTTGTTGCCAATCCGTCCTTTTACTCCCTTGCCGGAAGCTTCAGCAAAGCCGTCTACTGTTTCGTTAAAGCTGATGCCACGCTCGCGCGAAGATTCGACAACGGCACGGGCAGCCGGATGATGCGAGTTGGTCTCCAATGCGGCTGCGATACCGAGCGCCTCCTCGATTTCATGATCATTCAGCGGCTCGATCCGTGCCACATGTAGCCGCCCCGTTGTCAACGTTCCGGTCTTGTCGAAGACGATTGCCGTGAGTCGGCGCGCCATCTCCAAGTCCGAGATGTTCTTGATCAGAAGCCCCAACCGCGCCGCGGCCGAAAGCGCCGCCACTGTTGCCGTCGGTCCGGACAAGACGATGGCGCACGGGCAGGCGATCACCAGCATGGCGATCGCGCGCTCGATATCGCGCGTGAAGAAAAGAACCGCACCAGCCAGCATCAGAATCGAAGGAACGTACCATCCCGCGTGCTTGTCGATCAAACGCATCACCGGTGTGCGCGTCGCTTCCGCCTGCAGAATCAGGTGTTTGACTTGCCCGAGCGTCGTATCCTCGCCGGTCTTCCTGATCTCGATCTCCAGGGCGCCGGTCATATTGATCGTGCCGGCGAAGACTTCGTCACCGATCTCCTTCTCGGCAGGGATGGACTCGCCGGTGATGCTGGCCTGGTTGACCGCGCTTCGGCCGTTCAGCACCACGCCGTCACCGGGAATGTTATCACCCGGACGTACCCGCACCTTGTCGCCGATTCGCAATCGACCGGTATCCACCTCCTCGTCCTCGCCGGTTGCGGTGATGCGGTGCGCCGTGGTCGGACTGAGCCGGATCAGCGACTCGATGCTCTTGCGCGCACCAAGTGCCGAGCGCCGTTCGATCAGAATCGACAAGACCATGAAGAACGCGATCGCCCCGGCGGTGGCGTATGCCCCCGAAGCGAAGGCTGCGAGTACCGCCAGTGCCGCCAAATCGTTCATCTGCGCGCGGCCCTGCCAGAGGTCGATCAATGCCTGCCAAACCAGCGGCGCGCCCAGAAGAATCGCCGCCGCCATGGCCGCCATCGTGGCATGAAAAGGATGCGCGTACAGCCGCTCGGCAACGAGTGCCGTAAGCAGGAGAACGCCGCCGGCGAGAGTGAACACGATCCGGAGTCCGGTGTGTCCCTCCTCTCGGTCTATCATTTTCCGGATATCATCGTGAGCCATGAATGCCTCCCGTCTGCCTTATGCAGACTCGCTTCTGTTATGCATCTGCTTGGCAAATATGTATCCGCCGCAAAAGAGGATATCGCTAGGCGCGGCGTGAATACATGGTAGGTTTTTCAGACGATGACTGTGGGAGGCGCGCGACTGTTGGGCCGTAAAGAGGATTCGAATCCATTCGACAGATCAGGCGATTGCTCGAAAAGCCGAATAAAAAACAATTCCGGAACGGAAACGGGTAGCGGGACACTCGATGCCAGCGTCGTTTTCAGATAACGGCAAGCCGGGCATTCGTCATGATCCCCGCAAGGTGCCTTGCCGGGAAGAGTATTCCCTTTCTCGCCGTTATGTGACAAATGCAGTGAGGGCAGCAAGGCAAGATGAGGAAGCCGCACGCATTGAGATTTCGTGGAGACGCAGCAAGATCCGCAACAGCGGAATGTAGCATCGCTTTGCTCGGATACCGATGCGGCTCCGACATGACGGCAGCAACTGTGATAGCCATGAATGACGGTGGATACGAACAGGTAGCAGAGCAGTCCGAAAACAGCAAGGAATTTATGATGCCAAGAAAGGCATGGGCAAGGCTGTGCGCGGCTTTTCGTCAAAGCCTTCCGCTGTTTTGGTGAATGGGATCCTGCATTCAGGTAAGATTGGGGAAAACGCATAATACTTTTAGTCTACGCTTTTCCCGGTGTTAATCAAGAGCAATGCCTGCAGCCGGGTACTTCCGTTCACTGCTGTCCGGTTGTTTCGGTCGACTTTCGCAGTAACCAATAATGCCGCAA
>CAYWFP010000111.1:0-11636 GCA_964457365.1 uncultured Planctomycetaceae bacterium
AGCAGCGCCGTTCGACGCGGGCGAAGATCTCCTTGAGCTTGTCCGGATTGCGCTCGGGGTCCATCGGCAGGATGTACTCGAAGATCTTGTCGCGCGGCGAGGCGTGGACGAAGAGGTCCGCATCGAGGCGCTTCTCCTCGTGAAGCTGCTGCAAAAAACGCCAGCGGTCCTGCTCGAGAGGCCCGGAGATGATCCCCGGTTCCAGGGCCGAGCGCTGGCACTCGATGGCCTTGGCCGCCACCCGGTTGAAGCCCAGCGGGATGTTCAGGAGCGCATGGTCGTGGTTGCCCATGAGGCACCATTCGCAGCGTTCGCGCACGAGGTCGATCACCGCCTGCGCGTCGGGGCCGTAGCCGACGGCGTCGCCGAGGCAGTAGATGGCGTCGACATCGTCCTGGCCGTCGATATGCGCCAGCACCGCCTCGAGCGCCTCGAGGTTGGCATGAAGATCCGAGATTAACGCGACCTTGCCCATTACTCCCCCTCACCCGCCTGTGCGCCGTAGCCCAGCTCCCGCACCGCCCGCGCCAGCGCCTCGCCCTCGAGCGCCTCGCCTTCGATCCGCGCGCGGCCGTCGTCCAGGTCGACCCGGACGGACCGTACGCCGGGCATCTCGTGCAGCGTCCGCGTCACCGCCTCGACGCAGTGGCCGCAGGTCATGCCCGTGATCCGCAGCGTCAGTCCGTCGGGCGTCTCGGCACTCGCCTCCTCCTTGGCGGCCGCTCTCCGCGGCCAGAACCCGCCCAGCAGCATTCCCAGCAGCGCCAGCGCCGTCACGTGCTCCCACCAGCCCAGCGTTACGGCGTGGTGATGCGCGGGCCGGAGGCCGGCGTCGATGCCGGGCAGATACGCGTAGAGCGCGTCGAGCCCCAGCCCCGCCAGCACTGCCGCCAGAGCCACGCTGCCGAGGTAGATCAGCGTCGTGCCGCGGCCGAGCACCTTCCAGACCACCGCGATGGTGGCGGCGTTGGTCGCCGGGCCGGCGATCAAAAACGCCAGCGCCGCGCCGGGCGAGGCGCCGGCATGGATCAGGCCGATCGCGATCGGCACCGAGGCGGTGGCGCAGACGTAGATCGGCAGCCCCAGCAGCATCGCCACCAGCACGGCCACGATGCCGCCGCCGAGATACGCGTGCAAGGCGTTCTGCGGCACCAGCGCCGACACCAGGCCGGCCACCACCATACCAAAGAGCAGGGTTTTTGCAAGGTCGCGCGGCAGGGTAACGAAACCATAATACAGCGCCTGCACCCAGGCCGGACCCCGGGCGTCGCCGCTGCAACAGGCATCGGTGCAAGCCGGGGCGGCGGGGATGGCTGCGCCCTTGGCGTTCTCCAGCAGCAAGGCCACGAGGCCGCCGCCGATCATCCCGCTCAGCAGCGCCACGAGTACGCGGAAGCCGGTGAAGACGCCACCCGCCGCCACGCCCATGGCCGCAGCCATCAAGCCGTAGGTGGCGGCGATGGAGTCGATGCCCGTCTGCGGCGTGGAGAGCAGAAACGAGACCGTCGCCGCCTGTCCGGCCCCGTGGCGCCGCAGCGAAGCCCCGACCGGGATAACCCCGCAGGAGCAGAGCGGCAACGGCACGCCGAAGACCGAAGCTTTCCAGACCGGGCCGAAGCCGGTGCCGCCGAGAAAGCGCTCGACCGTCGCGGGCTTGATCAGGACCGAGAGAATGCCCGCTATCAGAAAGCCGAACAGCAGGTACGGCGCCATCTGCGCCACGACCACCCAGGTCGCGTTCAGAATGTCGAGAAGAAACGGCATCTCACACTCGCTCTAAAACGTCTCCAGCCACACATGGCCGTTACGGGTCAGAAGCGCCTCCGACTCGGGCGGCCCCCAGGAGCCGGGTTCGTACGGATAGGCGCGCGTTTTCTCCGCCTGCGCCTGCAGCATCGGCGCGACCACTTGCCACGCCGTTTCGATGCCGTCGTTGCGCCAGAAGAGGCCGGGCTTGCCCTCCAATGCGTCGAGGATCACCCGCTCGTAACTCTCGGCGGCGACCTGGCCCATCTGGGCGTAGCGGAAATCCAGGTGCGCCTGCGCGACCATGTCGCTGCGCCCGGGCTGCTGGGTGTTGAAGCCCAGGCGCATGCCCTCCTCGGGCTGGAAGCGCAGGTGCAGCACGTTGGACTTGAGTCGCGGGCACTGCTCGGGCTCGCCGAGAATGCAGACGGGAACCTGGCGGAATCGGATCGTGGCCTCGGTGAACTTCCTCCCCAGGGCCTTGCCGGAGCGGATGTAAAACGGCACGCCCTGCCAGCGCCAGTTCTCGATGCCCAGTTGCAGCGCCGCGAAGGTCGGCGTGGCCGAGTTCTCCGCCACGCCGCGCTCGTCCAGGTAGCCGTCGTACTGGCCGAAGACGAAGTCGTCCGGGCGCAATCGCGCGACCGACTTGAAGACCTCCACCTTCTTGTCGCGCACCGCCGCCTCGTCGGCGCCGACCGGCGGCTCCATGGCCAGCAGCGCCACGACCTGCAGGACGTGGTTCTGCACCATGTCGCGCACCACCCCCGCCTCGTCGTAGTACCCGCCGCGGCCCTCGATGCCGATGGCTTCGGCGGCGGTGATCTGGACGCACTCGATGTAGTTGCGGTTCCAGAGCGGCTCGAAGATGGCGTTGGCGAAGCGAAAGACCATCAGGTTGCGCACCGTATCCTTGGCGAGGTAATGGTCGATGCGGTAGATCTGGCGTTCCGCGAAGATCTCGCCCAGCAGGCGGTTGAGTCGCTGCGCGCCCGCGAGGTCGAGGCCGAACGGTTTCTCGATCATGATGCGCGCGCGGCCGGCGACGTCCCGGCTGGTACCGACCCAGGCATTCCGCAGGCGCTCGAGCACGCGCTCGGTCACGCTCGGCGGCAGGGCCGTGTAGAAGACCAGGCGCGGGCAGTCGCAGAGCGCCCGGGTCGAGCGGATCTTCTCGCGCAGGGCGTTGTAGCCCGCCGGGTCGTCGTAATGGCCGGCGACGTAGTGCAGGCGCGCGAGAAAGCGTTCGCGCTCGGCGTCGTCCCCGGCCTCGCCCAGCGCCGGGCGCAGCGCTTCGCGAAAGGCGGCATCGTCCATCTCGGTCCGGCCGTAGCCGACGATGCCGAAATTCTCCGGCAGCAGGTCCTCGCGGTCGAGGCTGTACAGCGCCGGCATCAGCTTGCGCCGCGTCAGGTCGCCCGAGGCGCCGAAAATAACGAGCACGCACGGCGTCTCCGCCATGGCCTTCCTTTCCCGCTCGGTTCCGCGCGGAGTTCTCAGTGACCGAAGACCATCTTCTGCGTCTCGACACCCTCGATGCCGTTCAGCTTCTCGACGCATTTGTCGACCGTGTCGTCGTCGAGCATCTCCAGCAGCAGCAGTCCGTTGGGGCTGCAGGCGTTCTCGTTCGTTTCGTGCAGGCCCAGCCGCGTCTTGATGCCGCGGCCGCACTCGGTAAGCACCTTCTGCACCTCGCCCACGTGCTTGCTGCGGTCGGTGATGTGCACCCCTACGATCACGTGATTGTCCACGGCCGTCTCCTTCCCGTCAGCGCTTGGCGCCCGCATCGCTTCGCGGACGCTCGCCCTTCCGCCCCCGCGTCCGCCGCACGCGCCAGCCGCCGCAGAGATCGCATCGGCTGTCGGCGCACCACTGGCACATGCGGCAGTCCGGGCACGGATGTTTCTTCGCCATCTAGTTTTTCCACAGGCCGTGCACGTTGCAGAACTCGCGCGCGGTGACCGTGTCGGCGTCGACGCAGAAGGTGGCGCTCGGTTCCGCGCCCGGCTCGAGGAACTCGCGATAGACCTTGCCCCCGGCCTGCAGCTCGATCCACTCGATGTAATGTTTCTCCTCCATCGGGTGCAGCGTCGAGCCGACGGTGACCTTGAAGCCCTTGTCGGTCTTCTCCACCACCGGGACGTGCTTCTCCTTGCTCATGTCCGCGGTCTGCTCGTCCATCAGCTTCATCGGTTCCTCGCAGCAGACCAGCGTCCCGGCGCCGCCGTCGAGGCTGAGGGTGATCGCGCCGCACGCGTCGCACTTGAATACCTGCAGCCGTTGAGATGCCATACTTGCTCCTTCCCTGACTCCGCGTTATCGCTCGTCGAAAGCCCCGCGGCTTCCGTTTGTTCCCTGTTCCGGAAACGCTATCCGCCGGGGTCCTCGCCGAGGACGAGGACAAATTGCCAGCTCGGGCACCGGGCTACCAGTTCTCAGCCAGGATCTCGAAGTGCGCCTGCGGGTGCGCGCACGCCGGGCAGGCTTTCAGCGCCTCGGTGCCTTCGTGCAGGTAGCCGCAGTTGCGGCAGCGCCAGACCACCGGCTCGGCACGCTCGAAGACCAGACCCTGTTCGATGTTGCCGGCCAGTTCGAGGTAGCGCTTCTCGTGCTGTTTTTCGGCCACGGCGATGGCGTTGAAGATGTCGGCGATCTGCTTGAAGCCTTCCTCCTCGGCGATCTCGGCGAAGCCGGGATACATCTCGGTCCATTCGTGGTGCTCGCCCGCGGCGCCTTCCTTCAGGTTCGCCACCGTGTCACCGACCACGCCGAAGGGAAAGGCCGCGTCGGCCACGATCCCCGACTCGCCGCCGGTCATCTGCTTGAAGAGGCGCTTGGCGTGCTCGCGCTCCTGGTCGGCCGTCTCACTGAAGATATCGGCGATCTGGACAAAACCCTCCTTTCGGGCCGCGCCCGCGTAGTAGGTATAGCGGTTGCGCGCCTGCGACTCGCCGGCGAATGCCGTCATCAGGTTCTTCTGGGTCTTGCTGCCGTTCAGGTCCACTGCGGTTCCTCCTTCTTGTCTTATGCCGCACCGGTTGCTCGCCGGCGCGGCTCGGTCGTATCCCGCCCGCCTAAGGACGGGGGTTTTATCCGTCGCAATGTTGCTGCCGCTGCGCCGGTGGCGCCGCCCGTGCGCTCCGGGCATGCAGGGCCTGCTCCTCTTCGGCCAGCCGCCGGATCTTGTACCCGCAATCGCGCACGACACCATAAAGCACCGAGCAGCCGTCGTCAATGCAGTCGACGTTGCCCTGCTCGGCCAGCGCCAGCAGACGGTCGGCGAGATCGAGCGCCTCGAGCAGATGTCGGTCGTGCGTCTTCATCCGGCGATGTCGAACGCTATAGAAAAAAAACACTCCCCTTGACCGGTCACTTGACCAGTAAAACAAGGGGAGCTTGGGTGAGGGGTCTGTTCGGTGTTTCTATTGCCGTTACTGGCGTAAATACCTCCTTCGCAAGCATAGTCGTCACCTGGAACTCCTTTTTTGTCACCTGTCTGCTCCAGGCTGCTGACCGAATACAACCCTCGTGCCAGTCTGCCCCCGCTGCCGACCATTCGCATAACTTGCTGTTTTTCAATACGTTGCGCAATCTCGCCTGTTTTTGGCGGTTAAACCCGTCCATTGCTGATGAGACACATTTGTCTGGATATCTCGCTTGCAGGACTGCGTGAAATCGAGAGATTTTCATGTAATGGCTTATATTCCAGCGGATTACGTTCGTATGTCTCATGCTCGTCGCAATCATTGTCTCATATCCGTCGCAAAGCGGCCTATGATACACATGTGAGACACTGCCCCTGGCGGGGTATGGCGACTCGATTAGGCGGAAATTTACGAAAAAGCTCGCGAATTAACGGGATTCCGGGCTTTTCCCACCAAAATGCTGGCGCTGGCGTGCTCTTTGTTTTCTGCCTTGGTGGATAGATAAAGGTACGGGCTGGAAACGCTTACGGCAATGAGAAGGGAGCAATTCATGAATATAGTCAAAAACCGTCCGGCGCCGGCTTGTCGCCGCGGTTACGCAGGGATCTCGGCAATCGGCAAGCCGAAATCCCCCTTTCTCGCGCGCTCCGGTCCTTCCGCCTTCACGCGAGCGGATTCTCCGCGAGGAAGCGGTACAGGGTCGCGCGGCTGACGCCGAGCACCTCGGCGGCGCGCTTCTTGTTGCCGCCGGTCTCCTGTAGCGCCGCGCGCACCGCCGGCAGGTCGAGCTTGCGCCAGCGCGCGGCGGGGGCCGGCTGCGTCGCCACGCCGGCGGGCTTCTGCGCGCCGTTCTCCTGCGGGTTGCCGACCACCGCCGGCGGCAGGTGCCTGAGTTCGATCACCAGCCCCTGGCAGCGGACCATGGCGTACTGCACGGCGTTCTGCAGCTCGCGGATGTTGCCCGGCCACGGGTAGCGCATCAGCGCGTGCCGCGCGGAAGGGCTGAGCACCACCTCCTCGCGTCCGGCCTCCGCGGCCGCGCGGCGCAGGATGAAATCGATCAAAAGCTCCACGTCGTCGCCGCGCTCGCGCAGCGGCGGCAACAGGATCGGCAGCACGCAGAGGCGGTAGTACAGGTCCTCGCGGAAACGCCCGTAGGCGATCTCCCTGCTCAGGTCCTTGTTGGTGGCGCTGACGATGCGCACGTCGACGGTGATGGTGCGCGTGCCGCCGACGGGCTCGAAAGTGCCTTCCTGCAGCACGCGCAGCAGCTTGACCTGCATGTTGGCGCTGATGTCGCCGATCTCGTCGAGGAAGATCGTGCCGCCGTCGGCGAGTTCGAAACGGCCCTTCTTGTCCCGCACCGCGCCGGTGAAGGCGCCGCGGACGTGGCCGAAGAGCTCGCTCTCGAGAAGTCCCTCCGGCAGCGCGCCGCAGTTGACCGGAACGAAGAGGCGGTTGCGGCGGTAGCTCTGCCGGTGGACGGCGTTGGCCACGAGTTCCTTGCCGGTGCCGCTCTCGCCCTGGATCAGCACCGGCACGGCCGAGTCGGCGACGTTGCGGATCAGGTCGAAGACCTCCAGCATTTTCGGGTGCCGCCCGACGATGCCGGCGAAGGTCTCGGCGTGGCCGAGCTGACGCCTGAGGGCGTGCTCGTTGGTCAGGTCCCGGAACGAGGCCATGGCGCCGCGCGGCTCGCCCGAGGGGAGGCGGATAATGCGGCGGGTGACCTCGAGCTTGTGCGTCTTGCCGCCGAGGCCGCTCACTTCCAGCGGGTAGCTGCGGTCCTCGGGGCGCACCTCGCAATCCTCGGGAAAACCGCAGTACTCGCCGCAAAGGCCCTTGTCGAAGACGTCGTGGCAGTCGCGGCCGAGCACGCTCCGGCGCTCCAGGCCGGTGATCTCCTCGGCCGCGCGGTTCATGTAGACGATGCGCCGGTCCATGTCGTGGGCGACGATGCCCTCGGCGAGGCTCTCCAGCATCAGCCCGGCGTAGTTGGTCTGGAGCCGCATCGCCTCGAAGTAGCCCTGCGCGAAGAAGTCGCTCACGAGCTGGCGGACGCGCTCGGCGGTGCGCCGGAACGCTTCGAGTCGCCGCGCCGGCGGCTCTTGCGCCGGGTCGGAGAGCGACCAGTGGACGTGGCACGGGTGCGCCGGCAGCAAGAGCGGGCAGTTGCGCACCAGCTCCGGCGTCAGCGTGACGATGGCGTCGTATTCCTGTGGGCGTACCTCCCCGTACTCCGGCCGCTCCGCATCGCGCACCGGCGCGCCCATCTCCTGCAGCACCAGCAGCGTATGCGGATCCGCCTCGCGCGGCGTGTCGAGGCTGGCGCTGGCGATCTCGATTTGACTATCGGCCACGTCCCGCGCGAAGACCTCGGCCATCAGCGCCAGCCGCGCCGGGCCCGAACAGACGAACAAGAGCTTCGGCATGCGCCCGTTCCTTCTTCCGAATCGCACCGCCGGCATTATAGCGATTCGCCACGGAGGCGGAAACCCCGCAGCGTCGGGAGAGAAAAAAGCCGCCGCCTCTTGACAGGAGCGGTTTTCGAGGGATTGATAACGGTAGAGGGGCATTACTCACGCCGATTACGAAAGGAACGAACCATGATCAGCGACCGGATGCTGAAGACCATGAACGAGCAGATCGCCAAGGAGTTCTACTCCGGCTACATGTACCTCGAGATGGCCGCGTACTTCGAGGAGGCCGGACTCGAGGGGATGGCCTCCTGGATGCGCATCCAGGCGCAGGAGGAGGAGTGCCACGCGATGATCTTCTTCAACTACGTCAACGAGCAGGGCGGGCGCGTGCGCCTCGGCGGCGTGGACGAGCCGCCGCACGAGTACGACTCGCCGCTGGACGTCTTCGAGAAAGGGCTCGAACACGAGAAGAAGGTGACCGCCTCGATCAACAACCTCGTCGATATCGCCATCGAGGAAAAGGACCACGCCTCGCGCAGCTTCCTCAACTGGTTCGTCGACGAGCAGGTGGAGGAGGAGGACGGCTTCAACCGCGTGGCGAGCAAGCTGAAGCTGGTCAAGGCCGACAGCAACGCCCTCTTCATGATCGACAAGGAACTCGGCGCACGCGTCTTCAATATCCCCGCGCCGCTGGCGGGCAAGATCTAAGGACCCGTTAAGCAATAATTTCAGAATTTCGCTCGCTTCTTGGCCGACGGCGAAATGGTTGCGCCGAAATTCTGAAACAGGAGTCCGGTCAGATCGCCGGATTAAAACTTTCTTTAATACGGTTTGTGGCGGGCGTCATGCAAAAAAATGAACGAGGCCGCAGCAAATTTTTAGGCCCCAAAATTTTGCTTGACAGGATCGCGCGCACGCCTAAATTGTGAAGTAATTCACAGTGCTGCCAGAGTCAGATGTTGGGTTATTTTTGAGATGTTCTTGTTTTCAACAGCGTATAACGTGAAAAGGAGTACGATTGTGGCTGAACGCACATTGGATTGCTTGGGAGAGGCGTGTCCGGTTCCCCTGGTAAAAGCCCAGAAAGAAATTGCAACGATGGATGTCGGCGACGTTCTGGTCGTGAATATCGATCACAGTTGCGCCATGAAGAACATCCCCGATTGGGCCAGGGAGGCCGGGTACAATGTCGAAATCGACGAAGTCGCCGAAGGCGAGTGGGATATCATAATCGAGAAAAGCAAGTAGGGTCGTCGCGGATTCGGGGCTTGATGCAGGCGTGATTTGAGATCAGGATCCAGGAGCGGTTAGTTGGTATCAATGATGTACCGGGATATCCGGGGTTTTCTGATCGGCGGTTTGTGGGCACGGTTTCGTTTTTGCCCTCCCGCAATTGGGCCGAGCGTCCGTGGTTATTTTGAATCACGGGTCATGCCTTTACTGGCGTGTTTTTTTAACGCGTATTTTCCGCGCTCAAAAAAATGTCGCATATTAACGCCAAAAGCGTCCTTGTGTTGATATCGACCAGACTCTTTTAATCGCACTGACGAGAGAACGCTGGAAAATAGGCGTTAAACACAAAAGACAGGAGATGCTTACATGTCCGAGGAAAACAAGCCCAAAGTAGACCATTGGGAATGGCTGCTCAAGCGCGAGTGGTCGTACACGACTGGCGCGGTCTTGCTGGCGGTATTGGCCACGATGCTGGTGATTGTGACCGGGAGCGCGTGGGGGGTGACGGGGCCCTTTGCATACTGGGGAGGCAAGGCCCTTACCCTCGTCGGTATTGATGCCAACTCCTGGGAAATTTTTCACGGGTCGCTGGACAAATACGGTTTCTTCGCGGGCAAAGACAGCGTGCCCAGCATGACGAACCTCGGTATCGTTCTGGGCGCGTTGATGGCGGTGCTGCTGGCCGCGTCGTTCAGGATCAAGAAGATCAAGAGCGGGCGCCAGGTTGCGGCCGCCATTTTGGGCGGACTGCTCATGGGGATTGGCGCACGAGTCGCCATGGGCTGCAATATCGGCGCCTTCTTCTCGGCGATTCCCGCATTTTCCCTGCATGGCTGGGTGTTCATGGTCTTCATCGCCCTTGGCGCCTTCATCGGCAGCTTCATGCTTAAAAAATGGTTCATGTAGATAGTCCATATTAAGGAAAGGCAAATCCCATGACGGAAATCAATACAGGAATACCGAGAAGAGCCGGACGGGTCCGGGAGACTCCGGAACAACGCAAACGCAAGAAGATCATTCAAATTTCGGCCGGCGTCGGGGTGTTCGCGCTTATCTGCGTTATCGCATACATGGCGCAGCAGTCCAATCCCAATGGGGCGTTTATTGTAATTATCGGCGCAGCCCTCGGCTATGTGCTGCAACGCAGCCGATTCTGTTTTACCGCTTCCCTGCGGGATCCCGCCTTGACGGGCGGTACGAACCTGACCAAAGCCGTGATCGTCTCGCTGGCCGTGGCGTCATTGCTGTTCATGGCCGTCAACATGTCGAAAATGGGCTTGTCTCTTGAGAATTTCGAGCAGGTAAAAGCCGCCGGCAATATCAAGCCGGTCGGATTTCACACCGTGCTGGGCGCGCTTCTTTTCGGCATCGGCGCGGTGATCTCCGGCGGATGCGCGTCGGGAACCCTCATGCGCATGGGCGAGGGTTTCCAGCAACAGTGGCTGGTTTTCGTTTTCTTCATCGTCGGGTCTGTCGTCGGCCTGTCCGTCGCCAAGGCCATCACCAGCGAAGCCGCGTCAGCCGTCTTCCTGCCACATGCATTGGGAGGATGGCTGCCGGCAATCATCCTCCATTTCGGGCTGCTTTTGGCTCTCTATCTTTTGGCTGACGCCTGGGGCCGCAAAAAATCGGGGGGGCAGTAATCATGGCAAAGAAACGCGAGGATTATGATGTGGTCGTCATCGGCGGCGGCCCGGGGGGCATGACGGCCGCGCTGTACGCCGGTCGCGCGCGTCTGAAAACGCTGCTCATCGAGAAGTCGCTGATTGGCGGCATGGCCACCTATACCAGCGAGATCGAGAATTATCCGGGCTTTGTCGATCCCGTTGACGGCAATGAATTGATGAAGCTCTTCGACAAGCAGTTCCGGCGCTTCGGCGTGGATGTCAAATTGACCGATGTCAAAAGCGTGAATTCGGCCTGCTGCGAGATGGTCGTCAGCACGTTTCGCACCGATTACCATGCCAAAGCCGTAATCGTGGCGACCGGTAACAAGCCGCGCCTGACCGGCGCGAAGAATGAGGAGGAGTTCCTGAACGACAAGGGCATTTCCTTCTGCGCCACCTGCGACGCGGCCCGCAATACCGGAAAGACGGTGATGATCATCGGCTCCGGAGACGCCGCCATCGAGGAGGGGATGTTCCTGACGAAATTCGCTTCCGAGGTGATTGTTTCGGTGATTCATGACGAAGGAAAGATGGACGCAAACAAAGTCGCGCAGGAAAAGGCCCTGGCCAATCCGAAAATGCGTTTTGTCTGGAATACGGTCGTGGATTCCTTCGAAGGCGACGACATGCTGCGCAAGGTGGTGCTGAAAAATATCAAAACCGGGGAGCTGATGCCGGTGCCGGTCGATACCTGTTTTCTCTTCATCGGGTATGTTCCCAATACGGCCATATTTGAAAACCTGCTCGAACTCGATGAGCGGGGGTACATTCAGGCCAATGAGACGTCAATGGAAACCAACGTGCCCGGCATATACGCGGTGGGCGATTGCCGCGCCAAGATTCTGCGCCAGGTGGCCACGGCCGTGGGCGATGGCGCGATTGCGGGCTTCATGGTCGAGAAGTTCATTGAGGATGAAAACTACGTGCAGCAGGAGATCTTCGAAGCAGAAGGGTTGCTGATGGCCTATATTTACAATGCCGTCGAACCGGTTGACCGGGAGTTCCTGAGCCGGATCGAAGAAATCCAGCAGACGCACAAAGATCGTGTGAGTTTGCGCCGCATCGACATCTATAAGTCCGACCGCATTGCCTGCCGCCTGCAATTTACGGCGTCGCCATCGCTGATCTTTATGAAAAATGGCGAG
>CAYWFP010000112.1:0-11411 GCA_964457365.1 uncultured Planctomycetaceae bacterium
CGTAGTTCCCGCAAGGCCATGATGCTTCTTCGCTATGCCGAGGACGTCGGGCGTTATGGAAGCGTCGTTGTCGATTCCGAAGGACGGGTGTCGGCTTTTGAGGAGAAATCGGCAGGACGTATTTCTTCGTTGATCAATGCCGGCATTTATTTTTTCCGCAAGTCCGCTGTCGCCGCGATAGTTCCCGGCGTTGAATGCTCTCTCGAGCACGATGTGTTTCCGCAGTTTGTCAGTCGGGGCGAATTGTATGGTCTGCGGGCGGACGGCACTTTCATAGATATAGGAACGCCGGAGAGCTATCGTGAGGCGCAGCAATTGGCCAAGGCCTTCACGACATGCGACTTTTCCCGGCATAGCCCATCGCGATAAACGTATCGCACGGTCATACGGCGATTGCCGCTTGTCGCCCCTTTTTCACGCCGGGAATATCGCCATGTCATCCCCTCGTGTCTATGCCATACTCAAGCGGTTCATCTCCAACGAAAAAAAGCTGATGAAATACGGCGTGAAGCGCCTGCTTGAAATCGGTATTGGTCCGGAGTTTCATGTCAAACATATACGCAATCTTCAAGCCGAAGACGCACTCTGTCCGCCGACGAAAACGTATATGTTGCATCTTCCATATCGTATCGATCTCCTTTCGCCAGACGGGCAGGCGGAAATTCTGCAATTTGCCGAAGGCGTGTCCAAGAAATGCAGCGGGTTTATCGCCCACGATCATCAGAACTTTATGGGCAATGCCGCCTATTCCGAAATCCTTCGCGATCTGAACAAAGCCCTCGACACAAGACGCGGCCCCACGGTTTTTATCGAATACTCCGCAGGACTGGACTTCGATATCTTTCTGGATATCGCCCGCTTGGTCCGGCACTTGCCGAACTTCGGCATTTGCCTGGATATCGGACATATCGGAATCGAGTATTGTCGGCGTGGTCTGGCAGAATCGTATCCCGACGGAGATCTTCGTACCGAGTTGTCGCGGGCGGATGACGTCGAGTCGTTTCTTTCGGAGATGCGGCAACGTGTCGCGGACACACGGCGCTTCGTTTGCGATTATGTGGATCGCATTTCGAAGCTGGACGTGCCGGTACATGTTCATCTTCATGATGGGCACCCGTTGTCCGCGTTCAGTCCGTACGGTGTTTGCGACCATCTTCCGTTCTACTGGCGCATACCGTTTTCATCTCAAGGCGGCGAGTCTTTGTCGTTTCCATGTATCTTCGGGGTCGACGGAGCGCGCGAAGTGATAAGGCGGGTGTTGTCCAACAAGCCTTCCGAACTGGCGTCGTTTACCCTCGAACTCCACCCGCAACCGGGGCGTGTTCCCGTTTCCGGCGAGAGACGCTTCGACGAGAATTGGGCGGAGGATGACGGTCTCGAAAAGATGGCGTATTGGATGGATATGTTAAGCCACAATTATACGCTTATCGAACCCGCCTTTAACGCGTTTGATATCAAATAGCGTTGGTGTTTTCCGGCGAGAAGCGCAGGCCGGTCATGGTCCTCAACCCCTTCGAACCGGATTGTTGACTTCGATCCGATTCCTGGTGGGCCGGTTGCGGAATATCTTGACACCCCCACTCTTCGGCTCTATAGTAGGCGTATCGCTCGCGCGCGTTTGGCGCGGGAACAATACAGAAGCGCCGGGAATGCGGGAAGACGGTGAGAATCCGTCGCGGTCGCGCCGCTGTGACCGGAATGTCAACCCGGCGGGGTCACCGAGGAATCTCGGGAAGGCCCCGCAGGCGGGAATGTCCGGCAAGCCAGAATACCGCATCCCGACGCTGCCGACACGGAATGCCTCGCAGATGGGCGGACCGGTTCGCGTCGTGGAACCCTCGTTTCATGCGCGCCCGACCCGGCCTGTTTGCGGCCGGGTTTTTGCGTTTGCGCGCGCGTCGGAACGGGCGCGGAATATCCAGGATGCAATATTCTGAAAGGAGTGAGGGATGAAGAGGAACAAGGGCAATTGGCGGCGTTCGATGTTGGCGACGGTGCTCATGGTCGCCGCGAGTTGCGGCGTGGGCTATGCGCACTTCCTGGTGATTATGCCTTCGGCGACCGAGACCGATGGTGAGGCGGTGGCGCTGGAGGTGCTGTTTACGCACCCGATGAACCAGAAGCACACCATGGAAATGGCCAAGCCCAAGGAATTCGGCGTGTTCGCGCAGGGCAAGAAGACCGACCTGTCGGGCACGCTCAAAGCCAAGAAGGTCAACGGGAAGTCGGCATACGGCAGCAGCTACAAGCCCAAGGCGCCGGGCGATCATATTTTCTATGTCGTGCCCGCGCCGTACTACGAGGAAGCGGAGGATATCTATATTCAGCAGTGCTGCAAGGTCGTGGTCAATGCCTTCGGCGAGAGCGAGGGCTGGGACGCCATGGTCGGCATGCCCGTGGAGATCGAACCGCTGGTGCGCCCGTACGGATTGTGGACCGGGATGCTCTTCCGCGGCGTAGTCAAGAATATGGGCAAGCCGGTGCCCAACGTCGAGATCGAGGTCGAGTACTTCAACGGCGACGGCAAGACCAAGGCGCCGACCGAATCGGCCGAGGTGCAGATCATCAAGACCAACGCCGACGGCGAGTTCAGCTTCGCGCTCCCGAAGGCCGGCTGGTGGGGCTTCGCCGCGCTCGGAGCCGGCGGCGAGCAGAAGCACGAGGGCAAGGAGCTCTCGCTCGACGCGGTGATGTGGGTCAAGTGCGAGGACGTTAAATAATGCACATCTGCGACGATGTTTTGAGCCCGGAGTTGATGATAGGCACAAACGTGCTGGCGGTCGCGGGCGTGGCGGTGGGATTGTACAAGACCGATTACGAGCGCGTGCCCCGGGTCGGGGTGCTCGCTTCGGTCTTTTTCGTCGCGTCGCTGGTGCATATCAACATCGGCCCTTCAAGCGTGCATCTTCTGCTGAACGGCCTCCTGGGGTTTCTGCTGGGGTGGAGCGCGTTTCCGGCGCTCGCGGCAGCGCTGTTTCTGCAGGCGATCCTGTTCGGCTTCGGCGGCGTGACCGCGCTCGGGGCGAACGTCCTGAATACCGCCGTGCCGGCGCTCTGTTGTTTTTACCTGTTCAGCAAGCCGTGCCGCTGCGCCAAGAGACCGTTCGAGGCCGCCGTATACGGCGCGCTCGCGGGAAGCGCGGGGGTGGTGCTGACCTGCGCGATGCTGGCGCTCTCTCTCTATCTGAGCAACAAGGAGGCGTACGGCGCGGCCATCGTCGGCGTGACGGGGGCTCACCTGCCGGTCATGATCATCGAAGCGGTGGTGGTCGGCGCGGCGGCGGGATTTTTGTACAAGGTGCGACTGGAGCTCTTATACGCACCCTCGGCGCATTTGCCGGTGGAGGAGGTTGGTCATCATGGTTAGGTTTACGCGTTACGGGTTTTTCTGCGCGCTGGCGCTGGCGTTTCTGTTGCCGACGAAACCGGCTCTCGCGCACAAGTTCAAGTGCTTCGCCACCGTCGACGGCACGACCGTCAGCGGCTACGCCTGGTTCGGCGGCGGCGGCCGGCCCAAGAACCAGGCGTTCAGGGTGCTCGCGCCCGACGGCAAGGTGCTGCACGAAGGCAAGACCAACGACAACGGCGAGTTTTCCTTCGAGGCGACGGTGCGCTGCGATCTGCTGATCGTGGTCGAAGGCGGCGAAGGCCACGAGGCCCGCTTCACCGTCGGCGGCGACGAACTGCCCGAGGCTCTTCCGGCGTACGGCGCGGCTGGCAAAATCGTCGAAGAGACGCCTGCGGCGAGACAACCCGATCAGCCGACCGAAGCCGCGCCTGCGGCCGTGATCGACGACAAGGCGCTGGCGCGTCTGGTCAAGAGCGCGGTGCACAAGGAGGTGACGCCCTTGCGCATCGAATTGGAGGAATTCAAGGAAGAGACGCGCATGCAGGACGTGATCAGCGGCATCGGCTACCTCGTCGGTATCGCCGGTATCGCCTTCTATTTCCTCGGCGTGATGCGCAAGCGCAAGGGTTGACGCTTCATGCTGATCTCTTTCGGCAATCCGCCGATATCGACGCTCGGCCGCCTCGATCCGCGCGTGCGCGTTCTGGCCACGGCCGCCTTCGCGCTCCTGGTCGTTTTGTGTGATCGGTGGCGGGCGCTCCTGCCGGCTTTCGGGGTGGCGGTCGTGTTGGTCCTGCTGGCGCGGCAATTCACCTGGCGAACGCTCAAGCGGCTGACCGAGGTCAACCTTTTCGTGCTGATGCTGCTGGTCTTCATGCCGCTCTCCACGCCCGGCGAGGCGCTGCTGCAATGGGGCGGATGGCAATGGAGCCGCGAGGGGCTGGAGCAGGCGCTCCGTATCGGCGTCACGGCCAACGCGGTGATGCTGGCATGCGGGGCGTTGTTGATGACAATGGAGCCGCCGCACCTGGGGCATGCCTTGAGTCGTCTGGGTGTGCCGGCGAAGCTGGTCCACGTTTTTCTCTTCATGGTGCGTTATATCGAAGTGATCGCCCAGGAATATCGGCGGTTGCGCGCGGCCATGAAACTGCGCGGCTTTCGCGCCGGATCCAGCCTGCACGCGCTGCGGAGTATCGGGTACCTGCTGGGCATGCTTTTCGTGCGCAGTATCGACCGGGCCGACCGCATCGTCGAGGCGATGAAATGCCGCGGCTTCGACGGGCATCTCTATGTGCTCGAAAAATTTGCGCTGCGCGTGCGCGACGCCGTATTCGTCTTCGTTTTTCTCGCCGCACTCGGCGGATTGGGGTGGCTGGAATGGGCGCAGACGGGGCGCTGATCGAACTGCGTGGCGTCGAATTCAATTACCCGTTGCACCCGCCGACGCTGACGGGCGCGAACCTGTCGTTGAAGCCCGGCGAGCGCCTCGGACTCGTGGGCGGCAACGGCTGCGGCAAGTCGACGCTTCTGCATTTGATCGTCGGCCTCATCAAACCCGCCGCCGGCGAGATCGTCGCTTTCGGCAAGCCGCGCGTGCAGGAGGCAGATTTTCGCGAAGTCCGCCGCCGCGCCGGGCTGGTCTTCCAGAATGCCGACGACCAGCTTTTCTGCCCGACGGTACTCGACGACGTGGCCTTCGGCCCGCTGAATCTGGGTAAGTCGCCCGAGGAGGCGCGCGAAATCGCCATGCGTTCACTCTCGCAAGTAGGGCTCGAGGACTTCGCCGAGCGTATCACCTACAAACTCTCCGGTGGCGAGAAGCGCGGCGTGGCCATCGCCACGGTGCTGGCCATGGAGCCCGACATCCTGCTGCTGGACGAACCGACGACCGGCCTCGACGCGGAGGCAGTGGAGCGCTTGTGCGAGGTACTCAAATCGTTGCCGCAGGCGATGATCCTGGTCAGTCACGATCACGCGCTGGTGCACGATCTCTCGACCCGTTGTGTGATGCTGACGGGAGGGAAAGTCGAGGCGCTGGATTGAGGCAACGCAATGCCGGCACTTCTATCATCCGGTGTGGGCATTCAAGGTCCGGGCTTTGGCTCGGGCCGTTTTCATGTACGCTCCATATTCTGGCAGGCGTTCTCGGGCGCTTCGAGAGTTGCGGGAAGCGAACCATGGCAGGTATCGCCCTTGAAGGTCAAAACGACGGTGAATCATCGGCATCTACTTGTCCGGACTGGCGAAATGCGGCATGCGAATCTGTCCCGGACGATTACGCTTCGGATATGCGGCAAAGAGGAGTCCCACAACATCATGACCCCTCCCGGGGCGCGTAACAAGCGCGGAACCCGGTATACTCCGGTGCGCCGGGATCGAAGTAGTAATCGGTGCCCTTGGGAAGCTTGGCCCGGCCGGCGTGGCGCGGCAGGTTGCGATACTGCGGCACGTTACGCGGATAGGTGTGCACCAGCACCAGCCGTTCGAGCAGTTTGCGCCGGATCTCCTCGTAGCCGGGCTCGTAATAGAGATTGCGCTGCTCGCGCGGGTCCTCGCGCAGGTTGATCAACTGTGACGACTCCTCCGGCTCGTCGATGACGGTGATGCGCCAGCCGTCGTAGGTGATCAGGCTGTTGACCCGCCCGAAGCTGACGCGCACCTCCTCCCGCGGTTCGGCCTGCCGTTCGTCGCGGCAGAGCGGGGCGAAGCTGCGCCCTTCCAGCGGCGGACGCTCGTCCGGCTCGTCGTCGGCCCAGTCGCAGAAGGTGGGGAAGAAGTCGAGGCTGCAGGCCAGTTCGTCCCGCACCGCCGGCGTCACGCCCCCGCCGGCGACGATCAGCGGCACGCGCACGCCGGTGTCGTAGGGGATGCAGCCCTTGGCGATCAGGTCGTGATCCCCCATCATGTCGCCGTGGTCGGTGGTGAAGACGAGAATAGTCTCCTCCCACAATCCGCGCTTCTTCAGAAACGCGACCAGTCGGGCGATCTGGTCGTCGATGAAGCGGAGCGAGCCGTGGTAGAGCGCGCGCCACTGACGGATCGCGGCCGGATCGTCGGCGATGGCGCGGTAGTTGTTCCACTCCGAACGATCGTGCAGCACGCGCGAACCGCGCTCGCGCCACGTCTGCGGGATCGGATCGGGCATCTCTTCGGGCGCGTACATCGTCGCGTACGGCGCGGGCGGATCGTACGGCGCGTGCGGATCGACATAGCTGACATGATAAAAGAAAGGCTGTCCGGGACGCGCGGTCAGATGCGCCTCCAGGCTCTGCAGCGTCCGGTCGGTGATATAGGTCGTCTGGTGCAGCTCCGCCGGCAGCGGCGAGGCGTAGGCCTGCCAGGGGTAATCCGCGCGCGCCCGGCCGAGGATGCGCTGGCGAATCTCCTTCAACTCGGCTCCACGCCGGCGCGGATCCTCGTTCGCTCGCGGCGTTTGTCGTGGCTCCCCCCAGGCCACCGCCAGCGCGGTCTCGAAATGTTCGGGATGCTCGCGTTCGATCCAGTCGATGTATTCGCCCCACTTCGGGTCCTCGGTGATCATTGCCTCGTCGAAGCCGAGGTAGTCCAGGCTCGACGGATGCGGCTGCTGCATCGGCGTCAGGTGGAACTTGCCGAAGCCGGCGGTGCGGTAGCCGCGATGCCGCAGCACGTGCGCCACGGTCGGGCAGTCGTCCTGCAGCACGAGGTTGTTCTCGACGATGCCGTGGATCTCGGGCGAGCGACCGGTGAAGAGGGTGGCGCGGTTGGGGGCGCAGACCGGGCTCGAGGCGTAGCAGCGGTCGAAGCGCACGCCCTCGCCGGCGAGCCGGTCGAGTGTCGGCGTCGACTCCACGCCGCTGCCGTAGCAGTGCAGAAAACTCGCGGCGAGCTGGTCGGCCATGATGAAGAGGATGTTTTTCATGCGCTGCCTTTCGGGGGGGCGGACGCCGGTAGTGAATCGCAAACCGGCGAGCGAAGTCAACCGAAAACGGCACGGGTTACGGCGTAGCGAAAAATCCCTGCACGCCGGTGAGGACGATCTGCGCGGCCAAGGCGGCGAGCACCAGCCCGGTGAGCTTGCTCAGGATGACGATGCCCCGCCGGTGCAGCAACTGCTCCAGCCACGCCGAGGCGTAGAGGGTCAGCCCCAGCGCCGCCACCGCCGCCGCCAGCGCGCCGCAGTCGACCAGGCGTATCGCCAGACTCCCCGCTTCCGCGCCCATCACCAGGAGCGCCCCGGTCGTGGCCGGGCCGATGGTGACGGGGATGGCCAGCGGCACCACGACGAAGTCCTTCTCGTCCGCGAGGCTTGCGGCATCCTTGGCGCCGCGCACCAGATCGACCGCCGAGAGGAACAGCAGCGCGCCGGTGCCGACGCGGAAGGCGTCGAGGGTGATGCCGAAGACGCGGAAGAGGTGGTTGCCGCAGAAGAAGAGCCCCAGTGCGATGAGGATGACCGCCAGCGCCGTCTGCAGCGCCAGCCAGCGCCGCCTCTTCGGCGTCTCCTCGCGCGTGAGCGAGAGAAAGACCGAGAGCACGAAGAACGGCGTCAGCAGGAAGAAGAACTTGACGAAGGTGGCGAAAAACTGTTCGGCCATTCGCGCTCCCCTGCGCCGGGAGAAGAAAAACGCCACGCCCCCGAAGAAGCGTGGCGGTCGGTCCGATGTCGGGCGGCTCAGCTCGCGGCGGCGCCCAGTTTCTGCACGGCCTTGGCGAGCCGGCTCTTCTTGCGGTTGACGGCGTTGGCGTGGAGGATGCCCTTGTCGCCGGCGTCGTCTACGGCCCTGGCGGCGGTTTTAAGCGCCTCGGCGGCCTTGGCCGGATCGCCCTCCTGGATCACCAGGTGAAAGGACTTCAGCGCCTTGCGCAGGCGTTCGCGCCGGACGCGATTGCGCAGCGTGTGCTTGACGGCCTGGCGGGCGCGCTTCTTGGACGAGGCGGAATTGGCCATGTTCTTCGCTCCTGTAAAACACGATCGGCCGCGACCCCGCGCAACCGAAAACGCATATGATAATCCCGAATCCGCCCGCGTCAAGCCTTTTTTCCGCACGCGAGGCGGGCGTGTCAGCCGGCTTCTTCGATCTTCTGTTGCAGGGCCTGGACGCGCGTCTTGATATCCTTGTAATTGATGTCGTTCTCGTAGATCTGACTGGCGATCTCGTAGGCCTTCTGCAGCGACTCCTTGTCGCCCTTGGCCGCGTAGGCCTGCGACTCCCAGTAGAGCGTGTCGCGGATCTTGACGAAGAGGTCCTCGCCCTGCCGGGCCTTCTCGAACTGGCTGATCGCCATCTGCGGCTGGTCGGTGGCCAGGAAGCAGCGCCCCATGGTGGTGTGCGCGTCGATCTTGTATTTCGGGTCCTTCGCCGCGTCCTGCAATTCGGCGATAGCGTCGTCGTACTTCTTGAACTGCATGTAGACGTGGCCGAGCTTGTTGTGGAAGGCCGCCTTGCGCGGCTGAGCCTTGACGCGGCGTTCGTACTCCTGGCGCTCGAAGTGCAACAGCTCGGTGCGGAGTTTGCGCACCGCTTCCTTCATGTCCGGATCGTTCGGGTTCTCTTTCTGCGCCTGCTGCATCTGCTGGATCTGCAGGCGTTTCTTCTTCACCTCCAGATCGCCCTGCTTGTCCATGACGTTGCTGTCGGTGGGGTTCAGTTCGCGCGCCTTGTCGAGGTACTCCTTGGCGCGCCTGTAGCCTTCCTCGAAGTTCTCCATGTCGTAGGCGATACTGGCCATGGTCAGCCAGATACGGTAGTCGTCTGGCCGCTCCTGCACGTCGTGGTCGAGACGGTACTGGATAGCGCGCAGCCGTTGCTCGTCGGTACGCAGCTTCGCCGAGTCGAGCTCCAGGCGCTCGGTCTCCTCGTCGTCCTTGACGATCGCGCGCGAGCCTTCCTTCGCCGCCTGGGCGTAGATGCCGCTCGACAGGAGCGCCGACATGTTGCGGATCTTGTGGTCGACGTCGGACTTCGGGTCGACCGCCTTGATTTTCTCCAGCGAGGCGATGGCGGCGTTGACATCGCCCATGTCGGCGTAGAGGTCCGCGAGCTTGTCGAGGTTGTCGGTGTTCTCCGGATCGGCCGAATCGGCGATGAACTGGCGCTGCCAGGCCGCGGCCTCGGTGTACTCCATTGCCTCGAGGCAGTCGGCCACCATGGTCAGCATGCCGACGTTATCGGGGTTTGCCGTCAGCGAGTTCTCCGCGGCGATAAGCGCCTGCTCGGTCTTCTTGAACGCCTTGAGTGCCTGCGCCTTGAGCATGGCGATCAGCGATTTGACCGTATTCTTGCCCTTCTCCTTGACCAAGCGGTTCTGCGTTATCCGCAAAGCTTTGCGGGCATCGATGTGTCCAGGCTGTAACGTAAGTGCCTGCATATAGTTAAATACGGCCAGATCGTAATTGCGCCGCTCCAGCGCATCACTGGCTTTCTTGAGCATGGAATCGATCTTGACTTTTGCCACCGCCTGGTTCCTCTCGTCTCAGCTATTCCGGTCGTGAACCTATACACTGTATGCGCTCGGGCTATAATCGTCAACTTCAAAATGTGCGCCGTGTTAGAGGGGCAGGCCGCGCGGGCCGCCGGCATGGAGTTCAACAGTCGGGAATTGGGATCTGTCAGGATTCACGGTAAATATCGTCTATAATCAAGCTTCTCTGGGCGGCGATAATGATCGAATTGAGGCTATTTAGTTTCTCGTGTTGTTTTTTTTTAGGCAAAACTTTTTGGCACTTTTTTTGGGAAGCAAATTTCCCGCGCCCTAATAGAATTTCATCCCATCAACAATAACATGTTATCTATTAGGCCGTTGCAAGGAGAGAAGGAGGCGTGTACTGGCTTGTGTTGTCATAAAACATTACAGAGAGGGCGCGGGCTGAGCCGGGCCGTACACAACTGTTTCACCCCATCTTCTTGACAGCGAAGGGTTTTGGCGTAGGATAACAGTGTGGAACGTCGACACGGGGTTGGCGCAATCCATATGGGCGAGAAATATCGACTAGAGAAAGGAGGGTGCGTATCGAGTACGGATGAGGCATAGTATTGTGGGGTAATTTCAGATCTGGTTCCAAGAAGCAATTATATCGTATGGTACGTACCATTTTTGGAGAAGACAGATGAAAAAGAACGCATTTACGCTGATTGAAATGCTGGTCGTAATCGCGATTATCGGCATTCTGGCCGCGTTCCTGCTTCCGGCGCTGGCGCGTGCGCGTCAACAGGCCAAGATCACCGACTGCAAGAGCAACCTCAAGCAGATCGGCCTGGCGCTGGTGCAGTACGACAACGAGAACATGTCGTTCGAGGTGCCCGAGATCGGCGACGACTACAGCGACGCGCAGGATTCCGCGCTCGGTCTCTGGGGCCTGTACATCGAAGATCTGCTGCCGGATCCGCAGGTCTTCCGTTGTAAAGCCGCGGGCAACCTGGAGGTGTTCTCCGGTGATACACAGCCGGCGGACGCGGACGGGCTGACGCACTACAACTTCACTCTGGCCCTCAACTCCACCTCGCGCGCCAACCGCATCATCGCTGCGGACGAGCAGGACACCGCCAGCGGGTCGGACAACCACGGCGACGTCGTGACCGTCGGCAGTGAAGACATTACCTACGGGTGGAACTGCCTGTTCAAGGACGGGCACGTCAATCTCTACAAGACTACCGAACCGGACGACGACTCCGACGACGGCTCGATCTACGACGCTAGCGTCACCGCCGGCAGCGAAGCGGTCGAAACCGCGATCCCCGCCGACGACTAAGCCGCGAACGGAATCGACATGCTTCACCGAGCGCCCCTCGCGGGGCGCTCTTTTTTTGGGTTGGCATTGCCTGAAGCCGCGAATGACGGCGAACGCAGCGCCCACGCGCGTCGATGTCGGGAATCGCTTGACGTCTGCGGCGCTTGCCGGTTATGCTGCCGCGTATGCGAACATATCGCCGGACGAGGCAAGGAGGTGGGCATGGAGACACTGAGCATCGGGAACGAGAATTTCACTGTCGAACCGCTCTTCGAAGACGACTTCGCGGACCTCGACAACTGGCTGATCGAGAGCAACGGCAGCGTCGAGGCCAAGGACAACAAGCTCTGC
>CAYWFP010000113.1:0-11286 GCA_964457365.1 uncultured Planctomycetaceae bacterium
AGGATTGCATAAAGTAACGTTTCGGCGTGGCCTTTGCCGAGCGTGAAGCGGTCCCGCCGCGGGTCGTCGCGCTTTTCCGGGCTGGCGCGAAGAATTCCGCCTTGATAGAGCGATACCAGTATTTCGACACAGGAGAACGAAGAGGATACGTGCCCGCCGTGCCGAATGCACATCCTGGCCACGCGCCGACGCATTACAAGCGCTTTTCGTTCCAACTCTCGATTGCTCGACATGATGATCTCGTCCGTCGATTAGGGTCCGGTCAATCCCCCGGGCTATCGATTCAAAAATAACTTCCTGACGCCCCAAAACAGCCATACGGAAATCATGTTTCCGAACAATCGTTCTTCTCGCCAACGCTCTGCGATCAATATCCGATTTTTTTCGATATATTCGAGAAAAGCCTTATGCTCTTCGTGAACGCCCATTCTAAGGGAAGAGCAGACGCGGCTGGAGAATACGAAGTCGCCCTGTAAGCCTTCTATTGCCGAATCGGTTAACATGAATTTAAAATCGTCGATCAACAGAAGTCCGTTTTTGGACATATGGCTCACCGCTCTGGCTAATGCTGCGTTCGGGTCTTCGAATTCCGCGGGCCGAAAAAGCATCAGGTCGACATTCGGGCGAGAAGTAACCCTGTTTTCCAGCCGATCGAAAACCGTCTGCGGGTCACCCGGAATATTATGCACCAGGCCGTGATGTGTGGCGGAAGCGAAACCGGGATGCCATTTGTGCTTGTACTCGTAGCTGGGCGCGATCTCCTGCATGAGCGTCCGGAGAAAAAAGAGCTCTCCGCTCTTCTTGTTCAAGTACTGTCTGCCGATAAGGCGGTGGTCGGTCGTTTTCCGCTCCGTCTCCGATTCCGGATAGATCGTTATGATCTCGGCACTCGGATTCAACGCGCTGATCAATGCGGATGCGGATTCGTCGACGAGACAGAAGTCCGGTAAATGCTTTCTTGAATCGTCCGGAGTGGCGACGACCTCGCAAAAACGATGGAAGGGCCTTGTGGTCGCAAACCAGTATAATGGGAAAAGATAGGGTTTGATGTATAGCGAGTTGAAGGGTAAGCTTCGTTTTACCGCTGTCCTTGCCAATTGTGTGAGTTGTGGCGTTGAATCGGTAAAATCATTGCCGACGGCGGGAGGCGTTCTTTCTCCGGATACCGCTTCGCGTATCTCGAGCGCTTCGTTCGGAATGCCGGGAGTCTTGTTGACCGGCGCGAAGTCGATATTCATCGGCTTGTTGGCTCTTTGAAGTTTGAGCGCTGCGTTCTCCGCGCTGATTGACGGATCGTACGAGACGACGCCCAGTCCCGACAATTCGTAAAGCGGGTGGGTGATACTGGCGGCAAGACCCAAGCGCGAATCGATTTTGCCCCAGCCGTGCATCCTTTCGTCAAGCCCCCCCGCCTCTTTCCAGATTTCCTTGGCGAATATCATCGCTCCGAAATCGGCAGCAATTCCGGGATTGATGAAATTCTCGCCGAGCCAGTTCGTCGACAATGTCAGATAGCGATCCAATTCTTCGAAAGAGGCCTTGGTCTCCTGGAACTGATGCGGAATGATATGACGTTTCACGAGCATCACGGTTTTCTGCGGCTCGAACGGCAGAGGGATCTCCTCCTTCAATATTTGCCACAGGCGCTCGATTGAATACGTCGTGAACAGAATGTCCGCAGGCATGTGCAGAATGTATTTTCCGCGGGAACGTTCGATGCCAGCGTTGAATGCTACGGGAATATTGAAAACGGCCCCCTCGGGATTGTATTTGTGCGCGATCTTCGCGGGAACGACGACGAACCGGACGATCGGCGCTGCCTGCTCGCTTAAGTGGAGCGCCTGCGCAACCGGCTCGTCGCTGTTCCAATCGACGATCAGTATTTCGAGGCTCGTAATATCGGCGAAACGCGCGAGCCCGTATACCAGATAGTTTACCGAAAGCTCCAGGCGGGGAACGAACATACCCCCATAATTGTCGTTGCGCGTCGCGAGGACCAGGGACAGGAGAGGATCGTTCATGACGCTTATCCTCGTCGGGTTCTTGAAGTGCCGAGTGCGGCCGTGAAATGATCGATCCAGTTTTGGCGCGAAAAATGGTTTGTCGGCAGCCGACTCAGAATATTGGTCTTCCCCTCCGGCGATTGCGACATTCCGGGAGTCAATGCCCTTGCCGCGGCCAATGCCGGATGGTGGAATGCGCGTGCGAGACGCAACGTCTTCTCGGCGGATTCCGTATCGCCGATACACAGGTACAACACGACCATGTACGCGAGTTCCACGGGATCGTAAAAGTCATCGAATCCCGAATGCGCCTTAACGTGGTTCATGTTGGCCACGAACAGCCCGAACGCTCCCTGCAGGTTCCCGGTGAAGAGATTGATAATCGCGCAGCCGATAATCGCCTCCGGGCACCATGATACGTATGACAGCGCTTCTTGGAAGCTCGTGGCGGCTTCTTCTATCCGGTTGTTTTGCAGTTGCTGGTATCCTTTTTCCCAAAGTGTTCTGAGAACGTTGGGGCCGTTTTCGATACGACGATAATCCACTTCGCGCTTGTTGACGACGGAGAACTCGAATATTCTCTCTTGGATCACCTTCTGTTCGTCCGAACACCGACGATACGACTTGAGCCATTCCAGAAAAGACAGGAACTTGGTTTGCGGATCGATATGTGGATGCACCATCTTGTAGCCGGCGTTTGTAATTTTTTCCAGGGCAGACGGATTGGCGAAGAGATAGGTCAGTTTTTCGAGGACATCGTCTTCGGTCGCAAAGACGCAATTGTTCATGTCGACGAAACCGAATTCCTTCAAAATGGCGCTCTCTTCAGTAATCAGGCAACAACGGCAGGCGGGGATTTCGATGTGCTTGCATACCAGGTAATGGAGTTCGGTTCCGCAGGTGAGCGCCAGTCGGCAGCGGTTCAGCATTCGTCCGTATTTCTCGAAACGGACATCGTGCGAACCGGGAATCAACTCGCGATGCGCGATCCGGGGAGCATGGTAGATCGGCGTCTTGCCCTCTATCTTGTCCATGATCTTCTGGCGCCAGGGATAATGTTTGTTTGCTCTCTGGAAAAAACCGCCGCCGAAAAGGCCGATGGCAATACACTTCTCCTCGCCGTAATCTTTGTAGTACTCGTTTGTAATCGTCCATGAATTCGGCGCAAAATAGACGGGAAGGTCGGGGGATTGATAGGTCAACTCGTCGGGGACGGTCAGAGAGCAGAAGCAGGCGCAACAGCCTAGTTTGCGAAGAAACTGATAGCCGGCGTAATGCAATGGGGAATGCTTGTCGACAATCAGGTAGCCGGCCCGCGGAATTTGCGGATGCGTCGCGTAATCGCGCGGCATGACGGCCGAGGTCGGTAGTGTCTGCTCTTCACACGGGCTGAAAACAAAAACCACGTCCGGCAGAAACGCCTCGATTTCTTCACCGAGGTCACACCTATATGTAACGGTTTTCGTTTCGAACTGCAATTCCAGAAACGGGAGCAGATGCTTGTCGTAATAGCTTTTCGAAAACACCTCTCCGGTTTCGCTCTGCAGAACCGGCGGGACCAGTACGAGACATTTCGATTTGTCCATGCTCATAACGTGTCGCTCGTTATCGCGTAACATTTTAACAACCAGTGGGCGCCGCCGGGTCTTCGATGAAGATCTCGGAAAGGCTTCGCACGCACATGCCGCGCTTATGCAGAGGCCGTACGAAAGCCCCGGTTTCGAGATAGTCGATCAACAGCGACGGTTCGTTCACTCCACTGAGTGCGCGCATGTAAACCGAACCGGAGAAGCGGGGATTGACTTCGAACGGCAGAAACCGCCCCGCTTTCATTCTTCCCTGAATATTCAGTGGGCCGATGCTGTCGACATTCGCGGCGATTCGTTCGACGGCATCGCGGACGCGCGGGTACGTGTCGAAGCGACCTTCGCCGTACGGACTCGAAATGAGTATCTTGCCGAATTGGTAGCTTATCGAAAGCTTGTTCTGGAATTGCCGCCGGTAGATCACAACGCTCAGTATTTTTCCTTGCCCGCCGAGAAGAACGCCGGCGCTGTACTCTCCCTCGTCGTGCGGAATATATTCTTGAATGATGCCGTCGAGTCCGGCTTGTTTGAAAAGCTGCATATGCAATATAAGTGTTTTTTCGTTCTCGGCGGCGAAAACGAATTGGCTCCCTCCGCTCGCGTTAGACGGTTTGATAATGCAGGGATAGGCCAAGTTTGAAGGCAATTGATCAAAGGCGCAATCCCACGATTTTGGCGCCGGTATGTCATGCTTCGTGAAGAAGGCGGACGCCTTGCTTTTGTCTGCGAACGTGTCGATTGTCTCGGGCGTGTTCTGAACGACAGTAACAAGCTGATCGAAGGTCGAGCGGTGACGATTGATGATGCGCATTGTCGGTTCGCCGCCGGCGATCAGATACATGGGCTTTTCCGTTTCGATCAGTCGGCGGAGTTCATGTACGTAGTTCTTCTTCTCAAGGATGAACGTTTTGGAAAACACGGGATCGAAGTGGCCGTAAGCCCGCGCGGAGATATCGCATCCGTAAACGTTAAAACCGCCGGCACGTGAGAGACACCTGGCCAGTTGAGCGCCGACCGATGCGCCCCCAATTCCCGCGATCAGGACTGTTCTGTCGTTCATTCCGACAACTTCTCCATATCCCGCAGAGCGGCTTTGAGGCTACCGACTACGTAATCGATGTCGTCATCCGTCATGTCAAAATAGCTCGGCAGATTGATCCCGCTTCGTGAGACTTCGTGTGCGACCGCGCTCCCGCTATCTTGTCGATACATGGGAAGCGCCGTCAAGGGATAGAATACCGGCCGCAAAGCGACGCCCCGCTGGTTGACTCTATGAATCAATTCGTTCCGTTTCTCGAAATCGAGTCCGTAGCGTTTCCCGAATACTACCGTCGGCTGCCAATACGCATTGAAGACATGTTCGGGTTCGGCATTCATGGCGATATCGTCCACGCCGTCGAGCAGACGTTTGTATTTGGAAAAAACCTCCCGCTTGTTCGCGATCAGCTCTCCCGCTCTTTCGAATTGAGCCAATCCCATCGCCGCGATCATATTGGCCATTTTGTATTTCAGTCCGATCTCGTCGACCCAGAGCATGTTGTGCTTCTCCGGTCTTCGCCCTTGATTTTCGATCGGGTGTATTCGTTCATTGAGTTCCTCCGAGGCCGTAACGACGATGCCGCCCTCTCCGGTGGTCAACGTCTTGGTGCCGTGCAGGGAAAAGACGCCGATATCGCCGATGACGCCCGCCTGTCGGCCTTTATACTTCGAGCCGATCGCTTCGGCCGCATCTTCGATCAAATAGAGTCCGTGGTCGCGGGCGATGTCTCCGATGGCGTCCATCTCGCACAGGTTGCCGTAAAGGTGAACGACGATTATCGCTTTGGTCTTTTCCGTCAGCGCCTTCCTGATTTTGTCGACGTCGATACACCAGTCATCTCTGTTGCAATCGACGAAGACGGGCTTGGCGCCGAGCCATGAAACCGGAAAGGCGCTGCCGACCCAAGTCAGATCGGGAACGATCACTTCGTCGCCCGGGCCGATGCCCAAGGCCATCAGGCTGATGTGCAGTGCTCCGTGACAGCTCGATACGGGCCAGACGTAAGGGACGTCGAAATATTCTCTGAGCTTGTCTTTGAATCGATTCAGATAATTGCAATAGTCCGCACCCCATCCGGTGGCGACGGCGTCGTTGACATAATCCTTTTCAAGTTGGGTAATGGACGGCTTGGCCGCGAGAACTTTTCTCATTCTTCTGTTCCGGTCTTGCGGCGCTTTGGTTTCCCTGAAAACTGGCGGCGTTCGCGGTCAGAAACGGCGCGCGTCGGTCTCTCAGGCACCAGGGAAGAAGCGAGACGCCGCCTGGATAAGACGTTTTCTACAGACAATAGCGAAAATCCATAACTGGTTTTTGGCTCAACAAAGCTTTGTTGTCGATGAATTCCTTCCATGCGGTAAGCAATACCAGCAGCTCGGATAAATCGACGATTTCCTCCAGCGATTGCGCATATGCGACGTCGAAGCTATAGTCCTTTGCGAAATTCGGCATGGCCAGGGGATCGTAGATACGGAGATTAGTATAACCACCGTCGATCAGTTCCCGGATTATCGAAGCCGACGGCGTATTTCGAATGTCGTCCGAGTTGGGCTTAAACGCTACTCCCAGGATGCCGATCTGCGTTTTGGGGGAATGGTTTCGCATGATCTCGCCGGCGACGATGCCGGGCATCTTCTGATTGAGTCCGATCACGGGCCGCATCACTTCCGGAGGATACCCCGCATCCTTGCAGACCTTGACCATGATTTGGGTGTCCTTGGGCAGGCAATAGCCGCCGTAACCGCAGCCGGGGTATACGTAGTTCTTCATTTGGCAAGGCTCGCCCCGCCAGCGCCGGTCTTCATGGAGTATTTTGAATGAGCGGGCGATATCGATTCCGCCGATGTGTTTTGCGGCGTTTGCCATATCGTTGGCGAAACTGATCATCGTGGCCAGCATGGAATTCGAGAGGCATTTGATATATTCGGCTTCGTTCAACATGACATAATGAATGACGCCGCCGAATGGTTCGTAAAGCTTGTCGAACATGGGCCGCATTTCAAAGTCGTCTTCGTCTAACCCGACGACGACCCGGTCCGGATTCATGAAATCGTCGTAGGCATATCCTTCGCGCAGGAATTCCGGGTTGTTGGCAATCTCGATGTGCCGCGTGCGTAGTTTTTCAGCCAAGTAGGGTTTAATTCGATTCGATGTCGTTCCGGGAGGGACGGTCGATTTGATGACAAGGTATTTGAAGTTATCGAGTTTATTTTCTTCCACGATACCGGTGATCGCGTCGATCGCTTGAAAAAGCTGGGTCAAGTCCGAACTCCCGTCCTCGCCCTCCGGAGTTCCGACACACAGAAAGGCGCACTCGCTTCGGGACAAGGCATCCGACAGATCGGACACGAAAAAGGTTTTGTCGCGTGTTTGCTCCAGGGCTTCCTGCAAGTGCGGTTCAAAGAAAGGAACCCGACTGTCACGCAGGGACGACATCTTCTCCCGGGAGACGTCGTAGCCATAAACGGTGATGCCCTTGGCGGCGAAACAGAGCGCGGTTGTCAGGCCGACGAAGCCCAAGCCGATTATCGTTACCATTGAACGCCTCCCGTCTGTTCTTCGTGCAAGAACTCGAGGAATCGCCTTACTCCTGATTCCACGACAATGCGCGGAGAATAATCGAGCATCGACCCGGCCTTCGTGATATCGGGGCACCGACGGTTGGGATTGTCCGTCAGATAGGCGGAATCGCTCGAGATCTTCTTGGTAATCGTTCCCGTATACCCCGTGACTTCGGATCCCGCGGCGCGATAGATCTCGGCCAGTCGCGCAATCTCGATCTCCGGCTTGTCGATACCGATGTTGAAATAATCGAAATCGTCGTGGAGCAGGATTTTCAGGTAACCGGTGATCGCGTCGCTTATATAGCAGAATGTCCGCGTCGGTTTGCCGTCGGAGAACATGACGATATCTGTATTGCCGAGTACCGCGGCCGCAAAATCGGCTACGACCCTGCCGTCGTCGAGTTTCATTCCCGGCCCATAGTTGTTGAACGGCCTGGCGATTCGCGTAGGGACTTCGTACTGCGTATGGAAATTGTAGCAAAGAGTCTCGCCAATGCGTTTCGCTTCGTCGTAGCACGCGCGCGGGCCGATAGACGCAACGTTACCCCGGTACTCCTCGTTGGTGGGAATGTGCTCCGGCGAAGGATCTCCGTACACTTCGCTTGAGGAGAAAAAGAGAAAGCCGCGGACATGTGAGGAATCCTTCGCCTGTTCGAGCAGACGACGCAAGCCGTTCACATTGGCGTCGATCGTCTCGATCGGATATCGGCGATAGAAGGTGGGGGAGGCGATGGATGCCATATGAATAACGAACAGCGGTTCCGGCAAAACGCCGATCAGATTGCCCGATGCATCGGTCACATCGTGGTACTGGAATTCGACTCTTTGCGAAGAAGCGGCTATTCGTCGCACCCAGTCGGGCTTGCCTAATTTGAAGTTGTCGGTGGCCAAAACCTTGGTCAACCCGAGTTCGTCGGCAAAAGAGTGGAAAAAGCGAACGAAATAATACCCCAGAAAGCCGGCGGATCCCGTCAGGACGACCGTGGCGCCCCGTAGTTTCTCCTTCTCCGTATCGCTCAGGTCTGCGAAGATACGGTTCATGTCTTCCCTGACAATTCGATTCATGAGTGTCCTTGCTGCAACGTCGGCATGCCAAAAAAAACATGCTGTTCGTGGTCGCGACGGCGGCGGCGCACCGAGCGTTCGGGCCCGCGCGGTAAGGCCTTCGGAGATTCTAGCTCCATATCTTCCACGGCGCGCCGTTCTTCCAGTATTCTTCCAGATGGATTTTATCCCGCAGCGTGTCCATGCATTTCCAGAAGCCGTAATGACGATAAATATAGAACTGGTTGATCCTGGCCAACTCCTCGAGCGGTTCGCGTTCGAGAAATGTCTCGTCCCCCTGCTTGATGTAGGAGAACAGATCGGGCTCGAAGACAAAAAATCCGGCATTGACCCATTGGCCGCTCTCTCGCGGTTTTTCCATGAACCCCTTCACCAGTCCGTCGTTGGCCGCTTCGACGACGCCGTATCGCCCTTCGGGGATCACGGAGGTCATGGTGGCTGTCCCGCCGCATTGCCGGTGAAAAGCCAAAAGCGCGTTCAAGTCGACATTCCCCACGCCGTCACCATAGGTGAGCATGAACGCCTCGTCTTCGAGATACTCGCGCGCGCGCATGAGGCGGCCGCCGGTCATCGTCGCCTGTCCCGTGTCGAGCAGGGTTATCTTCCAGGGCTCGCTATGGCTGTTGAGGATCTGCATGCTGTTGTTTTGAAGATCGATGGTCACGTCGCTCTGATGCAGAAAGTAGTTGGAGAAATACTCTTTGATGATATAGCCTTTGTAACCCAGGAGTACGACGAAATCCATGAAGCCGTAGAAAGAGTATATTTTCATGATATGCCAGAGGATGGGCTGGCCGCCGATTGTCACCATGGGTTTGGGGATGGTCTGGGTTTCCTCACTGAGGCGCGTTCCTAAGCCTCCCGCGAGAATGACTACTTTCATGATTTCATCCTTTGTTCGCTATGCTGCCGTTTTCCCGACCGGATACGGCAAGGCTACCATCCGGAGCTCTCGCGCGGACGAGACGCGATGCGTATGTCGGACGGGACGCAGTATCCCGCAAGAATATCGCTGTCATGTTCGGTCGCATGTACGCGACGGAACGACGTGCCGGGACGGGGTAGCGTCGATGGCTTCGCACGATGATTCCGCATCCGGTCGACATCCATGGGTATCTGTTATCAGTGCCATGCGAAGTCGAGGATCCCGCTTGACCGCCCAGGATCGAGTTCGCTCGACGACATTACATGTTATCAAGCATGGTATATAGACGTTTGAACTTCTTCATGTCCACGATCAGATCCGCGTGTCTGTCCATTGCTTCTGGACTGGTTTTGAGAGATGGTGGCAGGTATTCGCACGTTCGTTGCATAAAGACCCGCGACCATAATTTGGGGCTGTTGCAGTTGATCGCGGCCAGGCCGACATTGTCCTGCAGAGCCTTGTGAGTCATTTCGATGAATTTGGTGCCGGTCGGGGAGTAGATCGAATGGACGAAACCGCCGCCGCTCGCGCTGATAACGAATTTGGCGTTTCGGAAAAGATCGACCTGCTCCTGCGGCGTCAGTTTCGACAGAAGCACGCTCTTGAATCCCTCCCCGCGCAGAAATCCGAAGAGTTCGTCTTCGTTCAACAGGCGACGGCCGTTGTTGGCGTCCTTGCGCGAGATAAAAAACTTTTCGTGCCCCTGGCCGAACGCGGTTCGGCCGACTCGTTCGCTCACGAAATTCGTGAACCAGTCCAGCGCTTCGGGCACACAGATTTCGGATGCCTTGACTACCTCGTCGGCGGTTATATTGCAGCATGGATGGGCGGCGATGAGTCTATTCTTTTCAATTCCCAGGAGATCCAGATATTGGGCATGATAGGGGCTGTTTATTCGACAATAATACCAATCGAATGTGCGCTCCCGATAGTAGTAGAGACTCGGCAACACTTCGACAAGGAAGTGGAAAATGCTGCCCCATTGCGGCGTAAGATGCAGAATGCCGCCCCCCATATACTGCGGATACGGTAAGTTCGGAATCTGTTCCAGCAGTTGTTTTCTGGTAAAATCCCCCGATTCCCGATTGCTGGAGAGTTCGTCAATGATCTCGTTCCGCGGCGTCATGAATACGAACTGCCCGGCGATCTGTCCCTTCTTCACCGTAGCGAGAACATGATCCGTCTGCAGATCCGGTTGCACGAGGAAATCCGCTTGGTCTTCTTCGAGATGAATGACAGATACCTGAGAGGTCTTGATGACGTTCGGTGTGATGACGATATCGTGCGGGTAGTCCGGATCATGCCTTTGCTGCAATTTTTTGGCGCTGATGGTTCCGGATACTCGGGAGCCGGTGTACAGGTGGTATTCGCCCATGTCTTCTCTTCATTTTGAAGTGTGAATCGATCGGCCGTCACGAGGCGACAATCTACTGCCGCGCGCGATGGCAATGAAAACGAAACCAGCAACCCTCCAGCGCGGCGGCAAAGGTTCGGCGTCTCGCAATGTGGCCGGATCGATGGCAAGGGGTCGGAATCATCTCGGAAAACCGGGAGTTCCGTGCCAGCCGAGCCGATCGCCGCATGCGCGAAGGTGCGCCTCGTAATGAATAAAATCCTGTCCGTCGGCTTACCGGCACGGGGACAGAAGCACGCGTAGCAGACAGCCTTTGTCTCGCGCCGGGAGGTTGCATACCTCGTCCTCATTCCGCTGCCGAGGCAGCGATGAGATTACGGCGCATCTATCCATATTATCGGTATACTGCAGTGAAACCTCAATGAATTAATCCTCAATCAAGCGAGGTTTTCGCGTGAAACCTAAGCCCGGCGCAAGCCGTTATCGAGACGGAGATTCCCCTGCGCGCGTGGGCGGCGCGTCCGAACAGGATCAAGTTTTGTTTTTGTCATCTTTGTCTGCCTTGGCGCCTGCGCGCGCCCTTCATTGTCTTCCCCGGACCGGGACGTCCGTACCCCGGCGTCTACCGATAGGTTCAACACCGCAGCGGCCGCGCCAATACAACCGCCAGCCGGAAAAACGCCGGCGTCCAGTCGGTCCACCCCGGCAGCCGCACCCCCAGTTCCGGGGACAGTTTACTTAATTCGGAGGAAT
>CAYWFP010000114.1:0-10957 GCA_964457365.1 uncultured Planctomycetaceae bacterium
GGGGACGTATCCGCTGCCCGAGGCCCAGCTCGACCGTTTCATGTTCAACATCAAGATCGGCTACCCCGACGAGGAGGAGGAGAAGCTCATCGTCCGCGAGACCACCGCCGAGAGCGACCTGAAGATCGAGCCGGTGCTGGCCGACAAGGAGATCCTGGCGTTGCAGAAGCTCGTCCGCCGCGTGCCGGTGCCGGAGACCGCGCTCGACTTCGCGGTGAAGCTGACGCGCCTGAGCCGCCCGAGCCCCAAGCACGGCCCCGACTTCGTCCGCGAGTTTCTCGCCTGGGGCGCGGGCCCGCGCGCGGCGCAGCACATGGTCCTCGCCGCCAAGGCCCGCGCGCTGCTGTCGGGGCGTTTCGCCGTGGACGTGGCGGATATCCGCGCCCTGGCCAAGCCGGTGCTGCGCCACCGCCTGGTGACCAACTTCAACGCCGACTCCGAAGGCGTCGACAGCGACGAGATCGTCGACCGGCTGTTGAAGGAGATCAAGTAGCGCGCGAGTCGCCGCGTACCGCGTGCCCGCGTCCTTCCTCATCGACCCGTGCCGTCGCAACCTTGTCTGCTCGTAGTTCTCGGCGAAGACGAGGCCAGGATGCCCGTCCGGACAGCGGGCGTCGGTTTATTCCTTCCTCTCTGCGGCGCGCAGCAGCGCGTCGACCTCGCGGCGGTGATACGGGCTTTGGACGGGCCCGGCGAGCAGGGGATCGCGCGTCCGGCGCATCCAGCGTCCGAGGGCGGCCTGCAAGCCGCGCAGCGTTTCCGCGTGCGCCGGGTCGTCCGCCAGATTGCGTTCGCCCCAGGGGTCGGTGCCGGCGTAGAGTTCGTCGGCCGGGTGCCCGCCGGCCCAGCGCTCGCCGAGTTCGCCGACGCTGCCGCTGCCCAGGCAGTCGAGGCCGACCTCGCTCCAGCGGCAGAGTTCGAAGTTCTTGATGTAGAGCCAGTCGCGGGTGCGCACCGCGCGCATCGGGTCGTAGATCTGGAAGAAGGTCTTTTCGCTGAAGACGGCTTCGCGATGGGTGTCGGCGCCTTCCAGGAGCGGCAGAAACGAGCGCCCGGCCATCTGCGGTTCCGGCGCGGCTCCCAGCGCGGCGAGGACCGTCGGCAGCACGTCGACGTGGCTGACGAGCGCGTCGGTGTCCCCGGTGCGCCAACCGGCGCGCGGCCAGCGCATGAAGAGAAACACGCCGGTGCCGGTATCCAGCAGCGTCGCTTTGGCGTGGGGGACGGCGATGCCGTGGTCGGTGGTCACGATCAGCAGCGTATCCCGCGCCAGGCCCCGCCGGTCCAGCAGGTCCAGAATCCGCCCGAGGCCGGTATCGAGACGTTTCACGCTGCCTTGAAACCGCGCCAAATCGGCGCGCGTGGCGGGACCGTCGTTGAGATAGGGCGGCACCGTCACGCCCAAGCGGTCGTCGGGCTCGGTGCCGTCGAAGTCCCAGGGGCGGTGCGTCTCGTGGCAGCCGAGCTGGCAGTAGAACGGGCGGTCCGGATCGCGTCCGTCGAGGTGCCGGTCCAGGTGCGCGGCGGCGTCCAGGATCGAGAAGCCCAAGTCGACCCGGTCGAAGCCGAGCGTCTCCGGTTCGTAGCTCTCGTGCTGCAGGCCCAGCAGCCAGCTCTGGTAGCCGAGTTCGCCGAAGATGCGTCCGGCATGGCGTTGGTCGCGGGGAAACGTCCAGCCGTGTTCGCGGCCGATATTGCCCATCACGCCCACCTGATGGGGGTACTGCCCGCTGAAGAGCGCCGCGCGCGCGGGGCTGCACTGCGGCGCGCACGAGTGGGCGTGGACGAAGCGCAGGGAGCCGGCGGCCAGCCGTTCGAAATTGGGCGTATCGACCGTCGCGATACCGTAGGGCGAGACGTGCCGTCCGGTGTCGTGGCTGACCAGTACGATGATATTCGGGCGCTTGGGCGTGTCGTTCACGGCTGTTCCTTACCCGGCCAGTAACTTGATCATCCGCCACACCCGCATGCCCGGAACGGTCAGCGTTACCGTGTCCTCGTCCCGCGTCAGCGAGAGCTCCTCTCCGCCGGGCAGCAGAAACGCTTTCGTTACCGCGCGGGGCACGGCCAGGCGGATTCGGATTGTTCCCAGAGCGGGAAAGTTCGCCGTCACGTTCGGCTCGTCCTGCCAGCGTGCCATGGCCCAGTGCAGCAGATGCAGCAGATAGCCCTCCGGCGTCTGGAAGAGGTGCGCCGCCACGCGGCCGCCAGCGTCTGCGCGAAGCGGTCGGGGTCGAAATCCTTGCCGATGTGCCGGGTCTGCGGGTGCGTATGAAAGTCCAGGTGAACCTTGCGCAGCATCTCGCTCTCTTTCCTCGCGTAGGCGTTCAGAACGGGTTGACCATGGCCGGCACCTGCGCCGTGCCCCAGATGTTCACCTCCTCGATGAAGCAACTGTCCGGCACGTCGATGGTGTGCACCAGCGTGCGGGCGAACTCCTCGGCGGTGGGGAAGCCTGCCATGAAGGAATCGTCCAGGTTGGCGGCCTGGCAGAAACCGGTCTTGGCCGCGCCGGGGATGAAGCATCCCGCCTTGCCGCCCCAGCCGCTCATCTCCAGATGCAGGCAGCGCGTGAACGCCACCAGCCCGGCCTTGGCCGCCGTGTACGGGCCCCAGCCCGGCCAACTGTGATAGCTGCAGGCGCTGGCCACGGTGACGATGTAGCCGCGTCCCTGTGCCTTCATGCGCCGCACCACCTCGCGGCTGCCCTTGATCACCGAGGTGATATTGATGTCGATAATGGCGTCGACGGTCTCGTCGTCGAGGGTTTCCGTCTCCGCGATCTCCACCCCGGCGCCGTGATTCATGACGCAGACATCCAGACGCCCATGCCTCTCGTACACGTCATCGAGCAATCGGGCCCAGTCGGTCACCTCGCAGGCGTCGGCCCGGATCGCCTGCAGGGCGCCGTCGCCGCCCAGGTCCCGCGCAGCGGCGTCCAGGCGTTCGCGGTTGCGGCCGGTGATGACGACCTGCGCGCCCAGCTCCAGCAGCAGCCGCGCCGTTTCCTTGCCGAAACCGCTGCTGCCGCCGGTGATCAAAACCACCTTGTCATTCACATAGTGTTTCATGGAATCCCTTTCTGCGTTCGTATTCGCGGCCTACACCTCGTCCTCGCGGCGCAGGTAGTCCATCAGGTCGTCCGGAAGCGGCCAGTCGAGCTGCACGTGCTGCGCCTGCAGCATGCCGCGCAGTTCGTCCGCGTCCACCTCCGGCAGGTCGATGCCTTCACGGAAGGCCAGCGCCGCCGCGTTGCCCGCGGCCTGGCCGAGCTGCATCATGGTGCGCGAGAGTCGACAAGACGTCGCGGCGATACTGCTGAAGCCGGCTCCGCGGCAGGCGATCAGCAGGTTGCGCCAGCCCGCGGGGAGCAGGCAGCGGTACGGCACGCCGTAGGGCGCGTTCAGCTCCGGGCAGCCGCCGCCCTCGCCGTGGCGGTCCAGCGCGTGGTCGGCCACGGCGACGATGTCCGGATCGGCCTGCCCGTGAATGCCTTGCAGAATATCGTTCTCGGTGAGCATTTTTTCGCAGACGGTGCGGCAGCCCTCGCGAATGCCGAGCATGGGCGCGATCCACTTCATGCGGTAGCGGCGGAACTCCGCGAAGTTCTCCTGGATGAAATGCCAGTGCCACGCCACCCGCCGGCGGCACTCGGCATAGGCTTCGGCCGGGTCCATGGCCACGAACTCCGCGCCCTGCATGGTGGGCAGCATGTTGACGTTGCGGTCGCCGTCGGGATAGGCGTTCACCGACGCCGGCGCCGGATTCGCCGCCCACCACAACTTCTCGGGCACCTCCGCCGGCAGCGGTTCGACCGCTTCGGTCCCGGCGGGCGTGACGCGGTAGATCAGGGTCGCGGCGTTGACGACATGCCTGGCCTCCGCCGGTGCGCCCGGCTCGCCGTACCGGCTGCGGGGATCCACGCCCAGGTGCTGCTCGCACCCCAGCGCCCGGCAGAGCCGGCCGTCGGCGGTGGCATCCACGACAACCCGGGCCGTCCACTCGCTGCCGTCGTCGAGGATCACGCCGCGCACGCGCCCGGCCGCTTCCTTCGCCTCGACCATGCGCCGCCCGGTGAGGATGCGGCAGGTGCCGCTCTCCCGCAGCATCCGCCGCACGACCGCGTCGAAGTCCGCGGGCTCGAACGGCACGCCGTGCCAGACCTCCTGCCAGAAGGCCCGGTCCTTCACCTCGCCCGGCCGCAGGTGGCGGCGCAGCGTGTCGAGATAACGGCGCGCGGGATCGATCAGCATCTCGCCGCCGGGAAAGCAGCACTTGTCCAGTTCGTCTGGCCAGTAGAATTTGTCCTGCCAGCAGAAATGCCGGCTGGCGGTATAGACCCCCGCGGCGCCGCGGCGCTTGAGGCGCTTGTAGATCTCGAACGGCAACCCCGTGCCGCCGGCGCCCATCTCCCAGCAGTTCACCCCGCCGACGGTGCTGGTGCCGCCGAGTTGTTCGAACGGCTCGACCAGGACCGTCGACAGCCCCTGCCGCGCGCCGGCGATGGCCGCGCCCAGGCCGCCGCTGCCGGCGCCGATGACCAATAGCTCCGTTGACTGTGCCATGCTCTCGTCCCTATCCGGTTTCCGGCTCCCAGCCGAAACGTCTGGAGATGCGCCGCGCCTGCGCCATCACCGTCTGCGCCACGGCGGGGAAGTCCTCCTCGCGCAGGCGCTCGGCCGGGCCCGTGACCCAGAGCGCGGCCAGCGGGTGGCCGCGATGGTCCAAGATGGCCGCGGAGACGCAGCGGATGCCGTCGATCTGCTCGCCCCGGTCCACGGCATAGCCATGCCGCGCGGCTTGCGCCAGCTCCGCCGCCAGCGCCTTGCGCGTGGTCAGCGTGCGCTTGTTGAAACGCGTCAGCGCCAGTTGCGCCATCAGCTTCCCGCGCTCCTCCGGCGGCAGCGCCGCCAGCAGGGCCTTGCCCGGCGCGCCGGTGTGCAGCGGGAAACGCGTGCCCACGTCGACCATGAATTTCACCGGGTGCAGCCCCGGCACCTGCTCCAGCACCACCCCTTCGGTATCGACGAGCGTGCCCAGGAGCGTGGTCTCCCGCGTGGCGTCGCGCAGGTCGCGCATCGCGTCCAGGCACCGCTCCACCAGGTTGGCCTCGCTCACCGAGGCGTAGCCGAGCGTCAGCAGCTTGCGCCCCAGGGCGAAACGCCTGGTCTCCTCGTCGCGTTGCAGATATCCGCAGTCGGCCAGCGTGGCGGTGATGCGAAAGACGCTGTTGCGCGGCAGCTTCAGCGCGTCGGCGATCTCGGCCATGGTCTGGCCCGCCGGCTGCCGGGCCAGATGCTCCAGGATGTCCAGCGCCCGCACCAGGTTCGGCACGTGATAGCGCCGGGTGTCGTTGCCCGACTTCGATTCGAGTCGCGTCATTTGAAATATAAACTCCGAGACTAAAAGTCAAAATAGCGGATTTCGTCCCGCTTGTCAAGAAGCGTGTGGAAAAACGTCCGCAAGCATCGGCACGGGCCGCGCGCGCTCCGGGCGCCGCAGGGCGGGGCCGTACGCGGCGGACTTGCCGAAACGCCGGCTGGGAATACCGATGCGGACTTCATGCACGGCTTGACGGGACTGCCGTCTTTCGCGTACTATCTCGCGGCGGGATGAGCCGGTGGTGAACGCCGCCGGGTGTCGGGCCGGCAAGCCTCTTCGCCGAGGACTTCCGGTTGCGGAAAGTCGAGATCGTTCTCCAGCACGGGATTGTTCATGCGTATCGTCGAGCCCTCGGTCGAACTGGTCTGGATCACCCCGGGCGCCTTGTCCGTGATCGAGGCCGCCGGCCGCGTCTGCTACAAGTCCGAGGACAAGATCTCCGAAACCTCGGCCGCGCGCTTCGTCCGCGCCATCGTCCAGCGCGGCCACGAAGCGGTGATCGAGCACGCCAGCGCGTCGTTTCGCATCGTCACCGATCGCGGCGTCACGCACGAGATTGTCCGCCACCGCATCGCCAGCTACTGCCAGGAGTCCACCCGCTACTGCAACTACGCGCAGGACAAGTTCGGGCACGAGATCGCCGTGATCCGGCCGTCCGATATGACCGAGAATGAAGCGCAGGCCTGGCGCGAAGGCTGCGAGGCGGCGGAGAGGGCGTATTTCGCGATGCTCGCCGTCGGCAGCAAGCCGCAGATCGCGCGCGCGGTGCTGCCGACCTGCCTCAAGACCGAGATCGTCATGACCGCGAATTTCCGCGAGTGGCGGCATTTCATCCAACTCCGCCAGGCGCCGGCCGCGCACCCGCAGATTCGTCCGATTGCCGGCGCGATCCTGGATGAACTGCTCAACCAGTGCCCGGCGGTCTTCGAAGATATGGCGCAAACAGGCCGGGGTATCGAGGCGTAACCCGACGAGCGCGCGCATGCCGAAGCCGGCGGCACGACGCCGGCCATTGATCACCGGCGATTCGCCGGCACGGGGGAGGGGACATCATGAAGCCGTGGCTATCCTGGGCGATTCTCGGCGCGACCGTGCTCGGCGCCATCGTCGGCGCGCTTCTCGACGACAAGGCGGTCATGTTCGCGCCGCTGGGGGCGCTCTTCCTGCGGTTGATGACGATGATGGTGGTGCCGCTGGTGGCGTGCAGCATCGTCACCGGCGCGGCGTCACTCGGCAAGAGCAGTTCCGCCGGCAAGGCCGCGGGCGTGACCATCGGCTACTACCTGCTGACGACGCTGATCGCCGTCACCCTCGGCGTGGTCATCGCCCTGGTCTTCCAGCCCGGCGCGGGCCTGGAGATCAAGGACTTCGACCACGCCCGGAGCTTCTCCGCCCCCGCGGCCGACCCCGACGACGATGCGGGCTTCTGGGGCGTGCTGAACTCCTTCGTGCCGGCGAACCTCGTCGACTCGATGGCCAAGAGCGCCATCCTGCAGATTCTCTTCTTCGGCATGTTCTTCGGCCTCGCCACCGGCTCGCTCTCGGAGGAGCGGCGCAGCGCCGTCATCACCTTCTTCGATGCCTGCACCGACGCGCTGATCTGGATGATGATGAAGATCGTCTACCTCGCGCCGCTGGGCGTCTTCGCGCTGATGGCCGACGCGGTCGGCTCTTTCGGCTGGCACATGCTCGAAAACCTGCTTTACATGGTCCTCCTGTATATCGCCGGGCTGGCGATCCACATGATCGTCGTCTACGGCGGGATGGTGAAACTCTTCTCCAACGTCAAGCCGCGATTGTTCTTCGCCAAGATGGTCAAGGCCCAGCTCTTCGCCCTCTCGAGCGCCTCCTCAATGGCGACGCTGCCGGTGAACATGGAAGTCTGCGAGGAAGACCTGGGGTTGCGCAACGCCACGAGCTCCTTCGTCCTGCCCATCGGCGCGACCATCAACATGGACGGCAACTCGATGTACTACGGGCTCGCGGCGGTCTTCCTGGCGCAGATCTCCGAGATGGAGCTGACCTTCGGCATGGTGATGCTGATCATCCTTGCCTCCACCACCGGCTCGATCGGGCAGGCGGGCGTGCCGGGGCCGTCGCTCCTGCTGATCGGCGTGCTGGTCGCCGTCGGGATTCCGCTGACGGGCGTGGGCATCCTCATCGGCGTCGACCGCATCTTCGACATGCTCCGCACCGCGGTCAACATCACCGGCGACGCCTCCTGCGCGGCGGTGGTGGACAAGCAGGCGAACGTGGCGGCGGCGCCCCCCGCGCCGGCGTGAGGGGGCGGCCATGTACCGCAATCTCTATACCCTCCTCCGGGTGGTCACGCCGCTGGCTGCGCGGAAGGCCTCGCGGTCGAAGCCGTGGATGAACTCCGCCACGTTCTCCGCCGCCATGGCGATATCCCACAGCGTCGCCGCGTCGCATCCGTCAGGCCGCATAGATCCGTTCCTTCGACTCGAGGATCGCGCGCCGGCGGTAGGGATTCCTGATGTTCTTCTCGGCGACCAGATCGACCTCACGGCCGAAGAGCGCGCGCAGGTCCTCGATCATCGCCATGCGGTCGAAGAGGCTGTGATCAGCGTCCGGGGCGAAACGCACAAGTACGTCGACGTCCGAGTCGGGGCCGAAGTCGTCGCGCAGAACCGAGCCGAAGAGCGAGAATTCCGTCACCTTCCACCGCAGGCAGAAGTCGCGAACCTGCTCCGGCGGGATATCGATGCGAGCGGTCATGCGTAGCCTCCCTCGGAGTAGTCTATGCTTGATCGTCCGGGAATGCAAGCTCTTCAGCCCCCTCCTACTGCAGCCCGCTGAGGATTCTGATGATCTCGTGCTCGTCCTCGGCGGCGAGCAGCGCGTCGAGGAGCCAGTCCTCCTGCACGAAGCTCTGCGCCACCCACTTGTAGAAGTTGAGATAGGTCTTGTCGTCGTAGCTCGGGGCGGTGATGCCGAAGAAGACGTGCACCGGCTCGCCGTCGGGGGCGTCGTACCACACCCCCTCGCGGCTGCGGGCGAAGATGATCGCGAAGTCGCGCGGCTGCATCGACCGCACGTGCGGCACGGCGATGCCGCCGCCGAGGGCGGTGGAGCCCTGTTTCTCGCGGTGGACGAAGTCGGCGAGGAACTTGCTCCGGTTGCGCACCACGCCGGTCTTGTCGAAGAGGTCGGCCAATTCCTCCACCACCTCCCACTTGAGGCGGTCGCGCTCGCGCTCCTCGTCCTTCTCCGGGTCGATCTCGTCGAGGTGTCCGTTTCGTAAACCCAATTGGACGAATTCCGGCTTGAGATAACGGGCGATATACATGCAGCTCCCCAGTGCAACCGGTTGCTCACCCACATTTTATAGCATGTCGAATTTTTTTTCGCCAACAAAAGTCTCGACAGGGCAACGGTTTTCCGATAATATAATACAAAGTTGGTCAGGTATAAAGGGTATAGGATGCAGCTCTCGCAGAAATGTCTTTACGCTTTGCGCGCGGTCTTCGAGCTCGCCCGCGCCGCGGATTGCAAACCGCGGACCATTCGCGATCTCGGCGCGGCGCAGGGGATCTCCGAGGTATTTCTGCAGAACATCCTGCGCGAGCTCCGGCAGGGCGGCTTCGTTGCATCTCGCCGAGGCCGCGACGGCGGTTACGTCCTCGCGCGCCCGGCCGAAGCGATCACGATGCGGCAGCTCATCCGCTTCATCGAAGGCGAGCCCGCGTCCATCGACGACGACATCTTCGCGCCGGTCTTCCGCGAGGCGGCCGAAGCGGAGAGCGAGATCTTCGGGCGCGTCACCATGGCCGACCTGGTGGCCCGCAGCGCCGGTCGCCCCGGATGCGTGCTCGTGGGGATGGGGCTGTGATCGGGAGACGAGGGGAGGATGTCGGGTTGCGTCTCGCCGGCCCGACCATATCGGAGCACATGGAGGATCAATCATGCCGGGACTCGAAACGAACGCGCTGCACGCCGGGCACGTGCCCGACGAGGCGACCCTGTCGCGGGCGGTTCCGATCTACCAGACCACCAGCTACGCCTTCCGCGATTCGCGGCACGCGGCGGACCTCTTCGCGCTGAAGACCTTCGGCAACATCTACACGCGGCTGATGAACCCGACGACGGAGGTGCTGGAGAATCGCCTCGCCGCGGTCTTCGGCGGCACGGGCTGCGTCTGCACGGCCTCGGGCATGGCCGCGACGTTCTACGCCACCGGCACCATCGCCTCCGCCGGGCAGAACATCGTCTCCGGCAGCAACGTATACGGCGGCACGGCCACGCTCTTCGCGCACCAGTACAAGCGCTTCGGCATCGACGTCCGCTTCGTGGATTCGTCCGACGCGAAGAATTTCGAGGCGCGCATCGACGCCAAGACGCGCTGCCTCTTCATCGAGTCCGTCGGCAATCCCAAGAGCAATATCGACGAGATCGACGCCATCGCCGCGGTCGCGCACAAGCACGACATCCCGCTCATCGTCGACGCCACCGTCTCGCCGCCGCCGATCTTCGATCCGTTCGCCCACGGCGCAGACATCGTCGTCGTCTCGCTGACCAAGATCCTCGGCGGCCACGGCACCAGCATCGGCGGGGCGGTGATCGAGAGGGGCGACTTCGACTGGACCGCCGCCGGCTTCCCCGAGTTGACCTCACCCGATCCCTCGTATCACGGCTTCAACTTCTGGAAGGCCTTCGGCGATCACGACGGGGCCGACCCGCGCGGCGTGGCTTTCTCGGTCAAGGTCCGCACCGGGATGCTTCGCGACACCGGCGCGTGCCTCTCGCCGTTCAACGCGCAGCAGATCCTCCTCGGCGTCGAGACCCTGCCGCTGCGCGCCCGGAGGCACTGCGAGAACGCGCAGCAGGTAGCCGAGTTCCTCGAGCAACATCCGGCCGTGGCGTGGGTCGAGTACGCGGGGCTGCCGAGCCACAAGGACCACGCGCGCGCGAAGAAGTATTTCCCCCTCGGCCCCGGCGCCCTCTTCGGCTTCGGCGTCAAGGGCGGGCTCGAGGCGGGCAGGACGTTTATCGAGTCGGTGAAGCTCTGCTCGCATCTGGCGAACATCCTCGACGCCAAGACCTTGGTGATCCACCCGGCCAGCACCACCCACCAGCAGCTCTCGGAGGAGGAGCAGCTTGCCGCCGGGGTGACGCCGGATTTCATCCGCCTCTCGGTCGGCCTCGAGTCGTTGGAGGACATTCTGGCCGACCTGGATCAGGCGCTCAAGACGTCGCAGCAGGTCACGGGCTCTTGATGTTGTCCGCGTCGCTGGCGAGGGTGGCGCGCAACGTGCGCGTCGTCTGCGCTCCGAGAAACCATGCGGGCTGTTGCGGGTCGATGAGGCAGGCGCCGGTCCTGGCCGGGGCGTCGCCATCGCCACCGCGGGGGAGGGATTTGAACCCTCGGCCTCCGGGTTATGAGTTTTGGAAACAACCCTTATATGACAACAGGTTACAAGAATTTGGTGCACGGAAAGTGCACGGTCACGCGTTCAAGAAATGAAAAATGAAGTGAAATGAAGTGGCGGTAACCGCAGTGAATTGAAGTGAACTGTAGCAGCCTTTCTGTGCCACCTTCTGGTTACGAACCCGACGA
>CAYWFP010000115.1:0-10861 GCA_964457365.1 uncultured Planctomycetaceae bacterium
GGCGGCTCGAGGAACTCGAGCGCCGCCTCGGCATCAACTCGACCAATTCCTCCAAACCGCCATCGTCCGCCGCATCCGGGCGCTGCGCGACGCGGGCGTTTTCCCGTAGCGCGCCTGCGCGAAGTCGTGACCCTCCGCTTTTCCCGTTGACATCCTTCCAGCCGCGGCGGAAGATCGCCGGCGTGGCGCCAAACATCTTTCCCTTTCCAGAGGAGACCTGGAATGAGCACCTATCGGCTTCCGGCCCGCGAGATCCCGCTGGACGATGCATGGGACGTCCTCGTCGCCGGCGGCGGGCCCGCAGGCTGCGCCGCGGCCGCCGCTGCTGCGCGCGCGGGCGCGAAGACGCTGCTGGTGGAGGCGTGCGGCCACCTCGGCGGCATGGGCACATCGGGGCTGGTGCCGTCCTTCGGCGGCTACAACGACCGCGAGAAAGTGATCGCGCGCGGCCTCGCGGAAGACGTGCGTCGGGCGCTGCTGCAGGGCATGCCGCACATGCGCCTGGCAGCCGGGCACAACCCGATCATGGACCCGAGCATCGATCCGGAGATGCTCAAGCGCATCTATGACGAGATGATTCTCGATCACGGCGCGGAAGCGCTCTTCGAGACCCGCCTCTGCGGCGTGGAGGCCGACGGGGGCGGCGTGGACGCGGTCCTGCTGGACAACAAGGCCGGCCTCACAGCCTGCCGCGCCAAGGTCTATGTCGACTGCACCGGAGACGGTGATCTTGCCGCCTGGGCCGGCGCGCCGTTCGAGAAAGGCGACGAGGCGGGCGCGATGCAGCCGGCGACGCACTGCTTCACCATCTGCAACATCGACCATTTCGCGCTCGCGACCGGCGCGGGCGTGCATTTCTCCGACACGAGGAGCCCGGTCCACAAGGCGCTGCGGTCGGAGAAGTATCCCCTCGTCCGCGACTTTCATTCCTGCCTCAACGAGATCGGCCCCGGCGTCTACAGCTTCAACACCGGCCATATCTACGACATCGACAACACCGATCCGGCCTCGCTCTCCCAAGCGCTGGTCGAGGGGCGCAAGCAGGCATTCCAGTATCACCAGGCCTTCACCGAGCATCACCCGGCCTTCGCCGCCTCCTTTCTCGCCGCCACCGGAAGCCTCCTGGGCGTGCGCGAAACGCGGCGGATTCTGGGCGACTACGTTCTCACCGGCGACGACTACCGCGCCCGGCGGAGTTTCCCCGACGAGATCTGCCGCAACGCCTACGGCATCGATATCCACCAGTCCGAGGAAGAGGCGCTCGCGCTCGCGCGCCTGCCGGCCGACGAGGCGCTGAAAAAGATTCACAAAAGCACCGAGGCATACCGGTCCGGGGAGAGTTTCGGCGTACCGTACCGGTGCCTCACGCCGAAAGGATTGCGCAACGTCCTCGTCGCCGGGCGCTGCATCTCGGCCGACCGCGCGGCCAACGGCACCACGCGCATCATGCCGTGCTGCCTCAACACCGGCGAAGCCGCCGGCGTCGCCGCCGCGCAGGCGATTCGCGATCATGACGCCGACGTCCACGCCGTCGATACCGACAGTCTCCGCGCCACGCTGCGCGAACACGGCGCGTATCTGCCGTGACAATCGAGCCAATGCGAACGGAAACGAGGCGCAGGAGAGCGCACGGATGGGCATGGCCTTCTTCCCGCTGGCCTTGCTGCTGCTGGCGGGATTGCCGTTTGCGGTACTCTTCTACTTGCACCTTCATTATCGATGGCTGCTGCCGGAGGCGGGACGGGCAGAAGCGTCTACAAGGCTTGAGGCGGTGGTCGCGGCGGCGGCCTTACTGACGATGGCCAGTACGGCCGTTGTTCTCGGTTTGGTTTACTGCTTGAAACGGCGGATATACTCTTCGCTTACCCGGTCTTCTGGGCGATTGTCGGTACAACGGGATCGGCGCTTTGCCCGCCGCCGTTGTTTCGCGGCAATAGAAAAACCGGCGGAGCGAATCCGCCGATCTGGTATCGGATAAAAAGACGCGGGATCAGGCATAGCCGGTCTTGAAGGCGCGTTCGACTTCGTCGCAGAAGGGCTTCATCTTCAGCGGCTTCATCATCACCTCGGTGCGCTTGTGCTCGCTTTTGAACTTCTCGACGTCGCTCGGGCGCATGCCGTCGGTGATCACCAGCACGGGAGTCTTGCTGATGTTCGGCGTCTTGCGCATGCGCCGGATCAGAAGCAGGCCGTTCTTGCCGGATTTCATCACGTCGGCGACGACAAGCCGGAATCCCTGGTCCTTGTTCAAGACTTTCAACGCTTCGTCGGCCGAGGCCGCGTAGGTAATGCCGCACTCCATCGGCTTCAGATATTCGCCAATGAGCTTGCCTGTCACCTCGTCGTTGTCCACCACCAGCACCCGGCGCGTCTTCTTCGCCGCGGCGTTGGCCCCAAAGATGCGGGTAATGATTTTCGTTACCATCGCCTCGTCTCCTCGATCCGGTTCTGCTTGCGCCGGCATTGCCTCCGTGCTTCACCATACCCCGTCCCCAACGCCTTGCCCAGCGGAAGACATCATAGGGGCCAAACGTCTAAAACGTCAAGTAAAATTATGTTAATTTTCGGTAACCCGGCGTTATGTAATTTGCCATCACCCTCTAACCTCTTGCCACGATATGCGATAAGGCTTCTCGATAAAGCCAAAAAGCCCGTCAACAAGTTCCTGAAATCAATCGCACGCAACCAATGCCGCCGTTTCGGTGCCGAGCGCGATAGGGCAGGCGCGCGCCACAACTGACGAAATCCGAGATTCGGACCGTCAGGGACAACCCGCAGCGTTCACGAATTTGAACGAAGCGGCTTTGCCGCGTAGGCAGGCGGGCATCTTCCGTCTTATCGGCCTGGGCATCCTCTCGCAGGCGGGCGTCGCCATCGGCCTCTCGCTGATCATCCGCAACGATTTCGAGCAGCTCGCCCGCGATCATGCCGAGGCGTTCGCGCGCCTGGCGGAGAGCCAGCCACTGATGATGACCGTCACCTGCATCGTCTTCGAGATCGTCGGGCCGATCCTGACCAAGGTCGCCTTGCAGAAGGCCGGCGAGATCCCTGCCGACAGCGGGAAGCCCCGGTAATGTGAATCGAGATCCCCTGCAGGTCTTCGCTCGCACGCCCGCAAAAGGATCGCGACGACAAACCTTGCCTCGTGCAGGCGCCGGCGCGCCGATTTTCACTCAACTTACTTTCCATTTATGGCCGATAACAAGAAGAGGACTGCTATTTGGCAATCCGTACGTACAGGCATTGAGCACGGGAGACGACCGTGAGACAGATTCTTCTGGGACTGGTTTTCTGTTTGGCCTGGTTGCCCGAGAAACCGGCGCGGGCCGAAGATACGCCGCCGGCGATCCGCCCGCAGAGCGAAGACGGCGAGGACCGCTCGCTCAAAGCGCTCGGTCTCCGGCCGCTGGACGAACTGCCGGTGGTCCCGAAGATCGACAAGAGCAAGAAAGGACCGAATCTCTGCCCCGTCTGCGGGCGCTCGCGCAGTGAATGTTACCAGATCTACATCGCCGCCCAGACCAATCCCAAGTTAAAGGACAAGGTCTGCGCGATCTACAAGGATTACGGCGAACCGCCGATGCGGCCGTGGCTCTGCCCGATCTGCCAGCACAAGGTCAACATCCCCATGCGCGACCCCAAATACGACAACGTGGACGCGGATTTCTGCCCGCATCGCGACGTCGGCATCAAGTACGTTTCCGGCATCGTCCTCTGCCCCAATTGCGGTTTCTCGGCACACCGACACGACTTCATGAAAGTCGGGAAAGAGGAGGCCGAAAAACTCCAGCCCTGGGTCGAGACCGTGCTGAAGCCCGAGGTTCGTGTCGCCCTGCGCAGCATGGCCAACCTCAGGAAGGACAAGGTCGCCGACGAGGATCTGGTCGATCTCTTCGAGAACCAGGCGGACCTGCCCGATACGGTCCGCTGCAAGCATGCACTCTTATACTACCAGCGCCGCAACGAGAACGCGGGCTTTCTGGCCTGGATGGCGTGGGAAACGGCCTGGGCCTGCCGACGCGAGCTTTCCAAGCCGCTCTATGCGCCCTACGTCTCCCACACCTACGGCAAATTGACCAAAAAGCTCCAAAGCATGGCCGGCAAGGACGGAGACGTCCAGGACAAGATCCGGGCGCTGAACCAACTCTATCATCGACCGCCGGCGGATTACGATTTCTTCGACCGCCAGGTCATTCGCATCATGCAAGCGGGCCTGTACAACCGGATGGGGTTCAACCAGTGGACCATGCGCGCATTGCAGAAAGCCAAGCGCGCGGGCGAGAGTTACAACGAACAGGACGCACAAGATCCGTGGTACCTGACCACCTCGTCGACGATGCCCGAGAAACTGCGTCGTGAAGAGGCGGCACTGAAGTCGACGATGATCGTAGTGGAGTCGACCAAGCGTCTGAAACTGCTGGAAACGGAGTTGCGTTATCTCGGCGAAGCGAACAAGCTCATCCAGGCGGCGCTCAGGCTGAAGCTCTACCCCGTCGACGAAATTCCCACCTATATCTATCTCACGGGAGAATTCGAGCGGCGGCGGGAGTTCTTCCGACGCGCCAGCATCTGGCTCGACGGTGCGCGTCTGCTGGACCGGTACACCGCCGGCTCTGAGATCACCCTCGCGTCGTTCGCTCCGCAGCAGCACGAACTGATGCGCGTCTATATCAAACACCGTGGGGTCACGCCCGAGATCGATCAACGCGAACAAGCCGACCTCGCCTTCCTCAAATCGCTGAAACGGCATATCCTGGCCGAGAAAGACAAGAAGGCGACGCCGGAAACGGCCTCGCAGGCGAAACATCTGCCCTCGCCGCATCGCTTCTTCCCCGGCGTCGGTGCGCCCGCCAAGCCGGAACGCTGAAGACCCTCGGGAGACTCGGCGCCATGCCGCATCCGCGCCAGTCGCGTCGCAAGGAACGCCTGCTCGCGCTCTTCGACCGTTACGGCATCCGCCCCCAGACGCGGCGCGGGCAGAACTTCCTGCTGGACAGGAATCAAGTCGCCTTCGTCGCCCGACTCGGTGAGGCCGGACCGCAGGACGTGATCCTGGAGGTCGGCCCGGGTACCGGCTTTCTCTCCCGCGAGTTGGCCGCTAGCGGCGCGACCGTGCTCGGCGTGGAAGTCGACCGGAGACTGGCGGAACTGCTCCGCGGCGAGATGGCCGACCTGCCCAACTTCGTCCTCTTGGAAGCCGATATCCTCGCGGGCAAACAGAAGATCAACCCGGCGGTTCTCGAACGCCTCGACGCCCTGCGCCGCGCCCGAAAAACCGAGACGACACTCAAGTGCATCAGCAACCTGCCCTACTCGGCCGGCACTCCGTTCGTGGCCAATCTCTTCGCCTCGGCGCTGCCCTGGAGCCTTGGCGTCTATATGCTTCAACTCGAGGTAGCCAAGCGACTTACCGCTTCGCCCGGCAATCGCGATTACGGCAGCCTCGCAGTCGCGGCCGCGCTCGGAGGAAAAGCCGAAATCGTCCGCCACGTGCCGCCGCAGGTCTTCTGGCCCCGGCCGCGCGTGGCTTCGGCCATTGTCTCCGTCCGGTTTTTTCCGCTTTCCGCGCGGCAAGCGATCCCGTGGAACGCGTTACGGCGCATCACCATCGCTGTTTTCGGCGGAAAACGGAAACATCTGCGCAACGCGCTCAAAAGCGTCTTCCCGGCCGACCGGCTGGACGACGCGCTTGCGCGGATTGCCGCCGAGCCCGACAGTCGCGGCAGCAACCTGGGCCCGGAGCAATTCCTCCTTCTGGCCCGCGAACTCGATTCTGGAGCGGATAAATCCGCTTGACGCGAGCGCCCGGATATGGTAAACAATGGCTCTTCCGGGCCTTGCGTCCGGTTTTGTCATTTACCGCAAGGAGCGTCGCCGTGGCCAAAAAAAAGAATCCCGTTGAAGTATTTCAATTGATCTGTCAGGAAACGGGCGAACCGAATTATGTCGTGCGCCTGAAAAAACAGCACAAAGGCCTGCAATTGCGCAAATACTGCCCCAAGCTGCGCAAAACGACTATGCACAAAGCGAAAAAAGCCTGATCAATCGCGGTATCCGATTCTTCGCACAACACGAGCGCTCGTTTTAACAGCGGCCGCTCTTTTTTTTGCGGCAGAATTTTAGCTCGATTTCTTTTCGTGTGCTAATATTCCTCTGACTATCCTTGACACATTTGACCGCTGAGGAAAGACGGCTGACTCATGACGGATGCTTTCGAGTTCCCCCGTGCGCCGAGGATCGAAGTGGACTATCGTGCGCAAGTCGTCGCCCGCGCTCCGGGCGGACGGGCAGTCGAGTTCTCCGAGACTTGTATCCGCAACCTCTCGCGGACCGGCTGCCTCATCGGCCTTCCCAATACCAATCTCACCGATATCGAAGAGAAGATGACTTTCGACATTCGCATCAACGTTCTGCCCGATTTTCCGCTGCAGGGCCATCTGGCGCGGGTCTGCGACGAAACGCCGTTCTGGGGCTTATGGCTGGGGCTGGAATTCGAACCTGACCAGCAAACGGCCCTGGAACGCCTCAAGTATCATGTCGACACGTTGATGAAGGAGCAGAAGCGCGAAGAGCGCAGCAAAACCCGGATCATCCGCGTCAAGAAGCAAGGCGGGCGTCTGGCTTTCGGCCTTTGCGTCCTGGTGGCTCTGGCCGCACTAGTCGTTCTGGCGCGCCATTTCCTCCCCGCCGCAACCGGCAACGGGGATGCCGATCCGGCCCTGATCCAGAAATTCCTGACCGATCCGGGCGCCCTGACACAAGCCGAACGCCGGCAACTGCAGCAATGGGGAAAAGACAACTTCTCCACCGACGAGATCAAATCCATATACGATCAACTCGGCGAGGAGCAGAAACAGTCGTTGCTGAACAATCTGAACGCGGACGATATGAAGGAATTGCGCCGCCAGATGGCGCCTGGCGAATAGGTTTTCTCCCGCAGAGCCCGACTCTGCCGAGCGTGGCAACTTTTGCCGTATTCTCCCGCGAAAATCCAGCCGTTTTCACTGCCGATCAATCCTTTCCGGATAACTGTATTTTCCTGACATTGAATAGGTTACGCTTTTCGACCACCCTCCGATCCCGTCGATCCACAATCTTTCGCCACGTCCTTGACGGAAAGGGGGTTGACTTTTTCTGTAATGGGGATTCAATGTGTCCGTAATTAATGTCAGGGGTTTTTGCGTCTGCACGGAGAGGCCGCGCAATATCGGCGGTTGGGCAGGCTGTCTGCATACAGAGAACAGGACTTCGATGATGTCACATATCCGCGAACTGGCCGGGCGGCTGTGCCTGCTCGGAGCGCTGCTGGGTCTCTGTGGCATGTCGACGGCCGTGGCCGAAGACAGTCAGGGCCTCTGGATGAGGCCGGAGATGGCCAAATTCAAGGTGATGAGCAAGAGCGGCGTCCGCGCCCACGGCGAGAGCGACGTCGACGATCAGGACGACGACCTGCGCCTGACGGAGTACTCCTTCGACCTCGTCGTCCCGGTGGCGCTCAGCGCCCGCGACGAGATCATCTTCGACCTGGGCTTCGAAGGCTGGAACCTCGACACCGGCGTGCGCCTGGCCAACGACGACCCGGGCAAATACGGCACGTACAACGCTCCTTATGGCGCCCACCTGCCCAACGACCTCTTCGATCTGGATATGGGGATTACCTACCGGCATATATTCGACAACGGCATGATCGTCGGCGCCTTCGGCGAGATCGGCTCCCAGAGCGACGAACTCTTTCACAGCGGCGACGAGATGACCTACCGCGGCAACGTTTTCTTCAAGGTGCCGCACGGCATGTACAACGCGTTCATCTTCTTCGTCGACTACAATAACGCCCGCTCGAGCGAGTTGTACAGCAAGTACCCCCTCCCGGGCGCCGGCTATCTGATGGGCATCTCCAAGGGCAGCTACGTCGTCCTCGGCTTTCCGTACACCATGCTCCACTTCGAACGCTGGGATCGCTTCGAACTCGACGCGACCTTCCTCTTCCCGCGCGACGTTGACGTGAAAGCCAAGTTCAAGGCCCACAAGTGGGTCTCGATCTACGGCGGTTACGAGATGGGCGCCAAGGTCTGGTTCCGCCACGACCGCAAGGAAGACGAGGACCGCCTCGTCTATCGCGACCAGCGCTTCTTCGGCGGGCTGCGCCTGACGCCGCACAAGTATGTCTACATCGACCTCGGCGCCGGGTACGCCTTCAACCGCTTCGTCTACGAATCCGAGGAATACTCGCACCGCGACAAACGCATCGAGATTGATCCGAGCGTCTACGGTCAAGCCGAACTGGGCCTCAAGTTCTAACCGACCTCTCTTGCGACGATCTTTTCGGCCGGGCCTGCAGGGCCCGGTTTTTTTTTTGCGGCAGTGGCGAGAGGAACAACCCCGCGTGAACGCCGAGAACGAATCCGCCGCGACGAGGGAGTACCCCTGCGAGCAGTGCGGCGCGAAGCTGGAGTACGCACCGGGGCAGGGCGCGCTGCGTTGCCCGTACTGCGGCCGCGAGACACCGGTGCTCTTCGAGGCGGAGGCGATCGAGGAACTCGATTACCGCGAGCGCCTGCGCAGCTTGCGCGCGGCCGAGGCGCAGATCGGCCAACCGCTGGTCCGCTGCCCGGCCTGCGCGGCGGAGGTGACTTTCGACAACCACGTAGACTCCGATCTCTGCCCCTACTGCGGCACCGGTCTGGTCCGCGAAACGTCGGAGAGCCGCGCGCTCCGGCCGCGCGCGCTCCTGCCTTTCGCGGTGCCGCGCGCGCGGGCGGTGAAGCTCTTCCGCGACTGGTTGAAATCGCTCTGGTTCGCTCCGGGCGACCTGAAACGTTTCGCCAGGACCGAGAGCCGGTTGAGCGGGGTCTACGTGCCGTACTGGACCTACGACTGCCGGACCGACTGCGCCTATACCGGCCAGCGCGGCGACGATTACTGGGATATCGAGCACTACACCGCGCACGAGAACGGCAAGGCCGTGCGCAAGACCCGGCGCGTGCGCAAGACCCGCTGGCACGCCGTCAGCGGCACCGTCGGCGACAACTTCGACGACATCCTCGTCCTGGCCAGCCGCTCGCTGCCGCGAAAATACGCCGACAAGCTGACGCCGTGGGACCTGGAAAACCTGGTTCCCTACGCGGAGGAATGCCTCAGCGGCTTCCGCACCGAGCGTTACCAGGTCGAACTCGACGAAGGATTCGATCTGGCCAAGGGGGTGATGGAGAGCGCCATCCGCAGCCACGTCCGGCGCGATATCGGCGGCGACCACCAGCGCATCCACAGCCTGCGGGTGCGCTACGACGAGGTGACCTTCAAACACCTGCTGCTGCCGGTCTGGATCAGCACCTACCGCTACCGGGACAAGCCCTACCGCTTCCTCGTCAACGCCCGCACCGGCGAGGTGCAAGGGGAGCGGCCGTGGAGCGCGTGGAAGATCGCGCTGGCGGTGCTGGCGGGGCTGATCGTCCTCGGCGGCAGCGTGGCGCTGGTGGCCGCCCTGCAGTAATCCTACGCCTTCTCCTGCAAGGCGGCGTGATAGTCCTGCAGCGCGGCGACGCGGATGCCGCGCTCGGTCTGCATCTCGCCGATGGCCTGGATGAACGCGCGCGCGGCGGCGGTGGTGGTGATCAACGGCACCCCGCGGGCGACGGCGGTGGTGCGGATGCGCACCTCGTCCTGGCGCGGGGTCTTGCCCGAAGGAGTGTTGACGATGAGGTGCACGCGGTTGTCGATCATGTAGTCGACGACGTTGGGCCGCCCCTCCGAGACCTTCTTGATGATCTCCACGGGGATCTCGAACCGGCGGATGGCGCGGGCGGTGCCGCGGGTGGCGATGAGGTGAAAGCCCAGGCGGTGCAGCTCGCGCGCGATCGGCTCGAGCCAGCGCTTCTCGCTCGGCTTGATCGAGAGGAACGCGGTTCCGCGCAGCGGCACCGGCGTCCCGGCGGCGATCTGGCTCTTGGCGAAGGCCAGCGGGAAGGTACGGTCGATGCCCATCACCTCGCCGGTGGACTTCATCTCCGGCCCCAGCGCCGCGTCGACGCCGGGAAAGCGCGTCCACGGGAAGACCGACTCCTTGACGCCGACATGCCCCAGCGCCGGCCGGCGCCGCAGGCCCAGCTCCTTCACGGTCTTGCCGAGCATGACCATGGTGGCCAGCTTCGCCAGCGGCACGCCGGTGACCTTGCTGACGAAGGGCACCGTGCGGCTGGCGCGCGGATTGACCTCGAGGACGCAGACCTGCTCGTCCTTGATGGCGTACTGCACGTTCATCAGCCCCTTGACCTGCAACTCCAGCGCCAGCTTGACCGTGGCTTCTTCCAGCCGCGTCGTCAACGCCGCGGAGAGGCTGTGCGGCGGCAGGCTGCAGGCGGAGTCGCCCGAGTGGATGCCGGCCTCCTCGATGTGCTCCATGATGCCGGCGACGTAGACGTCCGCCCCGTCGGCGAGCGCGTCGACGTCGACCTCGATGGCGTCCTGCAGGAACTTGTCGATGAGGATCGGGCGTTCGCGGCTGATCTGGACGTCGGCCTTCTGGCAATAGATGAGCAGCTCTTCCCAGTACTGCCGCAGATGCGCGCGGTCGAAGACGATCTCCATCTTCGCCCCGCCGAGGACGAAGCTCGGGCGCATCAGCACCGGGTAGCCGATGGCCTCGGCCTTCTCCTGCGCGTCGTCAAGGTCGGTCGTGGTGGCGTTGGGCGTTTGCTCGAGCCCGAGTTTATCCAGCATGGCCGCGAACTGCTCGCGGTCCTCGGCGCGGTCGATGGAGTCGACCGAAGTGCCGAGAATCGTCACGCCCGCGGCCATCAGGCGCCGGGCGAGGTTCAGCGGCGTCTGCCCGCCGAACTGGACGATCAGTCCCTTGGGCTTCTCG
>CAYWFP010000116.1:0-10711 GCA_964457365.1 uncultured Planctomycetaceae bacterium
GGGACCGATGCAACGCAGACGCGTGACGCCGTCGGCTTCGTCCTTGACAATGGTCTGCTTGACGACGTTCAACGGCCGAATGGCCTCGAGCACCGTATCGCGCGGCGCACGAACGGCCAGCTCCACGCGGTTGGTCTCGTGCGCCAGCGCACGCAGTTCGTCCATCGTGCCGGTGCCGACGATGCGGCCGCGGTTGATGATGATGATGCGTCCGGCCATCGCCTCGGCCTCCTGCAGGATATGCGTCGAGAGGATGACCGTCTTCTCGTTGGCCAGTTCGCGGACGATGTTCCTGACTTCGAGGATCTGGTGCGGGTCCAGCCCGCTGGTGGGCTCGTCCAGGATCACCACCGCCGGGTCGTGGATCAGCGCCTGCGCCAGCCCGGTGCGCTGGCGATACCCTTTGGAGAGATGCCCGATGGGACGGCGAATCATCGGTTTGAGCCCGCAGCGCTCGACCACCCAGTCCATCCGCGTACGGAGGGTTTTGCCCGAGAGGCCGCGCGCGGCGCCGACGAAACGCAGATACTCCCCGGCCTCCATGTTCCGGTACAGCGGCAGCACCTCCGGCAGGTAACCGGTCATGGCGCGGACGGCGATCGGGTCTTCGGTCACCGACTTGCCCCCGATGACGGCCGTGCCGGTGGTCGGGTACAGGTAGCTCGTCAGCAACTTCATGGTCGTGCTCTTGCCCGCGCCGTTGGGTCCCAGGAGGCCGACCACCTCGCCCTTCTGGACCTGGAAGGACGCTTCCTGCAGCGCCAGCACCGTGCCGTAACTCATGGTCAGATTGTCTGCTTCGATCATACCCCTCTCCTGCAATCGATACGGGAACGGCCCTTTGCGCCGGGCCATCAACGGGAAAAGTCAGAAGTGGATTATACGGATGTCGGCGAAGCGTCGCAAGGGGGATCAGGTCGAGACGGCCTGGATCACCGCCTCGCGGATCTCGGCGATGCTGAACGGCTTGCGCACCAGGCCGGCCGCGCGCTCGACGGCGGGGCGGATCTTCTCGTCCAGCGGTCGGCCGGAGATGAAGACCACGCGCGTATCGGGCGTGTTCTTCTCGATATAGTCGAAGATCTGCAAGCCGCCGACGGGCCCCTTGAGGATGATGTCAAGCAGCACCACATCGTACTCGGTGCGCGCCAGCAGTTCCAGCGCTTCCTCGCCGCTGGATACCGCCCGCACGTGCATGTCCCGGAAGATACCGCGCACGAGGCTGTGAAAGATGGTCTCGTCGTCGACGAAGAGCAGGTGCATCCCCTTCTCCACCACCCCCGTCGCCGCCAGCGCCGACGGCACCTCGCGCGCGTACGGCGCTACCGTGGCCACCGGCAGGCGGACGGTGAAGACGCTGCCCTGATCCACTTCGCTCTCGACGGTGATCTCGCCGTCGTGCGCCTGGACGAGATTGTAGGTCATGGTCAGCCCCAGACCGTGTCCGGCGACCTTGACGTTCCCGCCAAGCGCACCCTTGGTGGTAAAGAACGGCTCGAAAAGGCGGGCGGTCTGCTCGGAAGTCATGCCGTGGCCGGTATCGCGTACGCGCACCACCGCGGAGTCCCCCTCGCGCGCCAGGGAGATAGCGATCCGGCCCTGCCCCTCGATAGCCTGGTACGCGTTGATGACGAGGTTGAGGAAGATCTGCTGCAACATCCCCGGATTGCCGACAAGCTGCGGATCGTCGTGGATCGCTACGGAGAGCTCGATTCCGCGCGCCTGCAACTCCAGCCGTACGATTCGCGCCACCCCCTCGATGATCGGCTTGAGGCGCACGCCGCGCTCCAGCGAGACGCGCCCCTCGGAGAAGGACAAGAGCGAGCGGATGATCTCCTCGGCGCGGTCGCTCTGGCTGAGAATCACCTCCAACAGCTCCGGTACGTGCTCGGCATTCTCGCGCGCCAGTTCGGCAAAGCCGCGGATGCTGGCCCAGATGTTGTTGAATTCGTGCGCGATGCCGGCCGCGAGCAGCCCTACCGCGGCCATCTTCTCGTGCTGCACGGTCTTGGCCAAGCCCTGGTTGTACTCGGTGATGTCCTCGAGTTGAAGCAGGAGGCGCAGCTCGTCTCCGGGAAGCAGCGAGGCGCTGGCGCGCAGATAGCGGGCGCGTCCCTGAGGCGGCTGAAGCGAAAAGAAAGTCCGCCGCGTCCGGCTCGTGCGCAATACCGCCGGCAACAGCCACTCCACCTCGGGGTAGCTCTCGCCGAACGCCCGGTCCAGGGGCATTCCGCGCAGCTTCGTCTCCGGCAGGCCCAGCAGGTCCGCGGCGGCGCGGTTCAGCGCCTCGATGCGCATCTCCTTGCCGAAGACCAGTACGCCCACGTCCATCGCCGCCACGACCGACTGGTCCAACGTCGATTCGTCATTCTTGCCCGAGGCGTCGATCAATCGTCTTCCTCGCGGAATAGGCCTGTCAGAAACGCGCTCACGTCGTCCTGCCACAACGTCGGTGCCTGCGCCAGGCCCGCGTCGTGCGCCACGCCGGGAAGGACGACGTGACGCTTGGGGCCACTCAACGCAGCGAAGACCGCCTCGCTGTCGGCTACGCTCACGCGCGGGTCGGCCTCGCCGTGCAGCAGCAGCGTCGGCACGGTCACCGCCGCGGCATCCCGTGCCGGCGCCAGTTTCAACGCCGGAAAGCCGTTCATCCAGCCGCCCCAGAGACAGAGCAACTCCGCCAGCCCCCACGGCGGCAGGCCCATGCTGCGGATACGGCGGCGCACGGTGCCCAGAAGGCTGTCGAACGGGCATTCCAGAATGACCGCATCCGGCGCGGTGGCGCCCGTGCTCAGCGCGCGCAGCAAGGCGACCGCACCCATGGAACTACCATACACCACCAGGCGTGACGGTGCAAATCTCTTTCGCACCGCCGCCAGTGCCGCGCCGGCGTCGTCGGCTTCGTGCCAGCCGAAGCTCGTGCTCTCGCCGGTAGATTCGCCGTGGCCGCGAAAGTCGATCAGCGTGACGGCGTAGCCCAGCCGGCGAAAACATGCAGCGTGCGGCAGGAAGTCGGATTTGCACTTCCCGAACGACGGCAGTATCAGGACCATCCCTGACGCGCCGCCCAGCGGCAGATGCCAGGCCGGAAGCGTATGCCCGCCGCTGCTGACGATCTCGAAGGTGCCGAACGGCAGGTCCAACTCGGCCGGCGTCGCGCCGATACGCGCGCGTTGTGCGCGCATCCCCAGCAGGACGAGCCGCACCCGCTGCCACGCGCTCATCGCCTCCGGGGAGGGGCGCTCGCCCGTCGCGTCGCGAAAGTGCGTCATCGTCCAGGCGTGTCGCGCGGCCAGCAGGTTCAGCAGCAACGCCAACGCCGCCAGCCCCAGCGCCAATCCGAGCCCGCTCATGCGCTGGCGGTCTTGCGACCGCTCCGAAAGCGCCCGCTGCCGCGCTTGCGACCGTTGTCCGCCGTCGGTGTGCGCGGGCGGAAATAGAGATGCCCTTCGCCGAAGAGCCGTTCGATCTCCCCGAGGAGCATCGGCGACGGTTTGATGCCGTATTTGCGCCCCGCGCGCACCTCGACGACCTGCCGCCTGGGGGTGCGGATGCGCAGGTAGAGTTCCTTGTCTCCGTGATGCGCCCGCAACAGGTCTTTCAACGCCTCGATCTGCTCGTCGCCGACGTTGGCGTCGACGGAGATGACCGCGCTGCCGGCGAGCTTCTCCTCGGCCAGTTCCAGCGGCACCACCTCGTCCACCAGCAGCGACGGTTCCTCGCGGCTGCGGTCGAGCCGACCGCAGAAAAAGACGATTCGGTCCTCCTTCAGCAACTCCTTGCACTCTTCGAAAACGCTGTTGAAGACGACCGCGTTCACCGCCCCGTCCAGGTCTTCGAGCACCAGCCGCGCGTAGCGGCGCTCCTTCTTGTCCAGACGCAGCTGGACGTCGGCGATCAATCCGCCGATCACCACCGGCGCACCGTCGTTCATGCGCTGCAAACGATCGGTGTCGGCGTTGGAGAAGGTACGGATGGCGTCGCGATGCTCGCTCAGCGGGTGGGCGCTGACGTAGAACCCCAGCACCTCCTTCTCCCGTTGCAGCATCTCCGGCAGGGGCCACTCCGGCACCCCCGGCAACTGTTCGCCCGGATCGTCCTCCACCTCGCCGAAGAGGCTGGGCTGGCCGGCGTTGCGGGCGCGCTGCGCAGCGCTGCCGGCGCCGATGGCCGCTTCCAGACCGGCCATGAACTGCGCGCGGTGCGCCCCCAGCGAGTCGAACGCACCGGCCTTGATCAGCGCCTCGACGCTGCCCTTGTTGAGAAGATGCAGATCCGCCCGCTCGCAGAAGTCGTGCAGGCTGGTGAACGGGCCGTTGGCCGTGCGTTGCTCCTCGAGGCTCTCGACCGCCTTGTCGCCGACGCCCTTGACCGCCGAGAGGCCGAAACGGATATTGCCCTCGCTGACGGTGAAGTAGGCCCCGGACTCGTTGACGTCCGGCGGCAGCACCTTGATGCCCATGCGCCGGGCGTCGTCGATATACTGCACCACCTTCTTCGTATCGCCCCGGTTGGTCGAGAGGAGCGCGGCCATGTACTCGCAGGGATAGTGACACTTCAGGTACGCCGTCCGGTAGGCGATCAGCGCATAGCAGGCCGAGTGCGACTTGTTGAAGCCGTAGGCGGCGAACTTCTCCACCGCGTCGAAGACATCTTCGGCGATCTTTTCGCCGACGGTGTCGTGCGCCTGCTTGATGAACTTCTGCTTGTACTCCTGCATGATGGCGGCGATCTTCTTGCCCATCGCCCGCCGCATCAGATCGCCCTCCGAGAGGCTGAAATGCGCCAGTTGCTGGGCGATGGCCTGCACCTGCTCCTGGTAGATCACCAGGCCGTAGGTCTCCGCGAGGATCGACTCCAGCAGCGGGTGCTGGTACGCCACTTCCTCGCGCCCCTGCTTCCGCGCGACGTACGGATCGATGAACTGCATCGGGCCGGGGCGGAACATCGCCACCGCCGCGATCAGGTCTTCGAAGCGGTCGGGCTTCAAACGGGCCAGCAGATTACGGAACCCCTCGCTCTCGAACTGGAAGACGCCCTTGGCGTCGCCCTTGCCGAGCATCGCGTAGGTCGCCGGATCGTCCAGCGGCACGTTGTTGACGTCGATCGCCTCGCCGGTGCTGCGCCGGATGATCTCCTGCGCCTTGCGCAGCAGCGTCAACGTCTCAAGCCCCAAAACGTCCACCTTGCACAGGCCCAGCACCTCGACCTTCTTCATGTCGTACTGGAAGGTGATGTCCTCGCCGCGCTTGGCGAGCGGGCCGTAATGATCCTTCAACGGCCGGTCGGCGACCAGGACGCCCGCGGCGTGGATGCCGGTCTGCCGGATCACCCCGTCGAGCTCGCCGGCCATGTCCAGCAGTTCGCCCACCTGCGGATCCTTGTCGTGGATCTCCTTCAGATCCGGGTTCTGCTCCATGGCGATCTCGATGCTGCTCTTGCCGCCCTTGCCCTTGAGCATGTCCGGGATCATCTTGGCGATGGTATCGACCTCGTGCAGCGGCATCCCGACCACGCGGCCGACGTCGCGCACCGCGCTCTTGGCGCTGATGCGGCCGAAGGTGACGATCTGCGCGCACTGCTCGCGACCGAAACGCTCGACGATGTAGTCGACCACCTCCTGCCGGCGCTCCTTGTCGAAGTCGATATCGATGTCGGGCATCTCGTTGCGGCCCTCGTTGAGGAAACGCTCGAACAAGAGGTCGTACTTCAGCGGGTCGATATCGGTGATGCTCAACGCGTACGCCACGATGGAACCGGCGGCCGAGCCGCGTCCGGGGCCGACCCAGATGCCGTTCTCCTTGGCGTGACGGACGATCTCGCCGACCATCAGGAAATACGAAGGAAAGCCCATCTCGACGATGACCTTGTGCTCGCGCTCGTAGCGTTCGGTCACCTCCGCCGGCAGCGGCTCGCCGTAGCGCGCCTTCAGTCCTTCCAGACAGAGCTTGTGCATCAACTCATCCGGCGACTCGCCTTTCTCCGAGGCGATGCGCGGGAGGTGGAATTTCTGCTCCACGCCGTGCTCGTCGCGGTGGAGCTCGCGCAGGTCGAAGTTGCACCGCTCGGCGATCTCCACCGTCCGGTCGCACCAGTCCTCCCTGCCCTTGAACGTCAGCCTCATCTCCTGGGCGCTGCGGAGGTAGAACTGGTCGGACTCCATTTTCATGCGGTTCGGATCGTCCAGGCGCTTGCCGGTGTTGATGCAGATCATCACCTCCTGCACCTTGGCGTGCCCGGGGAGGATGTAGTGGACGTCCGAGGTGGCCACCGCCGGAATGCCCGTTTTCTCCGAGAGCGCGGCGATGGGTTCGATGATGCGCTGCTGCTCGGGCAGGCCGTTGTCCTGCGCCTCGAGATAGAAGTTGTTCTCGCCGAAGATCTCGCGGTACTCGCGCGCGGCCGCCTCGGCCTCTTCCTCGCGCCCGTTGAGCAGATGCGTCGAGACCTCGCCCGAGAGGCAGCCGCTCATGGCGATCAGCCCGGCGCCGTGTTCGCGCAGCACCTCCTTGTCCACCCGCGGGCGGTAGTAGTACCCCTCGAGGTAACCGATGGTGCAGAGCCGGCAGAGGTTCAGGTAACCCTCGGTATCGGTGCACAGCAGCGTCAGGTGGAACGCCGCGTCCTTCATACCGTGGGCGCTGCGCTCGTGACGGGATCCGGGCGCGACATAGGCCTCGAAGCCGATGATCGGTTTGATCCCGTTCTTCTCGGCGGTCTTGTAGAAGTCGATGGCTCCGTACATCGCGCCGTGGTCGGTGACGGCCATGGCCTTCATGTCCAGCTCTTTGGCCCGCGCGATCAGCGGCTCGACCTGGCAGACGCCGTCGAGGACGGAATAATGCGTGTGCAGATGCAGATGCACGTACGAGCTGTTCATGCCGTCTCCCCCGGATTGTCGTGGCAAGGAGGTCGCATCCTAACGCTTTTCACGCACTCGTTCAACTATTTTCGAAAACGCCGGCGCGCTGCCGAAAATATCATCCGGCGAGACAAGAGGTTAGGATTTCGGGGTCTTCAGCGGAATTTGTGGGTGATTTTCTGATGAAGAGCACCTTGGCCTCGGGCTCAAGGGCTGCCGGGGAGCGTCCCTTCCACCCTCTCGTCATCGACGCCAGCCCAGCTCGGGGTGAGGCCGACGCCGACGGCGAGAGGGCTCCGGGGACGCAGCGCACCGGATTGTCGTGGCGTTGACATTCGCGAAGGAGTTTTGGCTGGAAACGAAAACGTCCATCCCGATACTTCACGTCTTTTTGATCGTCGCAGATCGGAAAGGGTGGAGGCGGGATGGATCATACTCAATCGCATCGAGCAGACATGGTACTTGCAGTCCCATCGCACATGCGATAGGGCATCCCAATCGTGCATACTAACCGCGCCATTAAATACATTGCGCCCGCGGTGACCGGAGAAGCAGCAAATCAAGCACTATCGACGGGTTGTCTGCAAGGTATTTAGGGGCGCGGTTAGTAGGTTCCTTTCCTCGCAAGAGGGCTTTCCAGAGGAGGAACCTATTTCGGTATTTCGCGATTGTTCGCAAGAGGAAAATGGGAAGGGAGTGTGAGCCACGAAGTTTCGCGGCACGACAGGCGGGCAACGATAAAAGTTGACGGGAAATATGCGAAGAAGTAGCATATGAAGGAAGCGCCTTACACCAGTGCCAACCTTAACGGCCTTGAATCTTGATGACGGGAACCACAACATGACCGCACAATCACTTCAACCGGGCCAAACCGTTCGCGTCAAGGACGGCGTGGCCGCGCCCGATCAACTGGAGATCGATATCGGCGGCTGGTACGCGCGCGTCCGGGGCGTGGTCTTCCGAGAAGAAGGCACCGACCGCCCTCTCGTAATGATCGAATGGGATGCGCTGACCCTCCGCGCGCTGCCCGAGCCGTATCTCGACCATGCCGCCGCACATTCCCTCATGCCCCATTGCATGACGCTCTACACGGACGAGGTCGAGCCCGCCGAGCCTCGCGACACGCCGTTGGATGCCTGGATCGCCCGGGGCGAAATGGATCTGCCGGGGACATGGCTGCATGCGGGCGAAACGGGTCGCCGGATCATGGAGACGGTTGCCGATGCCCGTTTCGCCCTCGATCCCGAAGCCGCCGCATACGAGGTCTGGGAGAACGCGCTTCGCGAGCGCATGCGCTTCCCCTTCCAGGCGTCAATCGCGGACGACACCCCGGAGGACTGGCTCATGCATACCGGGGACACCCTTAAACTGACCGGCGTGGATTCGTGGGTGGAGGAGCACGGGGTGCTCGCGAATGTCGTACCCGAGGACAGGGAGGACGACGGCTATACGTTCCCGATCTCTTATCTCGAACATCTGAATGCGGACGAGGCGACCGAGATCGCGCTGGTCGACTATCGTTCCTGGTTCAAGTACCACGAGGCGCCGGAGATGCTGCTGGGCGTCTCCGGCATCCTCGAGGAATTCGCGGATGCGGTCTCTGCGGGCATGCTGCCGACCGATGCGCTGGAACAGGCGACCATGCGCAAACGCGAATTCGCGCCGCATCTGCTGAACGTGCTGGCGAACGTCCGCGACAACCTCGACGAGATCGTGGCGGATCCCGACGACGATCGGCATTGGCATTTTCTCTTCGTCACCTATCTTCTCGCTTACTGGCAGGAGCCGCGCGTCCATGCGATCCTCTGCGATATTCTGCACGGCCCCGCCGACAAGGTGTCGGGGTTGATCAACGATGGCATCATTGGCGATCTCGGGCGCATCCTCGCGTCCACCTGCTTTGAAAGCGAGGACACGAGCCGCATCGAAGCCCTGATCCGTGACGACAATGCTCACGACCTGATTCGCTGCGAAGCTTTGAGAGCATGGCTCATCCTCGTCATTTGCGGCGTCAAGACCCGCGCGGATGTACTGGCCTTTTTCACGCGTCTTTTCGAAGACGAACTCACACGAACGCCGGGCGAGGTGTGGGGCGAACTCGCGCTTTGCTGTGCGCACCTGCATTTGACGGAACTCCGCCCCGCCATCGCCCGGGCCTTCGCCGAAGACCTGGCTCCGAAAGGCTTCATCAACGAAACGGACGTTGACGAGGTGTTCGCCATGCCGCAGGAGGAAGCGATTGACAACGCCTTCGGAGGAGAATCGCCCTTTATCGTGGAACCTGTCGAGGAGTTGCGCGACTGGGCATGTTTTGGGGATACGCACGATTTCCTGTTTGGCGACGCACTGACGGGAGACGACTTCGTCGATCCGGAGGATTCGTGGCTACCCCCGGCCCCACGGGAGCCCGCTTCCGCGCCGGAGCCGATCCGCCGCAAGGAGCCGAAGGTCGGACGCAACGATCCCTGCTCGTGCGGTTCCGGGAAGAAATACAAGAAATGTTGCGGGCGAGGGTAATCACCATGGACGAAGCAGCACTTCTGGACCGACTGGCGAAGATCGAAGCCCTGCACGCGGGCACGACCTATGACGGCGAGCGCGCGGCCGCCGAGATGGCCCGCGACCGCATCCGCGCACTCCTTGACGAGATGCAGGCCAAGGGGCCGGACGAGGAGTACAAGTTCCGCATGGCCGACGCCTGGTCGCGGCGGTTGTTCCTGGCGCTCCTGCGGCGGTACGGCCTGAAGCCCTACCGCTATCGGGGCCAGCGATATACCACGGTCATGGTCCGCGCGCCCAAGACCTTTGTTGACGAAACGCTCTGGCCGGAGTTCCAAGAATTCAGCAGCGTTCTGCAGGAGTACCTGAGCGAAGTGACGGACAAGGTCATCTCCGACGTGCTCCAGCAGAGTCCGGACGACGAGATTGACGAGAACGACGAACCGGCCCAACTTCCGAAGGGAGGCAGTACATGATGAAGAAAGCAGACGGATTCGGCCAGTGCTTCAACTGCGGCAAGCCCGTCCCCGAGGGCGCGAAACGGTGCCTCCATTGCGAGGCCGACCTGTCGGACATGGCCGATCTGACCGAAGCGGACATGGACGCGGCGGCGCAGGCGCTGGAGCAGGCAATGCCCGGCGGGCTGGAGGCGCTGCGCGCGATGGCGGAAGGTTTCGACACGGCGGAGGACTTCGCCAACGCCATCTTTGTCGGCGCGTGCCCGGCGTGCGATTGCGCGGAGGTCGGCACCTTCGAGGAGGTGGCGGGCATCGAAGACCCCACCGTGGGCCGGTGCTTCGGTTGCGGCTACATGTGGTGCACCGAGTGCCTGCAGCCCGTTGCCGACCCGAAGGTCAACTGCGGCCATTGGGCTATCTGCGAGGCCTGCGGCAAGGACGAGGACTGCGAGTTCCTCGGCGACTGCACGGAATGCCCCGAGGTGGAGGATTGGCTTGAGCAGCAGGAGGGAACCGGTATGGCCGGAAAGAAGCAGAAAGCGCCCGCGAAGGTGGTGAAGGACGACCGCCTCTTCACGCTGGACGTTTATATCATTGACGGCCCAATCAGCCGGAGTTTCGGCAAGAAGAACAAATCCATCTGCCGCACCATCCAGATCCGGGGCGACCAGACGCTCGAAGACCTGCACGACACCATCTTCGACGCCTTTGACCGTTTCGATTCACATATGTACGAATTCCAGATCGGCGGCAAGGGGCCGATGGACCCGAAGGCCAGGAAGTATGTGCTGCCCATGGAGATGAACAACCCCTTCGGCGAAGCAAAGCCCGCCGGGCTGGTAGATACCCCCATCGGGGCCCTTGGGCTCAAGAATGATGACGCCTTCGGCTA